>CAYGYN010000031.1:0-33997 GCA_964354195.1 Candidatus Woesearchaeota archaeon | reverse complement strand
TTTACAGCATCAAATCCCAAGTCGCCAGCGCTGATGAACTTTGTCTCAAGTTCAGCAGGTATTTCTGTAGTGCTTGTTACCACTTTCGTTGAACCCTCAGGACTCTCAAAGACAAGTTTCACTTCTTTTAGAGTTGCAATTCCTGGACTTCTCTTAACTGTTGCATTTGTCTCGCCCACTGCGCTTTGGCATCCTGTTACTTCAAGGCTTAATGCAAGGCATTGCTGCTGTGTCTGCACTTTCTGCCCGCTGCTTGTAAACATTGGCTGTAAGAAGCTCCACAATATCGCAATTGCGACAATTGTCAAAAGAACAATCAGGACAGTTGTTACAACGTCACTCAACCCCCTTTTACTTATCATAACAAAATTACCTCAATTTACTATATAAACCTTATTATGCCTCTTTATCTGTGGCTGAACCAAAACTCAAAGTCTCCCTCTTTGCCAACCCGGTCAAACCTGGCAAAGCCAAATCTCTCGAACTGTATTATATCTCCCTCTTCCAAGTCCTCAATTGACTTTTCCCCGAGTCCCGAGACCCATTTCCCATCAGGCATTAATATCTTCGTTTTTATGCCATCTGAAACCCAGTTAATCTTTGGGATATCCTTGTTTTCCTCGCTTGTGAACTTGGTTTTGTCCGGAGTCTTGCCCAATTCCACATTGTAAAGATGAAGTAGCCTGACTTCTTTTCCCTTCAAGTTCTTGAAATCATCCTCAGAGATGAAAATCTTGCCAATCTCAATCTTCCTTGTTTCAGCCTTGTCAGGATGTATGGGCACTTCAACCTTCTTTATTTTCGGTTTCTTTACAATCCCAAGTTCCTTGGGATTCTTAACAAAAGAATATCTGTTTGCAATAGGGTCAATAATTTTCCTGTTTACAGCGCCCAGCACCGTTGGATCAATGTGTCCTGAACTCTTTGACAATCCAACTGTCTGCGCAAGCTCTTTGAACATCTCAGGAACAAAACCCCTTCTCCTGAGCGCTTTTATTGTCACAAGCCGCGGGTCATCCCATCCAGAAACTTTTCTTTTCTCAATCATTTCTCTTATCACGCGACCTTGAGTCTCAGCTCCAGTTATTTCATATCTTCCAATTTCGCGAACTACAGGCATTTTCAATTTAAGCAGTTTAAGGATATATTCATGCAGTTCAGCTCTAAGCTCAAATTCTTTTGAGCGTATGACATGAGTAACTCCATTCAGTGAATCTTCAACAGGATTCTCGAAGTCATACATTGGCCAGACAGCATATTTCTCTCCTTGTATAAAATGCTTTGCGTGTGTTATCCTGAATATAATCGGGTCTCGCATCACTCCATTCTTTGATTTCATGTTTCCTTTCAATCTTAATGTTCTTTCGCCTTCTCCATATTTTCTGTTGAGCATGTCTTTCCAGTGATTTAGGTTGTCTTTTTCAGTTTGGCTTCTGCACTTGCATGCTTTCATCTTCTCCCTTAATTTCTTGACTTCTTCCTGCGGGCACTTGCAGACATAAGCTTCCTTTGACTTAATCAGTTTCTCAGCAAGCTCGTAATATTTTTCCATGTTGCCTGAAGCAACAATCTCTTCATCCCACTTTATTCCAAGCCACGATAAGTCTTCTTTTATTGAATTATAAAATTCTTGAGTCGACTTCTCAGGATTAGTGTCTTCAAATCTCAAGATGCACTTGCCCTTGTACTTTTTTGCATAAAGATATTGAATCATAAACACAAGAGCATGTCCAATGTGCGTGTATTTTGACGGCTCTGGCGCAAGTCTCGTCACAACTTTTCCTTCAATAGCATTCTCAAGCTCAGGCAATCCTTCTTCTTTTTGCTCAGCTTCTTTGACAAATCCCTTCAAGTCATGGAACTCTTGCTGCCTTTTTGCTTCATCCAAAGAATTAACTTCTTTGATAATTTCTATGATTTTTGGCATCACGTTTTTGATGTCTTTCTTCTCAAGCCCATGGTTAAAGAGTTTTGGCAATATCCTTCCCACATCTGTTCTTCCAAATTCAAGCGCATTCTTCAATGCATAGGCTTTAATCTCTTTTGAAAAGTCCTTCATGAATATTGAAGAATTAACGGACTTTTAAGGTTTTCTTCCACTGGAATGCAATAATCCTTATATAACTTGGATATTCACAAGGTAAATGTGCGCACTGTCAAAAGAAGATTTAAGAAAAGTTATCGCAGTTTCTAATATTGCCGGACTGCCGCCAGATGACATTTTAAGTTTAGCTTCCGAGAGAGGCACTATTGAAATTAATAAAGGCGTGCAGAATGAATCAGGATACAGGCTTCTTGATGAAACACTTGATAAGTATAACAAGCAGGGGGACCCGGTAAAAAGTTGCTGGGGTGATGGGCTTACTAGCCTTATATTGGCAAAATCATGTCATTATCTAAAAAGTATTTCCTGGACAGAAGAAAATGAGAGGAAAGCAATATTCTACTGCAGCCATGTTGCACCATTTGATTTGGCTGAAGAATATCTTCAGAGAAATTTAGTTATAACCCCTCCAGAACTTGTCAAACTCCTTGGAGGGACTCCAAAACTGAAAGTTAGTAAGGATATCGAATCAATTCTTGAATCCCTGCTTCTTCATGGAGCAATAACAATCGCAATTCCAGGCATAATCTCTGATGCAACCAGGAGCTTCTGCGAGAAAGCAGATGACGGGTTCCCTAAGTTCTGCCCTCTTCCAAAAAAATAATCAAATAGTTTTATTCAACTTCTCTTCAAGCTTGTCAATCCTTTCAATAAACCTGTCAAGCTTGTAATCCATGTCATCAATTTTTATCTTTAATGCATTTAGCTCTTTGTTATCTGGAGATAATAGTGCAGTTGAACTTGCTGGCTGGATAGCATCAAAATTAGCCAAAGGAGAAACAGATGAGGAAGAATCTGAATTTGGTGTGCTCGCTGCAGCAGCCATGTTATTTAAGAAGTCAAAATTAGGAGAAGGTGTTTCCTTAGTTTGAGTTAATGACTTAGTTTCATTGCTTCCAAATGCTGTAAAATCAATGAATCCGCCCTCGGCTTTCACAGGCAGCTTCTTTTCCTCAGGTAGTTTCAATATGCCTTTCTTCTTAAGCAGAGTATAATCAACATAATCATCTCCTTTTCCAAATATCGCCATAATTTTAATAGTGAATTCTTTTATTTAAACCCGACGTTTTAGTGTTCAATCCCTTTCAAACGCAGGCTTGATATTTCTAAAAACCTATTTAAACCCCTTTTCATTAGTTGGAGTAAGGTTACTCTTAAAGGAGGGGTGACATATCAGGGGAACCATAGGTTCCCGCATATAAGGATAAAATGGCAGTTGACCCAAAGAAACTAGTTGCAGCAATTGTTCCTGATGTATATTGCTCAAACCGCTATCTTAAAGAAGAAGAGCGCGACAACAAGAAAGATGTAACTCTTCGGGATATGGTAAAGAGGATAGTAAAAGAATCTTTGGAAAAAGGCGAGAAAAATGCCTATCTTAAGGGCGCAGAAAAAGCAGAGCTTGTAGAGCCCGAATACATGGATTTTGATGAAGTAATAAAGACACCTTTCAAGCTTGCAGGCATCAAAAATTCAATTGAACAGCATCTCCTTACATATGAATCCTCAACCCAGTCTGTCGAGCAGGTCTATTTCTGGCTGCATGATTATCTTTACAACAAGGCAGAATATGGCTCTGCTGAGAAATTATCTGATAATTTTGTCTCATCCCCTGGCTCAGCCCACTTCTCAGAAATGGGAATGAAGGCAACAAAGATGCAGGAAGAGGCAGGCAAGCTGCTTGGAGGCATAAACCAGATAATAAAAGTCATCCTGAATATAATTTATGACTTAAAGGAATTCAAGCTCCGTCTTGCAATTTATGACGATTACAATGACAAGAAAGATAAGCTGAAGAATGAAGCAGCTTTCTTGTCTCTCAAACAAGTCTGGCTTGACCAAGTTGATGCAAAAAGAGGCAACACTTCTCTCAAAGGACTAGCAGTCTCTGGGCAGAATCAGCCCAACTTTGTAATGCTTATAGACGGTTTCATGGTTGCTCAATCATTGCAGCACATAAACACAATGGATTTGAATGATAGGGTGAAGAATTTGCTTAAGCAGAGATTTTCAGAATTTGAGCGCTGGCTCGGCGAGTCCGAGCACGAGCTTAGGAAAAGATATGATATAGAAAAAATCTATCTGAAAAGTCAGTTGAATACAGTAAAATTGTATTCTCGCTGGGTAAAGCCTTATTTGAAGGCAGCTTCAAGATTGGAGCAGAGAGCAACAGAGACATCTGCTTTTGTTTATGCTTTCAATACTTCTCTCTTTGAATTAACACTCTTGGGAATTGGTGATTACAAAGTTTATGTTGATGTTGCCCGGGGAGAATTGCCGAAAGTCTTTAAGGAAGCAAATAAGAGAAAATATACTTTTTATATTCTCTCTGAGCTCAAGTTTAGAACAATTCCAGAAAGGCATGAGCGCGGCTATGGTTTCAAAGGCACAGCAGAAATAATATTCACGAGTTTTGCATTGAATAAAGACGAGCAAAAAGTTTTGAAGGAGCAATTGGAATATGATGATTTCAAGGATATGCTTGAATGGGCAGAGGGCTCAACCACTCAAAGCCTTGATATTTTACAAAAAGACATAGATGAATTCCTTGAAGATAAGAAAGAAACAAAGAAAGAAGAGGAATCTTCAGAAATAAATCCTTTCTCAGCACTTTTCTCAGGCATAACTGACTTGTTTAAGTCCGAGAAAAGCGAGGAAAAGAAAAGAGAAGAGAAAAAAGCAGGCGTAACGCCCGACTCTAAAATGGATGAGGTAATGCGCTCTCAGGCAAGCATAGAAGGAAGGAGAAAGTGTAGGAAGTTCTATGATTCATTCAAGAAAGCAAACGAGAGCCCCGCATTCCAATCCTAAAGAATAAATATAGCTCATTCTTCAATAATTCATGCCTAAAGCAGGAAAATCTAAGATAATTGTAAGAGAAATAAAATCAAGCATAAAAGTAACAGAGATAAAAAAAGATGAATCTCCAGTCGAGTTGGAAGCAGAAGAACCATCACTTGAGGACATAGCAGAAACAGGCCCTTCTGCCCGAGTTTTTCCAACTCTTGAACAGCGAGAGGCAGCCCAGCAAACTCCTGAAATAGAACAAATTCAAGCACAAGAAACTCCTGAAAACCGGGGCCCTATTTACCAAGTCCAGACCAATGTTACAGAGAAAGAGATTAGGCAGAAATACGAAACCTCAGGAAATAGATTTGTCACGGGAAGAACTAATATAATGGGAATTGCTCCAAGCCTTGACAGGCGGGAAGCTATCGCAAATAGAGAGCTTGAATCTGCGCGCCCTGTTAATGAAGAGGGTGAGAAATATAACCTCTCAGTTGAGCCCCATCAGAAAAAAGAAACCAAACGTTATCCTTGGGAAGCCTAAATAACATTTATATAACTTAAAATCTCAATTATTATATGAGCGGAGGTGATTATTTCTACGAGGGAGCAAACTATGGGTTTGACCCTGAATATGGAGGATTCTCCCAAGCATACCAATACAATCCTGCTGCAGGCATAGGCATTGCAACAGACCCCAGGACTGCAAACCAGCTGAAAGAAGCCTCAAACAAGCTTAATACAGGAGCAACAACCCTGGAAGTTTCAAGCGTCTCGCCAGATGTTTTTGAATCTATTCCAAAAGAGCATTTCACAGAGTTAAATCGGCTTAGAAAACTTTTAGGAAAGAATGTTGAACTGACTTTGCATGCGCCATTGGTCGAGCCAACTGGGCTGACAAAGAGAGGATGGAGCCCTTATGAACGCGAACAATCAGAGACGCACATGTGGGATGCTATGGAGAAAGCGCATGAACTTAATCCTGAAGGCAACATTGTCACCACTTTTCATGCAAGCGTAGCAGGGCTTCCTGCAGAAACACAAGTATGGGAAGAAAAGATTGTCGAAGGCGAAAAAAAGAAAGTCCCTGTTATAAAAGAAGTTGTTGTGATTAATGAAAGCACAGGCGATTTCCAGCAGCTACCTGCAAAAATAAGTTACTTTGAAAGCGAGAAAGAACCCAATGTTGAAGATAAAATAAAGAAAATAAACAAAGATAGCTGGTTCAAGGAATTGCAACACCTTAATTACGCAGCCGAGCATGGTGCAAATGTTGTAGAAGAAGCAATGGGCTCTGCACCTTCCCATGGAAAGAAATCTGGAGACCAAGAACTCCTTAATGTATATAAGGATTTTACAGAAGGAAAGACAGAAAAAGTTGAAAATGACATCAAGACATTAGCAAAATATCATATTGAAGAAGATTTTGCTGATATTACAAAAAAGAACCTGCAGAAAACACTTTATGGAGATCTCTACTTGAGAGATGCCTACAATGGATTAAAGAATATGTTTGACCAGGCATATGAATCTACCAAAAAGTCAAGCGAAACTGGCAACTCGGAAGCAAAAATGAGCTTGAAGAAGATGGATGAGTTCAGGGATTATATAAAACCCAAGCTTAATTATCTTGAGAAGCCTGAAAAAGTTCATGAGCTTGCGGAGGCAGTTACAAGAGGTGTGCAGCTTCTTCGTTCCATTGAAATTCCACAAACTCTGAAACCATTGAAGCAATTTTCAATGGAGCAGGGTTCAGAAACCTTCTCCAATCTCGCTCTGAAATCTTACAAAACCTACGGCGACAAATCCCCAATAATAAGCATTGAGAATCCTCCAGCAGGACAGGCAATAATTTACAATGGGAAAGATTTGAACGAGCTGATTGAGAAATCGCAGAAAAAGTTTGTTCAAAAGGCGGTCCAGGGAGGAATGTCCGAATCAGAAGCAAAGGAAGCATCCAAGAAAGTTATAGGCGCAACATGGGATGTTGGGCACATTAACATGATGAGGAAGTTCGGTGCAGGCAAGGAAGAAGTTCTTGCAGAAACAAGGGCTGTTGCAAAGAATATAAAGCATGTTCATCTCTCTGACAACTTTGGCATGGAGCACACAGAATTGCCAATGGGCATGGGAAACGTGCCTACAAAGGAGATGATGAAGATAGTTGCCAAGGAAAATGACAAATTCAAGAAAATAATAGAGGCAGGGAACTGGTATCAGCATTTCCAGACAACTCCTTTTGGCGAGACTTTGTCGCACTTTGACTCCCCTATCTATGCAATGAAGAATGCATCATATTGGGGCCCTCAGGGGTACTCCTCAGGTTTGGGTACAATAAGTCCAGAGGTTCATCATTCAATGTATGGAGCAGGATTTGCCAATCTCCCTATTGAGCTCGGCGGGCAGATGTCCGGGCGTTCAAGAGTCTCCGGAAATCCAATGGACTAAAGATTTGAAAGGCAAATCTTTAAAAAGAAAATATCACTACAAAATATATATTAAAATGAAAAAGAAGGTGAAAAGCGCAAAATCAGGCAAAAAGCTTGTTGATGAGAAAGACATAGCCATGGACTTTGCTCTCCGCGCGCAGGAAAAATTTGACAGGCTGATAAAAGCATCAATCCTTTTTGGCTCTCAAGCCAAGCAGGACTCTCAGCTTAAATCCGATATTGATGTTATCTTTGTCATTGATGATGCTTCAGTTGAATGGGACCTGGAGCTTATAGCCTGGTATCGCGAGGAGCTTGGAAAATTAGTCGCTTCAAAGAACTATGGGCGCGAACTTCATGTGAATACAATAAAATTAACAAGTTGGTGGCAGGACCTTATTCATGGTGACCCTGTTGTTCTTAATATCTTGAGATATGGGCAGCCCCTTGTGGATTTAGGTGGTTTCTTCTCACCAATAAAAGCCTTGCTTGAGCAGGGAAAAATACGAGCAACTCCAGAAGCTGTTTTTGCCGCATTGCAGAGAGCTCCAACTCACTTAGTTCGAAGCAAAGTGGCTGAGATGAATGCAATAGAAGGAGTCTATTGGACAATGGTTGATTCAGCCCAAGCAGCGCTTATAACATCTGGAAAAGTGCCGCCAAGCCCAGAACACATACCTGAATTTCTGAAAGAGGCTTTTGTCGATACAGGTATGCTAAGCAAGGGTTATGTGCGTGCATTTGAGGATTTATTCACGATGCATAAGAACATCTCTCACGGCAAAGTCACTTCAGTAAAAGGCTCTGAAATAGAAAAATGGCAGGAAATTGCAGAAAAATTCATGAATGAAATGGTAAAAATAGTCAACAAACTTCTTGATGTCAAGAAACCTGACTAAAACCACACACTTTAGTGCGGGGTAGTTTCTTGAGCATCCAAAAAACAAGTGCCAATCAAACCACACCTTTTAATATGTGGTGGCACATTGTTTTTTTGATATAAAGAAAGATTAAAATTTAAGCAGCCATTCTCAAGGATTGCCTTTCTGCTTCTCTGGCTTTTGATTCCTGCTTCTTGCTGTCCTTTTCCTCAAGCTTTTTCTTCTCGATTGAACGCAGCTCTCCTGCAATAGCGAGGTAGCAAGGCCTTATGTTCTGCTCCCATATATCCTTTCTCTCATCATCATTCTCTTCGCCAGAAGGCACATCATCAAACTTGTCATAGGCAACTCTAAGGCTTTCATTTATCAATCTCCTTAGCTTGCTCTCGTCAGGCTTGTCTCCACTTGTCAGATATCTGGCTATCGCTTTTTCTTGCCCCTCATGATATCTTGAAAATATTGTGGCAACAAAAGTTGATTCTCTTGCAGCATATCTTTGAATAGAAACTTTCACCCAATCAGGAACTTCTTTGTCAGTCAATATTCTTCTCATCATATTGCCTGATGCTTTATGCCTGACTTCTTCATTAGGGCTATTCATTGCTCTGAGTTCCAGGATATCAGCTGCAACTTTATCATGTCTTTCATCTCCTGTCAGGTATAATGGATGGCTGTTTATTACAAGTCCCATCAAGCTCTTGCCATCAAGCCCGCTCATTGCCTGCCCTGAATTGTTTTCAATATATCTTCCCATATTCTCGACTCCAGAACTAAGTGCGTCATTTGCTTCGGACATCAAATGTTCAGTTGGTCTCCTAAGCTGTTCATTAGGATCGCCGTATAACAAACCAGACAAGTCTCTCCTTGCGCTGACATCAGCATGTCCATTGGGCTGGTTTAATCTTTGAACATATTCTTCCATGTCCTTTATCTGACTTTGTGCCCTTACAAATTTCTTAGGATCATAATGCTCATTTTTATCAATAGGTCTGAAAACTCCCAGGTTTTCCCTTATTTCTTCACTCTTTGCTTCTTCATATTCATCTGTCATACTTTTCATAGGCAGAACTAGTATTTAAACCTTTCTATAGATGTCACATAGAAGTAGTAACAATTACTCGATCTTCAGCTCATTATCAATGCCAAGTTCGTCATCTTTGCCGAACAGGCTTGAATCAATCGGAATCGCATCATTTAGCGACGGAATATCTGCTTTTTTCGGCTCTCCAGGCATATATTCATTGTTGTCCTGCTCTGGTTTTGGTTCAGGTTCAACAGGCTGTTTCATCATCTTCTTGCTGATTTCCTCAAAAATAGGCTCCAATTTTCCCTTTGGTTTCTCTTCAGGTTCTGGTGATTGCTCAGGCACAGGTGTTTCTGGTTCAGGAACATTCAGCTCTTTTTGCTCTCGAGTTTCTGCTTCTTTTTCCTCAGCTTTAGGCATTGAATTGTTCCCGCTTTCCAAATCAGCCACGAGTTTGGAAATTTTCTCAGCAGCATCTGCATTTACAGATATTGAGTCAATTCCTTCTGAAATGAGAAATCTAACCATCTCTTCCTTGCTTCCAGACTGCCCGCAGATGCTTGTTTCAACCCCGAATTTCTTGCATCTTCTTATTACATAACTTATTGCTGATAATACGGCAGGATTCATCTCATCATAGAGATACTGCACTTCAGAGTTGTTTCTGTCAATTGCAAGCACATACTGCGTCAAGTCATTTGTTCCAAAGCTTATGAAAGAAATTCCTTCCTTGCAGAGTTCATTTATTATCTGCACAGCAGCAGGCGTCTCCACCATGATGCCTATCTTGAAGTTTTCAGGCATGCCGATTTGCACGGCAAAATTCTTTGTTTGCTGCAGCTCAGAGAGTGCAATTACTTGGGGCATCATTATTCCTATCTTCTTGTTTGGGAATTCACGGGCTACTTTTATTGCAGCTTCAAGCTCAGACTTTAATACTCCTGGATTCTTAAGTCCAAACCTGATTCCATGATTGCCAAGCATAGGATTTCCTTCAGTTTCCTTTGGTGCTCCAGCAAGATTCTTGTATTCATCACTCCTTATATCAGAAGTTCTCACCCATACCTCTTCAAATGGCTCTGCAATTCTTTTTATCCCTTCATATAACAGCTTGACATAATCAGCAAAATCATCTTTTTTCGCAAAATAAAGAGGATGCTTTCCAGATTCCGCGATTATTCCTTCAATTCTTGTCAATCCAACAGCTTTTGCGCCAGACAAGGCGGCGCGCTGAGCAAAATCAGGCAAGTCAACAATGACTTTTATCTTTGTTCTAGTTGGAACAATAGGATTTACTTCAGACACTTTAGTTTCGCCCTTGCCTTCAAATACTTTGCCGGAATTTCCATCAACAGTGACAATATCCCCATCTTTTAATTTCTTTGTTGCGCTTCCTGTTCCAACAACCGCAGGAATTCCCATCTCTCTTGAGACAATTGCAGCATGAGAAGTTATTCCCCCCTCGTCAGTTATTATTCCAGAAGCTCTTTGCATTGTTACAACCATGTCAGGATTAGTCATTTCTGTAACAAGAATGTCCCCTTTCTTTATTTTCTTCAAGTCATCAAGCGAATAAACTATTTTCACTGTCCCTGAAGCAGCTCCCGGTGATGCTCCCAAGCCAGTAAGCAATATCGCTCCACCAAATTCCTTCTTCTCTTTCTTTTCCATCCCTAATGTTGTTATCGGCCTTGACTGCACAATATAAATGTCTTTTCCAGATATAGCAAACTCAATATCCTGGGGCTTCTTGTAATGCTCCTCAAGCTGTTTTGCATATATTGCCAGCATCTTTATCTCGTAATTATTAAGAACCTGCTGCTTTGCCCTCTCCTCAGTCAGCTTCACTATCTGGTTCTCGCCAGATGAAGACCTTGTTATTGCAACTTTCTTCTCAGAGATACTCATGTCAAGAATATTGAACTTGTCAACGTTCCCGTCAACAATGTAGTTGTCTGGTTTTATTCTTCCTGAAACAATTCCTTCTCCAAGCCCCCAGACAGCCTCTATCATTATTGTATCTTCCATTGTTATTGGGTTTCTCGAGAAAATAACTCCGGACTTGTCAGAATCAATCATTTTCATTACAACAACTGCAAGCTGTGCTTTCTCCTGCCCAAATCCTTTTTTCTCCCTGTAATAGACAGCCCTTGCAGTGAATAGCGAAGCAATGCATTGCTTGACTTTCATTATTAAGTCCGTCTTGCCCTTGACATTCAGGAAACTTTCCTGCTGTCCTGCAAAACTCGCGTCAGCCAGGTCCTCGGTGGTTGCCGAGCTTCTGACAGCAACAAATGGCGGCTCGTACGAATTCTTTAGTATATCAAGAGCAGTTCCCTTCGCCTCTTTTAATGCCTGCTTGCTTGTGTCAAGAATATCATACGCTTCTGTTATTTCATTCTCCATTTCAAGAGGCATCTCAGAATTTGATATCAATTCTCTTATATCTTTGGAAAGAGTTTCTAGTTTCTCAGTGTCTTCCATGTCCAAGCCTGCAAGCATTTGCTTTATCTTTTCAAGCAATCCTGATTTGTTCATGAAATAAGTGTAAGCCTGCGCAGTTATAACAAATCCAGGTGGTATTGGGAATTTTGCATTATACATTTCAGCAAGGCTTGCTCCTTTGCCGCCCGCAATTGCAATATCCTTGTTGCTTAATTCAGAAAACCACTTGACAAGTCCGCCGGGACTATCGCTCGCTGGAATAACTTTTGTTTTCGCCCCTTTTTCAGCCATTTGAATAAATAAGAAACAGAGTTAATAAATATTACTTTAATTGCTTAAACGCACAAAACAAAGATATCTCTCCCTACAATTTGGTCCTCGCGGAACTCTCGTATGGGAAATTGAATTCCTGAGTTCTTAAGCTCATAAACCATCAAACCAGTGTTGTCGCATATTTCATCTATATTGCATGAAACCTTGCCTTTCTGGCTTTTTATCAATGGTGCTGTGAATGCAATCTTTCCCCCTTTCTTCATGCTCCTCCTTATATTGTTCAAGACATCAATCATAAGATTCTCAAATTCAAATATCATCTCCTCTGCCTTCTCTCTTGTTGGGACTTTTCTCAGCAACTCGCCCAAAGAGGGTTCTGTGGCAACACCGTCAAAAGATTTTATTTCGATTTTGCTTGAATCAGCATTTGTTAGCTCGTAGTTTGAATTGAACTTGTATTGGTTTTTTAGCCAAGATATGTTTCTTTTTGCATTTTTTACAGCATCTTCATCAATGTCAATGCCAATAACATTGATTCCTTTCAGCAATGCTTCGCCAACTATTGCTCCTACTCCGCAGAAAGGATCCAGCAAAGTCTGTTTTTCCTTTACTTGAGATAAATTAATCAGCACTCTTGCCAATCTTGGTGAGATTGCCAGGCTCTCTCGCCTGTATGGTTTTTGCATATCATTTTTCTCAGACTCTTCAGCATTATAGCTTGCTTCAAGCACTCCAAATTCCAGTTCTTTGTCACCAAAAAGAAAATAGTTCATATCTCGAAGCATTATCTTGGAAGGGCTTCCATGAACAATGTCTCCGCCCTGAAGTTTTATTGTTCCGCTCACTCCCTTATATCTTGCTTTCAATCTCTCTTTTCGAAAATTCTCCTTTATTGCATCGAGGATATCGTTAAATTTCTCACTCTCTGCATAATTCAAAACAGAATAAACAACTTTATTTTCTCTCCCCAAGTAAATCGCCTTGTTTCTAATCTCCTTAGCAATTGATTCAACCTCTCCTGACAGTAAGACTCTGCCAATTGCAATAACTCCTCCCAATTCATTAACAACTTTCTTAACCTCAAGTGTTTTATCAACCTCAATAACCAATGCATTCGACTTAAAACCAGAGTTCTTGACAGCAATTCCTTCTCTTTCAAGGTAAGATAATATTTCTGCTTCAGAGAGTTTTGGATTTCTTCCAAGAATAAAAAGGTATTTCATAATATGTCTCCTGGCTTTGGGCTTGATAGATATTCTGAAATGTAACCTTTGTACTTTTTCTTTAATTCAACTGGCAGAGATTTATAGCCTCTAATGGTCTTTCTGCAATTTTCACTTCCGCACTTGCATTTCATCACCCAATCATATTCATATGTGTCATAATCTAAGGTTATCTCTTCATCTTTTTTAATATCTTTTAAGGCGATTAGTTTAATGAGCTCTTTTATTCCGCAATTTGGCTCGCAAGAATGATTTGTATTGCCTATTGGAGGTTCTACAAACATGAATTTATGCCAACCTATCTGCATGAAATGATCATCAGGCAATCCACTGGATACAATATCTTTTTCTTGATAAATCTTGCCTTCGCAGATGCCTACTATCTCCCCTTCCTTTATATCCTGTTTTGCGAAAACCCCTTTTCCCCTGTCTTTTGTCTCTTTGACATAAACATTTGTTACAGATATCATAATATTAATCCTTCTTTATCTGCTCAAAAGTAATCTTCGTTGAGGAAGGCATTTTGGCTTTTACTGATTCAAGAACTTCACGGGCTATTCTTGCTGCTTTCTCATTCATGCAGGAAATAAAGAATATGTCATGTCCTGCGGGAACAAGAGCCGCTCTGCCTTCAATGATGCCGAATGAATGGCTCATTCCAGTTGACATTCTGTCTGCGCCAGCAACCCCGGAAGTCTTGTTATTTCTAAGAAAATGATGCGGCTGCACTTTGACTGCAAGGAAGTATTCTCCAGGTATTTTCTCATCAAGCAATTTGTGTGTGTGCATTCTTCCTGCCTCAAGCGCATTGTCCCTTATCTGAACCTTTTCATTTGATATAAGCCTTACAACAAAAGTGTGTTTTCCCTCTCGGAAGTCTTTCTGGTTTCCAACATTGAATTTGGCAATCTTGACATGCGGGATTGTTTTTATGTAAGCCCTGTTCTTTCTCCTTGAGTTTCTTGTAAAGGGTCTTGCATACCTTTTTGAATATGATGCTGCTTTTCTGAGTCCCATATTATTCTTCCTCTGCGGTTACCTCCATTAATTCGTCTGCTTTTTGCTTTGCTAATTCTACATCATAATGTTCTCTTCTGTTTAATGTTACCATCTTTCCATTTTCATCATATGCAGTAATAGTTTCAGCACAAGGATGGCATGCACTGCACAAATGTACAAGTGCTTCCCTTGCGCCAACATAAACTGCCCCTTCTTTCTCTCCATTCGTTTCTGCCCAGTTCATCCTTTGCGCATATCCTGATACCAATGGTAAATTGCACCTTATACCGTTCCATCCTCTTGCAAATCTGCATAAACCTTCATTTTCATTCATCTTACTTTACCTCCACGTCTGTGGTTATTGCCTGTCCTGGCAATCCTGATTCAAAAATAGCTCTTACAAGTCCTTTATTTCCATGGGCATCGCTTATTTTTCCCTTTATTATCTTTCCAGCTGGAGACTTCCATTCAACAGCTTTTCCAGCCATTTTCTTGGCTTCATCCCTGCTCTTTAGTCCTAAGTCTAAAAGATAATGCCTTTCATGTATCCTGTGGCGGCTTCTCCTGAACTGAACAACTATCCCTTTCATGTTTTTGTTAAATAAGAATGGTTTTTAAACCTTATTGGCTCGTTAGATAATCATCTCGAACTTGCCCAGCGCCTTCTCAAGAGCATGGAATACTTCGCCTGATATTTTCGTGCTTAGCTTGCCTTTGCTTTCTGCAAGTGCTTTTTCAAGCTCTTCTTTTGAGGATTCAACAAGTGTTAAATTATCGCCATGAATTTTCCTTATATCCTTTCCTTCAATGAGGAAGCAGTCTTTTCCCGCGAGTACCAGTTCTGCTTTTCTGTTCCCGCCATAAGTTATCTGCACAAGTGTTCCTTTCTCGCTTGTGGTTATATCTGCTCTCTGGGCATATTCAACAAGGCTTCTTATCAATTCTATTGCATCTTTCTTCATATTGTCAACTTCTTTCAGGCTTATCTTCCCAGCCTCAACTTTCTTCTGGACATTTGCAATCTCCCTTACTATCTTTGAGAATCTCTGCTCTACTTTCCCTTTCTTCACGAGTTTAGACTCAAATTCATTTATCAATTGGTTTTGCGACTTGTTTCCAAACAAGTTCTTGAGCATCTTGAATACTTCAGCATAAACCTCTTCAGCTGTCTTCGCATGTATTCTCTTCTCAATCTTCTCCCTTAGTTTCTGGAGCATCTTGCTGTAATCTTTCCATTCAGACATCATCTTGTCAATTTCTTTTCCAGGAATTTCTTTAAGCTTGCCATATTCATACTGCCTGAACATGTCAACATCTTTCTCAATTATCTTGACGTACTTCTTGTCAACCATTTTTTCTTTGTCAAAGAATATCTCTTTGAACATCTTTGGAGTTTCCTTGTGCGTTGGCGGAGCCATTCCAGCAAGCATAATCAAAGCCTGCGTCGGAGTCAAAACGCCGTAGTAAATATCAATCATAGCGTCAATCATTCTTCTTTTTACCATTTCCTCTGTCTGCTCTCCCTGCTTCATATATAAGTCAATTGCCTCAGCACTTGGCTTTATCTTTCCCATCTTGAGAAGAAGCTTCCATGGCAAAAACGTACCACGATCATAAAGAGGTATTCCATCACGAATAAATGTAAACATAACAGGATGCGCATCTTTCACGCTTTGCCAGAAATCAGTAAGCAGATAAACCTGCGGAGAAAGAATATTCTTCACTCCTGCAAGAGCTGTTGCCTCTCTGATATAATCATAAACAATACCTTTAAGCTTGTCCAGCAGTTCTAGACGAGGCATTCTCTTCACATCAGTATCATCAATAACAACAAAAACATCAACATCAGAGTCTTTTCCAGCTGTTCCACGAACAAGACTGCCGCCAATAACATAAGCAGTCACATATTTCTCAAACTTCCTGAGCAGGAGCGTCTTATGTATGTTCGCAACACGAAGAGCACCAAGAAAACCCTGGTCATGAATAGGGAGCGAGGCAGAAATCGCATCAATGAATTCAAACTTGCTGTCCAATCCATAGTTCCATATATCAACCGGCGTTTTAATATGCACCCAGAGATTCTCCTTTGTCTCTTTTGCCATCTTCACAATCTCTGGCTTTATCTTTGGAATGTCTTTGTAATTATCCTCAGGAATAATCATCATAAGATGCAGCGGCTTGCTCTCAATTGCCTCTTTTGGCAAGCCTTCATCTTCCTCAAAAAGCGCAAATGAATTCACAGGCAATAAACCGATTGCAATTGTGAAAGGATATTTCTTCATAGCAGCTTTCTTAAAAGTCTCAATTTTTGCCTTTATTTTCTCGAGATTTGCAAGCTGCTTTGCCTGCTCCTCAGGCAATGCACTGTTAATCTTCGCCTTTTCCTCGTATTTCTTGGGCTCAGAAGACTGTTCAGCCAGGTTTTTCGGCTTTTTTTCACTCATATCTTTACTAAAAATCTGATATATTTAAACCTAATTAATAAGCCATATTCTCTCTAACAACATTCCAATATTATCATAACTTAAAAAGGGTAACATCTTCAAAATATTTAAATAGGAGACAGGCAAATCACCATTATGGAATTCAGAGCAGATTTGCACATGCATCCCCATTTCTATAGCCCTCAGTCTGGAAAGAGAGTGCCCAGTTTGAAGCAGATAATTAATCATATCTTTGGTGCTCAGTTGGATATTTGTGCCATCTCTGCCTGTCATGCTGCGCCAGGGCACCAAGACAGGAGATTTCATGATTATGTGAATCAGTTAATTTATCTTGAGGGAGATTTCGAGACAAATTATCATGGGAAAGAAGGCTTTCTTCATCTAAAGAGAAGGATTCCTCTTTGCATGGAAGTTCCTGAAGTCTTAATTCTGAATTCCCAGGAGGTTAGAACAGATTACAAGGGAATGCCTGCAGATATTAATGTAATTGGTGTTTATGATTTTATTAAGGCAGGCAAAGATATTGATGAAACAGTAAGGATAGCAAGAGACAAAGGCGGAATTGTGACTATCTGCCATCCTGGCTCGCAGTGTGGGGCAGGACTTGAAAAAGCAATGGAGCTGATTAATTCGGGAAAAGTTCATGCTATTGAAGGCTATGATGCCACAGAAGCAAGGCACATTAACAAGCGCGTTACGAGAGAATTAACAATGAAAGGCATCAAGGCTCTTGCAGTATCTGATGCGCATCATTACACTCAGATGGGCGCTGCTCACACCATGTTAGACTTGGAATGCAGTCTTGGTGATTTTAAAATTGAAAACTTAGGTTATACCCTGGATAATGATTTGTTTAAACCTGTTGAAGGACAGGTTGGTTTCTTCTCAAAGCACTATTATCATACTCTTCCTATTTTAATGTCAATTCCAAGGCATATGCTAAGTACTCCAAGGCAATTTGTAAGAACTATTCTAAGAAGATGAGCAGCTCTAATGGCAGGAGAAGATTAATTCTGATTCACTCTTGCTGTGGGCTTTCTCGCTTGCGCTGCGAAGCTCCTCGCTGCGGTGAACAGAATGGCCCTACGCAGGATCGAACTGCGGACTCATCGGTGTAAACGACGTGTTTTAGCCACTAGACTATAGGGCCTATGCGCTCGACGGGAATCGGACCCGTATCCTCTGATTGGCAACCAGATATTCTACCACTAAACTACGAGCGCTTAATTTTGTTAATTAGAATGCTTATTTAAAGTTTTATTCTTTAGCCCAGATTCCTCTTCCAACTCTCTTTGCCTCTCCTTCTGCTTCAAGAATCTCTTTCTGATATTTTAAGCCTTTATACATGAAAGCCTTGGCATAGCCTTCCCTGACAAGAATTATGCTTGTATTCTCTCCATTTGCAATAACATATCCAAGAGTCCTGCCAAATTTATCTTTGTCTTCTTTATTTTTGTCCTGCAAGTCGTATTCAAGTTTTACTTTCCTTTCTCCGCAAACAAGATGCTCAAGCCTGTCAGATGCTTCAATTGCCAGTCTATCTGCCTGCTTCTGCCCCTTTCTCTTTAGTTCTGGAGCGTTAATGCCCAGTAATCTGACATGCCTTCCATCATCAAGAACAAGAGTATCTCCATCAATAACTCTTCTGACATAATGTTCCTCAACACCCTGCTCAAGCACAATTGTCTGCTGTTTTTGCGCAATCTCTACTTGCTCAGAACATCCGCCAACTATAACAGAAAAATACAGCGCAGCACTTGTTAACAACTTATTAGTTAAGTTCATCCTTAACCTTAACCAATGTCCTCCTGCCCAAAACCCAGGGTGTCTCTCGTAACTTTATAAATTCTCACGGCTTCTTTATCATCTTTTTGTAGGAGCTCAAGATAATCGCCGATATTCCCTACACCCAAGCGGTCAAATAGCTTATATCTGCCCGTTGCTCTCTGAGTTGTTATAGCCACACTATCAATAAAAGTAATCACGTCCATTATCCCTGGAAACCTTCTTTTAAATTCCTCATCTGAGAGTATTGGATTTTCTCTCAATAGTTTGTCAATATGCTCGTCAATGCTGTCTTTAGCCATTTCAATCCATTCCGCCGTAGGGGTTCATAGGCATCTTGCCCGAGTTTCCAGAGGACTTGCTTACAAGAACATCATCTATCCTTAAGAGCATCATTGCGAATTCGCTTGCAGAGGTAATTGCCTGTGTTTTCACTTTTAATGGCTCAATCACTCCTGCTATGAATGTGTCTTCAATATTATCCTTCAATAGATTCAAGCCATAATTTGTCTTTCCCGCCTCATGCAGTTTCCTTAGTTCAGTGAGAACATCAATTGCATCCATGCCTGCATTCTCCGCCAAGGCTTCTGGTATGGACTCAAGCGCATTTGCAAATACCTCAATGGCAAGCTGCTCTCTCCCGCCTATTGTTTTTGCAAAACTTCTCAATCTCTTTGACAATTCCATCTCAACAGCCCCTCCGCCAGCAACAACCTTTCCGCTCTTGATTGAAGAAGCAACATCTCCCAAGCCATCCTTAATCGCTCTCTCAATCTCATCAATGACATGGCTTGTCCCGCCTCTTATCACAATCGTTACTGCCATTGGATTCTTGCATCCCCTAATATAAGTTAATATCTCATTCCCATTTTTCTCTTCCTCAACCAGTTCAGCATAGCCAAACTGCTCAATAGAAACATCATTCAGGTTGGATACAATTGTTCCTGAAGTTGCTCTTGCTATTTTCTCCATGTCACTTCTTGGCACTCTTCTTGCCGCGAATATCCCCGCCTTCGCAAGGTAATATTGCGCAACATCATCAATTCCTTTCTGGCAGAATACAACATTAGCACCAGCGCTGATAATCAAGTCAGTCATGTCCTTCAGTCTTTTTTCTTCAGCAATAACAAAACTCTCAAGCTGCTCCGGCGTTGAAACAGAAATCTTTGCCTCTGTCTCAGGATTTCTCAATTCCAAGGCGGCATCTGTTAGAAGAATCTTTGCCGCTTCTATCCTTGAAGGCATTGCAGCATTCGCCTTGTCTTTATCAAGAACAATGCCTTGAATGAGCTCGCTGTCTCCAATCCCATCACCTTTAATCTTCTGCAGTTTGACATCATCAAGATTCACTTCTTTTCCATGTGCAATCTGTTCAATCGCATTAACAATTATATCTGCAAGCTTCTCCTTGTGCCCTTCTGCCCCCTTGCCTGTCATTGCAGTCATTGCAATCTGCTTCAGGATTTGCTTGTTCTCCACAGGGAGAGCAAGTTCATTATTAAGAATTTCAAGCGCCTTGTCAGATGCAAGTCTATAGCCTTTCACAACAACAGTTGGATGTATTTTTCTGTCAAGTAAAGTTTCAGCATGCTCCAGAAGCTTTCCGCCAAGAACAGCGGCAGTTGTAGTCCCATCACCAACTTCTGACTCTTGGGTTTTTGCAATCTCAACCATCATCTTTGCCGCAGGATGATCAATCTCCATCTCATCAAGTATAGTCACACCATCATTAGTCACAGTAATATTTCCAGTAGCATCAACAAGCATCTTGTCCATTCCCTTTGGTCCCAAGGTTGTCTTGACAATATCTGCGACAATTTTAGCAGCAAGGATATTGTTTCTCTGTGCATCCTTGCCCAGAGTTCTCGAGACATTTTCAGGCATAATATAAATGGGCTGTTTCTCACTCATGAAAATTCCACAATAAATTATTTTTTAAAGATATAGGTGATAAAAAGCAATTAGTTTTAAATAACCTCCTCTCAAATAATTAGCATGTACCATAATGTTCTATCAAAAGACAGGGAGAAATTAATGGCAGAGGGATACAGGAGCCTTATAGACTTGGCGGAAGAACTATCAAAGCAAGTCGGCGGTTCCAAAAAGGACACAACACTTAATTCATTAATAAGGCTGAGGCATCAGTTCGGGCTGAATCCGGCAAGGGTTCTTGGAGGCACGCAGGCATATTATTCAAGAGAGGATATTGACTGCTTAAGAGAAGCATGGAAAAGAGGGGAACATTTAAAGCTTAATCCTGAAGAAAGAGATGTCAGTTAATTATCAAAAAGTCCTTGCGTTCGGGACTTTTGGATGCTCAAGGAACTACTCAATAAACACCAAGTTCCTTGACATCAAAAAAGAAAGTGGGGCAAACGCCCACAAAAAACAAACTATTGACTATTTAGAGGCCTTCATCTGCAGGCTCTTCGTCGTCATCGTCTTCTTCATCATCGTCAGAGTCATCTTCGTCGTCCTCTTCAAGGTCTTCGCCTTCTTCTAAGTCCTCTTCCTCTTCGAGTTCTTCTTTAGATTCCTCTTCATCAACTTTGTTTTTAGCCATTGTTTTGTGGTTTGTTTAATTATCGCTAAAAGCTACAAACCCTTTTTAAATCTTTTGCCAAGAGAAATAGACATCTGAAAATATATATAAACAACCTCCTCATCTGAAAATGATGAACAAAAAGAGGTTTGCAGGTTTTGTATTAGTTCTCATAGGTATTCTTTTATCACTCTCAAGAATTGCCCTTACAGGCGCAGTCGTCGGAGTGCCCAAGACAGCGCTTCTTGATTTTACAACAGCCACCATCACTATTGTTGGCATTTTAATGATATTGGCTGCAGGTGGAGAAGGGATAAAAGGGGGATTGGAAAAGAAGATTGATGTTTTTCGCAGGCAGGCAGAGGGTCTGAGGGAGGAAGAAGACCAGCTGACAATGTCTGATCCAGAATTATATTTTGGCAAAGTAGGTTTTGTAAGCCTAAGGACTATGAGGCGGGAATTCCAGCAGAATCGAGCAGACCCGACTTATGTTGAACTTGCAAAGCAAGAGTATGGCAAGCCCCTAATTCAAGAAATAAAATTAGGGGTATTTGATGAGGAAAGAGAAAAGATACCCATCGCAATCAGATTCTTAGAAGTAATCTATAACACAAGAATCCCAATCACCAGGCAAATTGAGAATCCTCTTTCAAATGAAGAAAGAGAGAGGATTACAACCGTATTCAGGCATTGGGGAGGCAGCCCTGATCACCACCAATCAGACTTATTAAAGAAATATGGGCTGAGTTACAAAAGAGCAGATGCAAGATATGGCAGGATTTTTGAAGTTGAAAATGAGAATAACTACCGACCCACTTCAAATACTCCGCATGGGGATCCCGGACGCAAGGTAGGCGGCAATGTAATAGATATAATTGAAGAATCAAAGACTGTCTTTAATTACGAATTGCCCGAATGATAATCCTGCATTTTTGAACAAATTAGCTATTTCCTCAAGTTCGCTCTCTTCTCTCAAATAAACAAGCCGGTTTTTGTCAGGCTCTCTCTTCAAATAGGAAAGTATTTCAAGAAAAGCATCAGTTTGGCTTAGACGCCCGGTCTCTATCAATTCAATCGGGGCGATATCATTTGCAGTGCCTCTGCAATACCCTCCAATCATTGGATAATTATCTTCAGCCAGAAAAAGAGCATCCACCAGCTTCTCGCGATGCAAATCTATCAACCTCTTTGAACCTCTTGAATCTATTACAAACCTTGATACGCCCGGCTCAACACCAATAACATATATTTCTTTATTGTTCAGTTTTTTATCTTCTGCCATCTTAGCTTGCCCCCCTTGCTTTATAGTATTCACATGCTGTATCAAAACCATAACAATGAAGGCATTCTCTGCCAACATCTTTGCCGCTTTCAATAGTCTCAAGCATTTCTCTTAGATTTTCCGGGGTGTGCCAAATGCACTCTTTGCCTTTATCAACCACCCCTAATCTTGCGCCCTCAGCATCTGCCTTGTCCCTTTCTCTTCTAAGCTCTCTATCATTCAGATATTTTCCGTTTATTACTGCCCCAACCACCTTAAGCCCTCCCGCCGCATGGTGTCTTATAGCCATTGCATTCCCTGCAGCCATATTGTTTTATAAAACTCTCCATCGCTTCTCTGTTCATTGACCCGGGCTTTTCCTTGAAATCAACATACCAGCCGCATATAATTGGAAGCATTACTGTATCTTTCTTTGATTCTTTCTTTAGCTCTTCTTTGCCATTCCCATTCTCAAAAGGCTTTGTTCTGCTGTCAGGATTTTTTCCATTTGTCATTGTCATCATTTCAATCCCTCCCTATAAAATCTAACCATGTCAGCCATATGTTCTGGGAATTTCTCATTCAAAACCAAGTCATTAACTCTCTCTCTGAAACTCTTCACATATTGCGCTGCAGGGTTCTTAACAATCCCCCACTGTTTATTTCCATCGCGTTTAAAATCATACATATCTGTGCAATTTGCAATAAAATCATTTCTCAGTTCATCAACTCTCTTTGCATCATGAGGAAATCCAAGCAAATCTCCTCTTGCAACCATCTTTTCTATCTCTCCAATGTCCTCATTTCTCTCAACTTCAAGCGAGTGGATTGGAGAATGTGCCAGTGTCGCAGCAATTGCCCTGTGGTTTCCATCAATAAGAAAATAAGGTGATTGCTCTGCAGCCTTCAAGAAATCCATATATATTTTCCTGAATTTATCCGAAGTAGTCTTCCTATCCGCAGATTCCCAAGCCGTATTTTGGCCTACACGCATGAATTCCCTAATTTTTGTCTCAAACCATGCAACCATTTCTGCCTGCGGCTCGCTTTTTACAATAATAATGTGCGGCCAATCAGCAGCATGCCCTCTCTTATCCATGTGAAAGTACATCCTAACTGTTTCTGGAGTAAATTGTTCATACTCTCCAGGGCATAATACATCCTCTGGCTTTAATATTAGTTTTCTCATGCCAATTTCATGCTTTTTAGTTATTTAAACCTTGCTATCTGTAACCCCTTATAAGTTACAACTTTATCTTAGAATGCTTATTGTTCTCTTTTCTCAAACTCTTCTGTTATCTCGTCAAAAGTTCTCTGCCTCTTGGCTTCTATTCCTTTCTTGTTGAGTGCCCTAAATGTAAATTTCAATATGCCCCAAACCAGCGAGATTAATCCTCCTGCATAGAAGAAATAATACCAATCAGCCAAAATCTGTTTTAATAAATCATTGTAGCTCGCATATTGCGTGAATTGTGTTAAGTTTCCAAATGAATTGAGCCAAACTTTAAAATTTGTCCAGAAGAAATCAATAAAAACAAATCTTTCTTCCCTTATTGACTGAGTTATAATTCCCGCAATCACAAACAATCCCATCCAGATTAATGTCCATTTAAGCTCCCATAGAATCTCTTTCCACCATCTTTTTCTAGGCTGTTCCATGTTCAATAAACATTATTTCTCTATTTTAATCTTGCCAAACTGCCAATCCCTGAGAATCATTCTTGCAGCCCTGTCAGAATCAATCTTTCCGCCCTTTGCAAGGAACTTGTATTTTCTCCCAAGTTCTTCAATCAGTTTCTCAGAATCTCCCTCTGCTTCAATGCCATAGAATTTTTCAAGAACCCCAGGATAAGCTTTCATTATTTGGAAAACAACAAGCTCCGGGTTTTTCACCTTGTCAAATGTCTTTACTCCGATAAGGGAGAGTTTCTTTGCATGCGGAGTTTGATGCGCAGGCGCTTCTTTCTCAGGCATGACTCCTGGAGTGTCAAGCAGCAAGATTCCCTTTGCAAGCCTTATTTTCTGCATGCCTTTTGTGAAGCCAGCTTCAGCAGCTGTGCGGGCATGCCCTCCTCCCGCAAGCACATTGATTATTGAGCTCTTGCCCGTGTTGGGATAGCCAATAATTCCAATGTGCGTTGTTTTCTCCTGTTTCATTCTCTTTGCCTCAATCTTTATTCTTGTTCTTAGCTCTTTTACCCCTATTCTTGTTTTTGCAGAAATGAAAACATAAGGCATTAGCTCTTCAAGCTTTCCGCTCTGCTTAAGCTCTTGAACATTCACCAAGTCAGCCTTGTTAAGCACAAATACAATCTTCTTTCCCAAGTCAAGAACCATTCTCTCCAATTCCTTGTTCCTTGTCTCATTAATAAATCTGGCATCAAGCACCTCAAGCACAATGTCTGATATTCTGATTACCTCTCGCACAAGAGCAGGAACTGGTATCTTATGCACATTTGTGCTGTCAATCGTGCCCGTATGCCTCGATGAAAAGCTATATCTTACTCTCATGAAAATAAGAATTATTTATAGTTTAAAAGGGCTTGTGATTTCTACTATTTAGAAACCCCGTAAGAATTTGAATCTGCTGCTGGTCAAGTAATGCGTTAATGTCACTACCTCTCTACTTCTGTAACCTCTTCTATTGCAGGTTGAATCTTCCATTATAACAAATAGTCTATCAGACCTATGAGCGGGGTCTTTGAGGTCGCTGAATTCTGGCATGCCAGCGAATCTCGGATGACCATAGAATATATTTCCGACTCCAAATTGAGCATTCTTTCCGAATCTGCAATTATCACCAAAAAAATTCCAATGACCAATATATACATCATCCCCAAAGCTATTCTCTGCTCCGAAATGCGAGGCAGAATCTATCCGCGTACCATTGCCAAAACCGCATCTATGTCCAACGAAAACAGCATGTCCCAAACGAACATTCTCCCCAAAACCTGTCTCTTGAATAAAAGAACGCTCTCCTATCGAGACTCTGCTGCCTGTCCTGCACCCAAATATCTTGGCATCATCGCGAATTTGGACATCATCCCCAACAAAACAGCCAATCAAATAAGACCCGTTTCCTAATCCAGAACCCTCAGCAATTCTCGCATTGACATACACAGCATTGGGCTTAAAATCCTGAACCAGCATTTTCGGCAGGCTGTCCACATTCAACTCTGCTATAGGACGATAGACTATCCTGCTTGCTTCAAGCACATCGACTAACATGGATATCCTTTGGCTATTTCGTTTAAAAGTATTGTTATGATGGAGTATAAATCCCCCCACCCAGAATCGAACTGGGGATCTTCCGGGTTCTGTCGCTTTCGCTTCATAACCTGAAACCAATGGTAGCTTATCGCGCTTCATCCTCTTCCCTGGAGATTGTCCCCTGCGGGAATGTCCGCGCTAGACCTGTTGTCTACAGCCAGACGCTCTAAACCACTGAGCTATGGAGGGATAAAACTATAGAACTCTTATGATTTTTAAATCCTTTCTATCCTCTTCTTTCTTTGCCATTTTAATAACAAACAATTATTATCTGCCATCAAATAAGTCATAAGTTGATACCTATTAGTCGTTTATCCAAAACAATCAGAATCTCGGATGAATCTCTGACATGAAATATGTCCTGTTTGATGAGACGTAACTGGACTTGCCGCCCTTCGCGAAATGTGCTGTTGCAGGCGAGAGTTCGAGCCTGCCGACTATTCTTATTGGTGAGTAAATTATGTAGGAGAATATTCTGTCCTCTCCTGCGTTTAGTCTGTCAATCTTCCATGTAAGCCTTCCCATCCCGTCAATCTTGTGAGGCATGCCTGCCTTATCAAATAGCTTCATTGCTCCAGGAATTCTATCATAAATTTCTATGTTGTCAACGCTGCTTCTTGCCTTGACATGAAGCATGACCTTTAGCGCGAATTCTCCGCCCTTTGTCTTTACATGATAAACTCTCTTGCTCAAAACAACAGCTGTTCTTGAATAAATATAAACAAAGAAAGCGCTCAAAATCACTAGCAACGCAAGCACAAATGGCAGTGTGTAATTGGTTGTTATCTTAACACTCCACGATTCAGAAGGCTTAAGTTCCCGCTCCCATCTGTAATGCACAAATACTCCCCTTCTCTCTGT
The DNA here is from genome assembly GCA_964354195.1 of Candidatus Woesearchaeota archaeon. Classification (GTDB taxonomy): domain Archaea; phylum Nanobdellota; class Nanobdellia; order Pacearchaeales; family GW2011-AR1; genus JAOAJC01. The sequence continues at coordinate 7,669 of CAYGYN010000031.1, read as the reverse complement.
GCTCAAAGGCTCTACAGAGAAGGTTGTAAATAATCTCGTAAGCATATTCTTAGTTACTTCTGTCGTGTCTATGGCTTCTGTATTGCCTTCATTTATTTTTGTTATCTCAGTTGTTCTTATTATCCATCCTTCGCTTACCTTGCTTACTGCAATGTTCTCTTTCTCAAGATAGATTACAGCTTTCTCAATCTTGGTTTTTGCATCATCAAGCTCAAAATAAGCAGTTACCAAGTAGGTTCCCGCACCAAGGTCTTTTATCTCTTCGTTCTTTACAGGCAGGGTGATATTCATGCTCTCAAAAGGTTTCAACGATATAACTCTCTCCTTTTCCCCGAAGAAAATTGATTTCAAAGTCAATGTAACATTGTCTATATTCATATTCTGGTTATTCTTGATTGTAACCACGGCATTCTTGTCGCCGTATTTTATGCTCCGAGTCACTATATCAAATATCTCATCAAACTTGACTATCTTTACAGTGAGCATGTCCTCAACTATCCCAGAATTCTCCCCTCTTATCTCATACTGGAAAGCATAATTTCCTCCCCTTTTTCTCGCTGTCTCGCTTGGGTAGACCCTTACTTCCATTTTTGTGATTCCATTCGACAAGTTAAACCATCCTTTCGGCTCAAATGAGGCGCCAACCAGGGAATAAATCTCAAATTTATCCGGAGCCCCCTTGTTGTCTATTGTAAAATCGAATATTGCGGGATTTTTCAATTCCGAGAGAATTGCTGCCTCTCTTTCTGTCTTGTTTACCTCAAGATTAGCTGCGCTTGCAAGTGTTAATGTCAGGGCAAGAATCACAGCAGACAAAATCAGCAATCTCTTCATATTCTCAGAATTCTTTTTTCATATATAAAGATTTGTGTAATATATTTTAAGCCTTATTTATTTGGTCCTCTTTGGCCAGTCAGCTCTAGAAATGCTTTAAGTTCATCTTTGAATGCCCTTGCATCAAATTCAATCTTCTCTTCCATCGCAACTATTCTCTTTGGGATTATGTATTTATCATATAACTCTCTAAGAAACTTGTAAATGGGCTTTGTTTCATCCCATGTGCTCTTTGGGTCTTTGATGAGATTTCCCCTCAAGTCCATCGAAATGTTCCCTTTGTTCATTTTCTTCTTCTTTCCATCAATTTCCACTTCAACATCAACAAGCCCCTTGACAGTTATCCTTATTATCATCTCTATCCTGAAATAATCTGTCAGGTTTCTTATTGCTTTCCACTCAAAGTTGATTTCCCTTGCATTCCCGCTGACTTTCTCGCCGTATCTCTCTTCATTCACTCCGTAAAGATTGTCCTTCAGCCACGTGTGCGCATATGTATAAAAATCTGAGAAACTAAACAGCCCGGTATGGTCCATTGTCTCCTTCAATATTTGGTCTTTTTCTACCATTTTTGCTCTTTTTTAAGTCTATTTTTCTATATAAACCTATAGAATTTTGTATTTAAATATTCTCTTTTTACAACGAGATTTCAGCCCTGTTGTTGTCAAGGCTTAGTTCTCCTTCATCCTTTGAGCTCAGGAGGAAGATAATCTTGCTTGAGTCTCCCGCGAGTTTTTCATTCTGAACAAATAGCATCTTTCTTGTTCCCATATCCAAGTCTCCTACACTAAAATTGCCTATTTTTTTGTTCAGGGTATAAATCTCAAGATTTGCTCCTTTTGATTTCTTTAACCCTTGGTTTGATACATTTATCTCAAAGTTGAGGTACCTTCCTGTCCTGTTAGCCTTTATGCTGTCTATTATCAAATCAGGCAGAGAATCCATTTTGTAGAGGCGGTTTATGTCATCTATTATATATTGGTCTATTTCCTGATTGCAGCCAGTTATAGGATTCATTATGCTGCTCGAGTCATTATGATGGTCAAAGCCAAGCGCATGTAAAATTTCGTGAATTGCTATTTTAGGCTCATCACATTGCTCTTCCCTATAAAGCGAAACATTTCCTCCCAGAATTACTGCAAAGTTTGTTGTGTTGATTATCTCAGTCGGTCCTCCTTCTCCAGCAATAAAATGCCCTTCTTGCCCGGGCATTTGTGCTATTTTGGAGCACAATATTTTTATTTCAGGATTATCCCTTGAATGATAAAACTTGAGCACAGTTTTTTCAGATATTATTGCAAATGCTCTTTCAACATCCACCCACCTCTGCTGTGGGCAGGCAGATTCCAGCCTGTAGCTGATAATCTTGTCTGGAAATCTCATGTTGGGGTAGAATTGCCCTCCTTCATTTTGAATCCCAACATTGCTGGAGAAATTGGATGAGAAAGGCTTGTAGGTTGCATTCTCAAAAGGCAGATTCAGCCAAAGAACATAGACTCCAAACCCCAATGCTCCAAGAAGCATCAGAAAGACAACAACTTCAATGAATTTCATGCAATCAAGAAAAAGAATTAATTTATATATTATTCCCTCATAAGGATTTTATGGGCTTCAAATTTTTACCGCATACAGCAGATGTAAAGATTCAGGTTGAGGAAAAAACCCTAAACAGAGCATTCTCAACAGCAGCTCTCGCATTGAAAGAAGTCATAGCAGAGCAAATCCTGGTAGCTCCAAAAATAAAAAAGGAAATCAAGATTGAATCAGAGAACAATGAATCATTGTTATATGATTTCCTTGAACAATTCTTATATCTTCTTGATGCACAGAACTTCTTGCTTAGCAAAGCTCCAATCGTCAAGATAGAAAAGAAAGGCAAGAAGTTAAGTTTGAAGGCAAATCTCATTGGAGACAGCACAAAGAATTATATCTTCACGAACGATGTCAAGGCAATAACCTACAACGAGATGAAAATCGAAGAAACCAAGGATAAGGTCACAATTGTCTTTGTGCTGGATGTCTAATATGGCAGAACTCAAAAAAATATCAAAGATTGAATGGGAAATTCCAAAGTCCGGAAAAATGAAAGTTCCTGCAATAGTTTATGCAAGCGAGAAACTTCTTTCTGACATGAAACAAGATAAGTGTCTTGAACAAATACAGAATGTTGCAACGCTTCCCGGAATTGTAAAGAAAGCAATTGCCCTCCCGGACGCACACCAAGGCTACGGTTTCCCAATCGGCGGGGTAGCTGCTTTTGATATGGACAAAGGGATAATCTCTCCTGGCGGAGTAGGATATGATATTAATTGCGGCGTAAGATTGCTATCAACAAACATTCCAGTCTCAGAATTCATGAAAAAAAGAGCCGAGGTTTTGCATTCAATCTTTAGGGCAGTCCCAAGCGGAGTTGGCAGAGGCGGAAAAGCTTATTCCAGGGAAGATTTGCTTGAAGTTTTAAAGAATGGGGCAGAATGGGCTGTCAAGCAAGGCTTCGGAATAAAAGAAGACTTGGAGCATACAGAAGAGAATGGGAAAATGAGTCCAGCGAACTCGGCAGATGTCTCCCAGCGTGCAATCTCAAGAGGCTTGCCGCAGCTTGGAACACTTGGAGCAGGCAATCATTTCCTTGAAATTGAAAAAATTGATGCAATTTACGACGATAAAATAGCCTCTGCGTTCGGATTGAACAAAGATTGTGTAACTTTAATGATTCACTGCGGAAGCAGAGGCTTGGGACATCAAGTTGCAAGCGATTACATAAGACTGATGGAAAAAGAATATGGTTTTGCAAATCTTCCTGATAGGGAATTAATAAACGCGCCAATTAAATCTCCACTTGGGCAAAAATACCTTAGCGCAATGAACTGCGCTGTTAATTTTGCTTTTTGCAATCGCCAGATGATTATGCATCATGTTCGTGAGCAGTTGAAAAGGCATTTTCCAAAGGCAGAAATAAAATTAGTTTATGATGTCTGCCACAATATCGCAAAAATCGAGGATTTCATAGTTGATGGCAAGAAAATGACTCTCTGCATCCATAGGAAAGGCGCAACTCGCTCTTTCGGTCCTGGAAGAAAGGAAATTCCAGCAAGTTATCGAAAAATTGGACAGCCTGTGCTCATTCCAGGTTCAATGGGAACAGCAAGTTATGTTCTTGTTGGAACGAAAAAAGCAGAAGAAACAACTTTTGGCTCAACAGCTCATGGAGCCGGAAGAGTTGAAAGTAGAAGCAAGGCAAAAAGAGAGATAACTTCAGAGGGAGTAAGAGCAGAGTTGCAAAAGAAAGATATTCTTGTGGAAACAATGAGCTCAAAAGCCTTGGTTGAGGAAGCTCCAGAGGTTTACAAGGATGTTGATGAAGTTGTCCGCGTTTCCCATGAGGCAGGAATAGGAAATCTTGTTGCAAGATTAGTGCCTCTTGCAGTTATGAAAGGTTAAAATTTATTTTCTTAAATAGCAAGAATCATTGCCTCGCCATTCTTGTCCTGATGATAATGCTTTCTTTCCCGGATTGAAGCGACAATTGCAGAGACTATGTTCTTTCTGCTGTCCATTCCCTTTGTCCTGAGCATTTTCCTTACCACAAAGAATGCAAACACCAAGAAAGTTATAACCAGCGCAGCATTGAAATAATTAGCCGCAGATGCGCTATCCAAGAAAGAGGCAAAACCAGTCACGCGAGAGCCTTCTAACAAGACATCTTGCTGCACAAATGCAGAGGCTATTGGCGAATTTGCATTTATCAGGAGGTTAAGATTGCCCTGAGCGGATTTTGGCAGTTGCAGTGATGTCTCAAATTTCTTCTCTGAATTTGCTGCGATTGTCTTTTTCTCGCTAAGCTGGGCAACTCTGGCGTTACTCGTGCCAACAAGCAAAATCTCAATGCTAACATTCTGTTCCTGCCCCGCCATTTCGCTCAATGAATAAACAATTTTCAATTTGTCTTTGTCTCTCTTTGCTTCAATTAAGCTTATGTCAAGCTTCTTCTTTATTATCTCGATGCCAAGCTGTATAGCCTGCCTTATTTCGTCACAAGACAAGGAAAGCGTTAAGTTGTATTTTTCAGAGTTTGCATCTTTAGGCACATTAAGGTTAAAGATAAAGTCCTTTTTCTCTCCGATATTAAGGCTTTTTACATCATCTGAAGATACCCATTTCTCAAGCTTGCCCGAACTCTTTATTCTGCAGCCATTCAGGAATTTGGTGCCGCTGTTCAAAATTGAGAGGGAAAGTTTCTTGCTCTCGCCAGGATTAACCACCAAGTTTTGGAGTTCTCCAAGTGTAATCTTTGCTATGCCTAAGATTATTGTTTCATTTGTCTTGACAGTCTTATTAGCGGGAGTTACAACTGTTCCTCCGCCTCCTCCGCCACCGCCACCGCCTCCTCCGCCATTTGAAGAGCTCTGCACAGCGATATAGACATAATGAGAAGAATTCATTCTGTTATTGTTATCATCCTCGCACAAGAAATAATAAGTGTAAGTCTGCCCGTTCTGCAATCCTGTAACTGTTTGATTATGCTGCAATTCTCCTGTTATATCCATTAAACTCATATTGTCCCATCCAACATTGCTCGCGCTGTATTCGCATGTGGCATTTTCATTTGTTATAATTTGAAGAGTATATGTGCTGGTTCCTGCGCTCAATGTTGTAACGCTTCCTTTTGACGGGGAGGTTATTGATGGCGCAGTCGTGTCTATTGAAAAACCAACGCTCTCAAAATCATTTATCTGATTAGTTGTATCATTGCACCAGAATCTTGCATTATAATTCCCATCAGATAAAGTTATGTTGTATGTTGCTCCTGTAGAGCTTGAGTTTAAGCTCATTGTGTAATTAGTTGCCCAGTCGTCAGTGCTCCGCTCAAATGGTCTTGTTAATTTTCTTAAGAGTGTTATTTAATTGTTGGTAGATTTATTTTGGGTTCTTGTTGTGTGGTTTATTATTTTGATTGTTGGTATTGTTGTGTCAATGCTAAAGCCGACAGTTTCGCTGGAATTTATGTTGCCGCTGGAATCATTGCACCAGAATCTTGCTGTATAGCTTCCATCACTCAGGCTAAGGTTATATGCTGCCCCTGTAGAGCTTGAATTCAGGTCCATCGTGTAATTTGTTGCCCAATTATCAACACTCATCTTGCATGCATTAAGAGATTCATCCGAAGAGATGTTGAAGTTTACTGATGCAGAAGTATAAGTCCTGTTTGAAGGAGAAACTATGCTTATTCCCGGCGGAGTGCTGTCAACAACATCAAGAATTCTAGTCTCTGTTGCCATCGTATTCCCAGAATCCAATGCAAAAGCAGCATAGTTGTAACTGCCATAACCAAGCTCATCTTCTTTTGCATAGAACATCCAATTGCTTGAATTTATTTTATACAGATTGGAATAATCGTGCTGTTTTATTTCATTTTCGCTGAAAGCTTTCTTGTAAATTCTCAACTCATCAATTGTCCCATTGAAATACTTCTGGTCATACGGCTTTTTTCCTATTCTTAAGTTATAGCTGCTGCTTATCGCGCTGCCCAAGCCAACAGTGTAATCGCTTCCAATGCTCTCTCCATTCTTGTAGAACGTCACATTGTTTATGTGCTCTCCGCTTCCATTCGCAAATCTTTCGCATTTAAGAAGAACATGAGTCCATCCATCTGAAGATAAGATTGTCCCGTTGCTCTCAGCATTTATTTCGCTGCTCTGGGCATAGAATCTCAGTTTTCCGCTGCTGTCAAGATAAAGAGCGTATCCTGCGCTGCTTTCAATAGTTCCAAGAGGGTCTGTCTTTGCAATAATTCCTTCCTCATTATTTGAGTTTCTCTTTATCCACATCTCTATCGTGAAATTGCCTGTTCCCAAGTCAATGCTGTCAGAATCGCTGATATTTACAGTATCATTTATCCCGTCAAACTCCATCGCCTTGCCATATTTCCCGCTCGGTGTCCATGCAGCTCCTTCAATTGTCCCGTTGTTTTCATAGCTTGAGATATCAACTGCTTTTGTCTCATTTTCTCCAATAGCTGAAACATTGTCAAAGTTCATCATCAGAACCAATGAAGAATTGTCATAAATTGTGTAGTTTGTTTCTTTCCAGTTAAACACAAAATTTCTTAAGCTTGAAGATGCAAGGCTCAAGTTTATTTCCACATAGTTTGTACTGATGTCGGCGCCGTCATCAGGAGTTGGGAAAACAAAGCTCATGTTCATCGCAGAAATATCAATTGCATGAGAGAATATCATCTCAGCAGGAAGCCCGAATTCATCAGTTCCTCTCGGCACATTCTTGTTGTGCCCATCATCATAGCTTCCAAGCGAAAGATTTGCGCCACTGCTGATTGTGCTGTTCAATGTTAAAGTGATTGTGTCATTGATTACATTTGTTGAAACTACATTTGAATCATTTATTATTGTACTTCCATCAACTATTCTCCATCCCTGTGTTCCAGAGGTTGAATTAATTGGTCTGTCAAAAATAATTCTCAGTTCTTTACTGACTGTATTGAACTCGGCGCTTTCTATTCTTGGTCCTCTTCCATTTGTTCCATTGTAATAATTCCCCTCTATTGCAGCCCACCACCTGTCTGCAAATTCCTGCAATTGGGCGTCTGTCTTGAAATGAACATTGTCGGGCAATAAGCCAATGTCATATGTAACCGCCCCGTATGTTATATTTTCATTTTCATCCCATGAATCCTGCTGCGCTTTTCTTATATTATCATTTGTGTTCCTATTTCCGCCATAATATATGTCTGTCTGCCCTACAATCAGCTCTTCAAATATATTGTCTGCTTTCAAGTCCTTGGCAAGCTGCGAAAGATTGTTCTTGTAGGCATTATAAT
>CAYGYN010000030.1:0-3525 GCA_964354195.1 Candidatus Woesearchaeota archaeon | reverse complement strand
TTTACTGCTTTTTCAGATGTTATTGGGCGCAGCATCATTGTTTTTTAGCCTCCAACTCGTCAATGGCTTTCTTAGTATAGGCAGTTAATCTTCCGAGAGGATACAAGTCAGCTATCTGAACTTGATTCACTGGAATAACATCGATGCCTGTTAGCTTAACGCTCTCATCCTTGCCAACAACAAGAAGCAAGCCTGCGTTTGACTTATATTTTCTTCCTCTCGTTTTTCCTCGCCCTGGACGAATAGATTTGTTCTTTAAAACAAGGGAGAAAAGCTCGCCAAATATCTTTCTTAATGACTCGATAGCATCTTTTGTTTTTTGAGGCAGAGATTCTATTACAAAAGGTGTTGTGAGTGTTTTAATGTTTTTTATGCTTGAATACCTCTTAATCACCAAATCCTTGTTTGCAGTTGCTGCAAATCCCGAGTTGAGGGCGATTTTTGCTTCATTTCTGTTTATTTTCTTTGGAGAATAAACTCCTTTTGGAGGATGGGCTCTTCTTCCGCCTCTTGTGCAAGAAACTTCTGCGCCAACCCAATAGAACTGGACTCCGCGCCTCCACATTCTTTTTCTTGGAACTCTGGAAATTCCTTTTCCATATCCTGTCTGCCACTTGTGTCTCCTGTGCGCTATTTTGCCAGAAGCAGAATGCCTCTTGCCTGCTTCTTCCCAGGTTGAATAAGGCTGGACAGATTTCTCTGCCTCAAAAAGTTTTGATACTATATCTTCCCTGATTGGAGTGTCAAATACCTCGGGCAACTCGATATCTGATTTTTTTGTTCCGTTGGATGCATAAAGTGCGGATTTCATTTTTCTACCTCCAATAATTCATATTTTTTCTTTGCCATTGACTTTGTAGGGCGGAATGAAGGTGTTAATAACAATTGGCGTTTGGCAGGACCCTGAACAGAGCCTTTGATGAGAATATAGTTTGTTTTTATGTTGCCATAATTCTTGAAGCCGCCTTTTGGATTTATGTTCTTCTCAGCTATTGAACCTGAACTTATTACCTTATTATTATATATCACCCGGGTGAACATTCCCAATTGTCCTGCTTGGGCAACTCTGAATGAAGTGTGGGCGGGATGCCATGGGCCAAGTGTTCCAGGGCGCCTGACGCCTTTTTCAGCCTTATGAGATTTAAGAGATATTCCCATTCTCTTTACAGGACCAACAAGCCCTTTGCCTTTTGTCAAGCCACGAACATCAAGAAGCTGATATTTCAAGAAATCTTTCAATGTTATTTCTTTTCCAACAAGAGACTTGACAAAAGCAAGCTTGTCTTTTGCCTCCAGAGCAAGCTCAATTACATCAGGTGTTTTCTTTATAGCTGTCTGGGAAGGAAGAGAATATGCAATAACTCGGATATCATCAAATTCCTTTGGAACTTCGGCATCCAAGGATTTTGGCTGCTTTGGAACATTGGTATATCTCCTTAATTCCTTGTCTATTGAGACAACAACATCCTTGAGAACTTTGCCATTCTTGTAAAATCTTACTGAATATATTTTCATGTTTGGCACTTCAAGAACAGTTGCTGGAATGTAGATTTTCTTTCCAGCTGTCATTGATTTATCTGTAGTATCTTTAACAAGAAGAGTTGTCATGCCTGCCTTGTAAGCTATAAAACCAAGCAAACCATCGGATTTCCCGTCACCTTTGACAACACTCCAGTTGACATTTGGGATAAATCTCTCAGCCCTCTTTCTAGGCCAAAACTGCAGACTTCCAAACCTTGGTCTTGTTCCTGCTCCCATTTCTTATTTTCCTTTGTAGTTTATACTTTAGTTTATCTATGTATTTTCGTGAAAAACAGGTTCAACTCAACCTAACCTCAAATAGTGTAGCATTTTCCGTTATCAGCGGCAATGCTCTCGTGCATTCAATCAGATTCAAACTTGGATGATAAAAGGGGTATTTAAAGGTTTCCAGAATTATGCCTAATCTTCCTGTTCTATCCTCGGCGCCAAAATAAAGCTTAACATTACATTGCCTGTTGGGAAATTAATCCTCATAGGATGGTTGTCGCTGAAATTGAGGGAGACATTGGCTGAGATTTTAGCCCCTTTTATAAACTTGTTTAAGTATTCCAAGGAGAATCTTGCTGTGCTGAAATCTGAGTGGATTTCAACTTCGTCTGCTGAGAACTCGGCTTTTGCCGAATTGAGAGGGCCATGGGCTTCCACTATGAACTTTGTTGGCTCGGCAATGAAGGTGCATGCATCTGAGACGACACTGCAGTCTTCTATAACCTCGACAAAAGACTCTGAAGGCATCTTTATGACTGATTTGAATTCCCAGACAGGCAATTCCTTGTCTTCCAAGTCCAAGTCAATTAGTGCTAATGTAAAATCTCTCTTGATTTTGTCATGGATGCTAAGCTTCAGGGTGTTATCTTGTTTTGAGAGAATGAGAGCACTGCCAAGCTGACATCTTCTCAGGACTGCTTTTAGATTCTCAAGGTTAACTCCTAAAACTTCATCAGCCTGAAGCTCATATTGGGAGAATAAATCGCTCGGCAGCTTGAAATATACCATTGAAACATTTGCAGGATCTATCGCAGTAAGAGATATCCCCTCCTTTGTTATCTTCAGCTTGACCTCTGTAACTAATTCTGAGATAATGGTAATAATATCAGCCAGAATCTTCGGGTTATCGAGTTTTAATTGCATAAGCTTGGATGTTATCCGAGACTTTTAAGGTTTATTGTGGTAAAATATAGTGAAAGACATAGACAATTACTCAAGATTCTATGTCTTTCCCTTGATAGTCAAGACATTCTTGGAAAATTGTAAATGTCGTTGACTATAGTATAAGAATTATTATAAAACAAGGTTTTCTCGATAAATTATGGTAGAAGAAGCAAAAAAAGAAGAAAAGAAAGAGGAAAGCAAGCAGCAAGAAGTAAGCTTGAAGGAGGAGAGAATAAGGGCAATAACTGCAATGTATTATTCAAATCCAAAAGTTCTTGAAGCCATGGCTAAATTTTCCCAGGACAGAGAGGTAGTTCCAAGATATTTTGAAGGATTTGGCAAGCGCCCGGACAAGATACAATACCCATCAGACATTCTTGGCTTGGCGAGGAGGGGGGCAACTTCTTTCCATGCATCTGAAGAATTATGGAATGATGCTCTGTCTCTTAATTCCGAAATAACTCCTGAGGAAATGAATAAATTAAGAAAATCGTGGGATTTGCTGATTGATGTTGATTCGCCTTTCCTTGACTGCTCAAAAATAGCTACAAAGCTCATAATTGCAGCACTGGAACAGCATGGCATAAAAAACCATGGAATAAAATTCTCAGGGAGCAAGGGCTTTCATATAATTGTGTCGGGAAAAGCATTTCCAAAGGAATATAATGGATTTGAGACAAAGAACATGTTTCCTGAATGGGCAAGGGCAATCTCAGAATATTTGATGAGCTATATAAGAAAAGATTACAATAAATTTGCCTCTGAAATTCTTACGGATTTTGAAGCAATAAAGAGAAGAACAAATCTCTCAAAAGAAGACCTGATGGAAGT
>CAYGYN010000029.1:0-8533 GCA_964354195.1 Candidatus Woesearchaeota archaeon | reverse complement strand
AACAGAAAAATTCAAAATCTATTGCCAAATGGAATCTGAAAAGAGTAGATTATACCAAGAAGATACACGAGGTAAATTTGGTTTTGAAAATGCTGAATTTGAATATGACACCTATTGGTGGCAGCAGAAGTATGAAGATTTATTAAAACAAGAAAACCATTAATTATGAAAGGATTAGAACTATTAGAAACATTTCCCAAGACTGCCATTGTTGTAAAACAATGGTATCTTGAGAAGATGTTAGACAGTCTTCAGAATAAAGATATTCCTGAAGATTTCAAAGAGGCTGTTAGGGCCAAAGGTATAGATAATGAAAACATTGGAACACTGATTGACACATCTCCTAGAAATCTGTTTGATGTATTTGATGATCATAAAGTGTTTATACAAATCAATGTGTATTCTGCTTCTTCTTCTTTTTCTTATCTTATTAATGAAGGAGATATAATCTCTGGACCATGGCATAATAGAAAAGAAGCTGAAATGGCAGCTATTGTTGAATCATTTAAACTATTAGAGGAAAAATTATGAGAGACAAAATAGTAGATGATGTTATAGATAAATATTATGAGAGAAGTCAAGTGGGAGTTACTAAATATGGAACCACGTTGTATAACAACAATAAAGACAACTATCTCAAGCATTTACAAGAAGAACTTATGGATGCCACTTTGTACATTGAGAAACTCATATATCTAAGGGAAGAACTAACATGTTTAGTTAACACTTATGATAATGATTCTGATCTTGGTGCAGCTATAAGGATTTTTGTTAAGTAGAATTTATTAATTCTTGGTAGATGAATTAAGGGGATGTATATTGCATCCCCTTTCATTTAATAAAACAAAAACAAAACTTATGGACTTAGGATTAGAAGCTTTAAGTAAGCTAACAGTGTTTGGTAAATACGCAAAGTATATGCCTGAACTAAAAAGAAGAGAAACCTGGGATGAAATAGTTGATCGCTACCAGGATATGATGATCAAAAAATATCCATACTTAGAAGAAGCTATTAAAGTTAGTGCTGTATGGATTAGAGACAAGAAGGTGTTACCTTCTATGAGAGCTTTACAGTTTGCTGGTGCTGCTGCAGAAGTGAACAATGCAAGAATTTATAACTGTTGCTTTCTTCCTATAGATAGCTTACATTGTTTCAGTGAGACAATGTTCTTGTTATTAGGTGGAACAGGTGTTGGATATTCTGTACAGAAACATCACGTTTGGCAACTTCCAGTTATTAAAAAACCAGGTAAGAAAAAGACCTATCTTATTGAAGATTCTATCATGGGCTGGGCTGATGCTGTAAAGGTATTGATGAAAGCTTATTTTGAAGGATCGTTTATGCCTAACTTTGACTTTAGACAAATTAGGCAGAAGGGGTCACAACTTGTGACTGCTGGTGGTAAAGCACCTGGGCCTGAACCATTAAAGATTTGTCTTGCACACGTACAAGCTATTTTAGATAGAAAGGAGCAGTATGAACAATTGTCTCCTTTGGAATGCCATGACATCTTATGTCACATTGCTAATTCTGTATTAGCAGGTGGTATCAGAAGAAGTGCTATGATTTCTTTATTCTCTCACGATGATGAAGAAATGATTACATCTAAGTATGGTGCATGGTGGGAAACAAATGAGCAAAGAGGTCGTGCTAATAATTCTGCTGTTTTAAAGCGTGACGAGGTGTCACAGGATGAATTCTTTGCTCTTTGGAAAAGAATAGAAGCTTCTGGTTCAGGAGAACCTGGCATCTATTGGACTAACAATAAAGATTGGGGAACTAATCCTTGTTGTGAGATTGGTTTACGTCCTTATCAATTCTGTAACTTATGTGAAGTGAATGTAAGTGATGTAACAGACCAAGACGATCTTAATAATCGTGTAGGCGTTGCAGCATTCTTTGGAACATTACAAGCTGGGTTCACAGATTTCCATTATCTTCGTGACATCTGGAAACAAACAACACAGAAAGATGCTCTTTTAGGAATTGGAATGACAGGTATTGGTTCAGGAGAAATATTAAAATTAAACCTTGATTATGCTGCTAACACAGCCAAGGTGGTTAATAGAATGATCTCTGCTCAGACAGGAGTTAATGAAGCAGCTCGTGTTACATGCATTAAGCCCTCTGGTACAACATCTTGTGTATTAGGAACAGCTAGTGGTATTCATGCTTGGCATGCGCCTTACTACCTAAGAACAATGAGATTTGGAAAGAGTGAAGACCTTGCTGCTTACATGATGGTAAATCATCCTGAGATGTGCGAAGATGACATTCTTAGACCAAATGACACCATTTGTGTGAGAATACCTATCAAGGCACCAGAAGGTTCTATATTCAGAACAGAGATAGCTGTTGACACGTTAGAACGTGTTAAGAAGTTTGCTCAAGAATGGATCATGCCAGGACATGTTAATGGAGACAATACACACAATGTAAGTGCTACAATTTCTGTTGATAAGGATAGAAAGTATCAAGAGATTAATGAAGATGGTTTCTATTCAATAGATGAGTGGGAAAAAGTTGGAAAGTGGATGTGGGAGAACAGAGATGTGTATAATGGATTGAGTGTGTTACCATATGATAATGGTTCCTATGTACAAGCTCCTTTTGAGGACATTACAGAGGAAGAATATAATAAAAGAATTGCCAGCTTACATTCTCTAGATCTTACTAAGGTGACTGAAATAGAAGATCATGTTGAGTTTGGTCAGACTAACGCTTGTGCAGGAGGTTCTTGCACTGTAGAATAAATTTGTTTTTGTCTCGTTTTAGTAAATAGCCCTGGTGTTTCTACACTGGGGTTTTTATTTGGAAACAGGCAAGAAATTTCGTAACTTTACAGACTAAAAAACTAAATATGGCAAAAGCAAAAGACAGTTCGCAAACAGCGAACAAGTTCCAGGAAGCCCTGGAGAAGCTTAACAAAACGTATGGTGTAGGCACTGTCCTCACACTAGATTCCAAGACCAGTGGCAATTATGATGTCATATCTACAGGGTCTGTTGGATTTGATCACCTCACATTAGGAACAGGTGGATTTGTAAAAGGTAAGATGTATGAACTTATGGGCTGGGAAGGTACTGGTAAGTCTACTATCTGTGGCCATGCTGTAGCAGAGTGTCAAAAGAAAGGTGGCACTGTTCTGTATATAGATGGCGAGCATGCTGTAGATAAACATTACTTTGAAGCTCTTGGTGTTGATACAACTAAAATGCTTATTGCCCAACCATCATGTGGCGAGGAAGGTTTCAATATTGCTATGGAGATGATTGAGACTGGAACCATCGATCTTATTATTATTGATTCAGATTCTTCATTGATTCCAAAGAAAGTCTTAGATGGTGACGTTGGTGATTCTTCTATTGGTAAGAAAGCCCTGCTTAATTCAAATGCCTATCCAAAGCTTAAAGGTGCTTTGTCTCAACACAATGTATGTGTTATTGTTATCTCTCAGTATAGAGAGAAGATAGGTGTTATGTTTGGTAATCCCACCACTACACAGGGAGGTCATGCTTTAAAATTCTATTCAGATGTTCGTATAGAGGTGTCAAGATCTCTAGCCAAAGAAGGAGATGTCACTTATGGCAATCTTACTAAGGTAAAAGCAATTAAGAACAAGATGAGTCCTCCATATAGACTATCTCAGTTTGAGATTGTTTATGGCCAGGGTATTGACAAACTTGGTGAACTAATGGAACTTATCAACGACCATGAGATTGGTAGAAAGTATGGTAAGACAATGACTCTAGGTGTAGGAACTGCAGGTGAAACTAAATATAACTTAGAGGAATTCAAGACTATGCTTATGGATAATGAAGAATTTCAATTCTCTATTAAAGAGCAAATTATTAACAAAATTAATCAAACAGAAATTAAAATCGAACAAGATGCTAGTAGTGAACTTTAAAAAATTACATGCAGATGCTCAACTTCCTGTAAAGGGGAGTGAGCATGCTGCTTGCTTTGATGTATATGCTACATCAATAGAAGTGGACCAAAATAGTGTTGCCACTTATGGGCTAGGATTTGCAACAGAGATTCCTCAGGGCTGGAGAGGTGTAATTGTTCCAAGGAGCAACATCTCTAAGCACCCATGGGTCTTAGCTAACTCTATAGGAATTGTAGATTCTGATTACAGAGGGGAATGGATGGTAAAATTCAAATGTGTAAGTGATGAAGTGAAAGCTCTTCCTTATGCTGTTGGTGATCGTGTTGCACAAATCTTCTTTGAGAAGAATGTACATGTTGCATTTGCAGAAGTGGAACATCTTGATCAAACAGTTAGAGGTGAAGGTGGATTTGGCTCTACAGGAATAGGAGTGTTAAATATCCATTCTTCTGGAACTGATCTTGATAAAACGTGGATTGATGCAATTCATAATACCAATTATTATATTGATCCTAAATTTGTAACCAATACAACAGCTGATGTCAAATCTAATAATAACTCCTGATGAAGACGATCTTAACATCTTCAAGAAACAATACATAAATCTTGTAGATCTTCACGATGAAATTGAAAGACTATTTGATGAAGGAAACAAGCTTGACAAGCGTAAGAAGAAAGCTTATGCAGAATGGAAAGAGAAAATTAACTTTCTAATTGAAATGTACAATTCAAGATCGTCGTTTAAAACTTATAACAAGATAAAATGATAGGTACAAAGTTTATAGCACATTCTGGAAATGATCATGAATGGTTTGTATTTAAATCTCATGGCATGTTCTCTGATACATGGTATTGCTATCCTTTAAAGAGATATATAGAAGGAGAATCTTTAAAAGAAAGTTATATACAATGCTTTGGTACAGAATTTATAAAGAAAAACGAAATACATGAAATGTAAAACCTGTGGTAAAAATGCTGAAAGCGAATACTGCTTTCAGCATAAACCCAGGAAAGGTCTCAAGGTTTCTGGCACTCTTAAAAATGTAAAAAAATCAATAGATTATCGAAAAATATTCGATAGAAATGATTTTTTCTTACAAGTTTGGGGCAAACGACCACACTACTCTGAAGAGAGTGGAACCTTTCTTGGTAATGAACCTCTCTCAATTTTCTTTCATCACATTCTTCCAAAAGAAAAATTTCCTGAGGCAGAATATGATGAAGATAACATAATTCTTCTTACCTTCGATGAACACAATAATGTTGAGATGGATATGTATAAATATTCAGAAGTCAATGTCAGACGTGATAAACTAAAACTCAAATATGAAAGAGCCAAATAGAGAACGTAAGCTAGATATTAAATATAAAATCACGCTTAACGAAGAACAGAAAGAAGTGAAGCGACTAATCCTTGAGAATCAGATAGTTGTTATTACAGGTAGGGCTGGATGTGGTAAGAGTCTTGTCTCTGCACAATGTGCTCTTGACTTCCTATTTAAAAAACAATGTGATCAAATCTTAGTGACTAGAGCAGCTGTAGAAGTTGGCCATTCCCTAGGCTTTCTCCCAGGAAGTCTTAATGAAAAGTTTGATCCATATCTAGAGGCCTTTCAAGAAAATCTTATTAAGTGTTACGACAAGGTGAAGGTGGAAGAACTTATATCTTCTAAGAAGGTGAACGCTCTACCTGTTCAATTCATCAGAGGTAAAACAATCGATGACATACTTATTGTTGAGGAAGCACAGAATCTTACTAAGGCTGAGATGCTTGCTATTCTTACCAGACTGGGTAAGTCAGGAAAGATTATTGTCAATGGTGATAATGAGCAGAAGGATATCAAGGATGGCTATAATGGACTTAGTTTCGTTATAGAACTATCCAAAAAAATTACTGATATTAAATGGATGAAGCTTAAACACAACCATAGAAGCGATCTTGTAGGTAAGATCTTAGAATTAGAATATGGCAAATAAACCACTAAGCAGAGAATTTTTATTAAATCGTGGCTTTTGTTGCAACAATGGTTGTCTCAACTGTCCATATAAAACAAAACCAATGACAAATCAATTTTTCTACACTCGTAAAGAGTTAGTTTCTGGAACACCAGAGAATCCTGAATTCAAAGAATTCAAAGACAGCTTTAACGTTAACAAAGTGATTAGAACCATGACAATGGAAGATGGTCGCATGTTAGTATTATTGGATGATCTTCACGAAAGAGCTCAAGAAGTTCCTGATGTTGATCCTAAGACCAACAAGGTTAGAGGACAAAAGAGAGTTAAAGACACATTCCAATCTGAAATCTATTTAGATCCATCTGATGCACAAAGATTCTATACCTTGTTTGCCTAAAGATTATGTATTTCCCTTTATTGCAGGAGGGCTAGGTAACAACCTCTTCATGATAGCTAATGCTTATGCAAAAGCTAAAGATGGAGGGAAGGAGTTGTTTATTTATAGAAAACATGTTGACTATAGAGATAACTATCCAGAGAACATTCTTAGGAAGTTTAACTTTATAGATGATCTACCTGAAAGTAAAAACATTAATCCTGTTAGACTTAGCAATGATGAACCAAACTTATACTCTGGGTATTTCCAGAACGAAAAGTATTTTGATAAATACAGTGAGGAAATAAAGCTCCTATTTGGACCACCTACAGAATTTGTAAATAGGATGAGGGATGAACTCCCCATTCTATTTGCAGATGATGTTACAGCTATTAATGTAAGAAAGGGAGACTATCTCTACTACAAGAACTACCATCCTACAGTGTCTGTAGAATACATACACAAAGCTCTTGAGAAAATTCCTGCAAAGCATTGTCTTATAGTTAGCGATGATATTCCTTGGTGTAAGGAGAATCTTAAGCTTCCCAATTGTACATTCTTAGAAGGATATAAAACGTATGAACAGCTTTGGATATTGTCCTTGTGCAAACATTTTGTAATATCTAATTCAACCTTTTCATGGTGGGGAGCATATCTTTCTTTACATAAGGATAAGATTGTTGTAGCTCCTGAGACATGGTTTGGTCCTGAGTTTACAGGAGGTTGGGAAAACATATACTGCAGAGGATGGATAAAGCTTCCTACATATTTTGATAATGGTTTAATTATTCCAAGATGATATCTGTATTTACAATGACATATAAGAGGCATCATTTGCTAGAGGAAGCTATTCAATCTTTCTTGGCACAGAACAATGATGATTGTGAAATGGTTGTATTAAATGACAACCCTGACGTTGATTATGAGTACTCTCACCCTAACGTGAAAATCATTAATCACAAGGAAAGATTTTCTTCTATATCAGCAAAGTTTGAATGGGGGTATAAGCAATGTAAACACAATCTTATTTATAGACTAGATGATGATGATTTATTAGCTCCATGGGCATTAGAGAATGTTCAGAAGGATGTAATTGAAAATCCTGGCTATGAAATCTATAGAAGCAAAGGAATGTATTTCTTTGTGAACAATGTGTTTGAGAACAACAACAGTAACATAAACAATGGAAACGTTTACACAAAGGCATATCTAGACAGGATAAAGTTTCCTGACACAAGTTGTGGAGAAGATGCAGATATAACCTTCCATAACAATGCTACAATATACGAATCCAAATTAAAATCAACAATGCTTTACAGATGGGGAATGGGAACATTGCACGTCTCTGGAATGGGAAACCAACCTAACGAAGTTATTCTAGCACAAGCAGATAGAGTGTTGAACAATACAAAAGGAAACATTCCTCTTCATCCAAAGTTTTTAGAAGACTACTACTCCCAATTACCATAAAAGCCCCAATCAAGGGGCTTCTATTATTTTGAAAGTCTTTTCTGCTTCATAGGTTGCATAGGAGATGTTCGTATAGCTTTGTCATCCATAGATTTCATCTTAGAGAAAGGTTTATCTTTCCTAGGAATACCAACCTTTGGAGCAAGTCTAGGCTTACCAGACTTCTTAGCTTTACCTGATGTCATATTAGCAGCCATATTTAGCTTTCTTCATTGTTTTACCACCTTTCTTCATCATCATAGGAGCTGATCCTCCCATAGATGGAGGAGGTGTAGCTGCCATTGGTGGTGCTGCAGGTTTTTTCATCATAGGTTTTGCAGCTTTCTTAGGTGCTGACTTTTTCATAGCCTTTTTAGGTGCTGCTTTTTTTGTTGCCATGTTTTTACTTTTTAACTGGTGTAGAATCAATTGCTTTTACTGTATCAACGATCACTTTAGAAGTGTCAACAGTTGTAGAATCAGAACATACAGGTGCTTCAGAAGAACCACCTTTACAAGCTGTAAACGCTACAGCAGCGATAAGAATTAACTTTTTCATTTTTATATTTAGGTTTAACATTTCCATTTTCTAAGACTCTTGTTTATTCTTGAGTTGGGATCGTTTGCAGTTTTTGATGATGTGAGTTTCTTTTTCATGCCACTCATCCTAGCACAGAACGATTTCTTTCTTGAACCACCTTCTGGTTGTGGAGCTTTAAGACCAGGTTTGCCAGGATTAGCAGCATTGTATGATGCTCTACCTTTAGCATTCAATCCACCTGAAGGATTCTTTCCTTCTTTACGTTGCCAAGCTGGTGTCTAACCACCATTCTTTAATGATGTACCATCTTTCTTA
>CAYGYN010000028.1:0-2610 GCA_964354195.1 Candidatus Woesearchaeota archaeon | reverse complement strand
TCAACAGGCCCCAGGTGCTCAACGCGTTCAGCCCCAAGATGTCAAACGAGCTCAAAGAAGCGGTCAAGGACATAAGGGCCGATAAGAGCGTCAGGGTAGTGGTCATCACTGGGTCCGGCGACCGCGCCTTCATGTCCGGGGCTGACATCGACAAGACGATACTGGCCTGGGTGGAGATGACCAAGAAGGGCAAGAGCGTCCTCGATGACCACAAGGTCTATTTCTCGCCGACCATGCTCGAGGACCTGCCCCAGCCGGTGATCGCGGCAATCAACGGGTTTGCCTTCGGCATGGGCTGCGAGATAGCGCTGGGGTGCGACATCAGGATCGCCTCCGAGACCGCCCAGTTCGGCCAGCCTGAGATCAAGCTGGGTATCATGTGCGGCGGCGGCGGTAGCGTCCGCATGACCCGCCTTGTGGGGAGGACCAAGGCCATCGAGATGTGCCTCACCGGCGACCCCATCGATGCCAAAGAGGCGTACCGCCTCGGCCTCGTCAACCAGGTCGTCCCGCCTGCCGAGCTGGAGAATGCCGTCAATGCCATGGTGAAGAGGCTGATAAGCAAGGGCGCGGTCGCTTTGGCGTCCACCAAGAAGAGCATCAACGACACCATGGAGATGGGCCTCAAGGAGGCGGTGGAGAACGAGGGCAGGCTGTTCTCCGATATCTTCAAGACCGAAGACGCCCTCGAGGGCGCGAAAGCCTTCCTGGAGAAGCGCAAGCCCAACTTCAAAGGGAAGTAGGCTTCGTTGTCCATCGAACGAACGCGGGGGGCGGGGCAGCGTTCCGCTGCCCCGCCCCTACCGATTCCCAAGTTCGCATCACTCAGATGATGCCAACAAGCTCAATGTCAGAGATGAGGTCTTTGCCAGCTAGAGCATGGTTGGCGTCCAGCGTCACGCTTGACTCCGAGACCTCGATCACCTTTGCCGGAAATGGCTTCCCATCCTGTTGGCAAATGTCAAGTTCCTGGCCAACGTATGGCTTGAAGTCCTCAGGGAACTTATCCCGATCTACCGCCACCACCATTTCTTTCCGGAGCGGGCCGTATGCTCTGTCGGCGGTGACATTGACGGTTCTCGATTCGCCCGGTCTCATCCCAACCACTGCCCCTTGAAAGGCTGGCATGAGCCTGGACTTCCCGATCTTGAATCTCAGAGGTTTGGACTCATAAGAGGTCTCAAACACCGTACCATCATCCAGTCTGCCGGTGTAGCGAATCCTAACAGTGTCACCGGGTTTTGCCTGCGTCATTCTCCCCTCCTTGTACCCGGACGGCCAGAAAGCAGGGTGTTCTATTCCAAAGCGAGGCAACGGACTCCGTCAACTCTTGGTGTCTGGTACATTACGCTGCACGTTGTTAGCTCTGGCCTTCCAGGCTCTATGGCTGCTTGCGGCGCTCCACGAACCGCAAAACTGCTTACTGGCCCCACACTTCTTGCACACACCCAGATTCCTCTGACCTATAAGCCAGTAGTGAATACACCTCTCCGAATCGGCATCATGAACTGTCGCGCGTTCATTCTCCATCTCTAACCCCCTCAGATAGAATGGGATCACTGCCGCAAGCGAGTGCAGCCCGTTATCCGCCGCTGCCGCGACCGATGCGAAAGGCAACATGCCTCAACCGCCTCTCCAGCATCAGCACCCCGGGGACTGTGGCTAAGCGGACTATCCATGCCTCACTCTGGTAGTCCCTGGTCGAATCAACTCAAGAGCACTTCAGGGGGAAGTGCCTGAAGACGGTGAAGGCAAAGGAGATGGTTGTGATGCAGAACGACGTGATGGGTCGCAAAGAGGATTTGGGCATCATTCCCAACTGCCCACTATCCTCAGCCTAGCCCCTCAAAGCGATTCGGGGCCCGGGGAATCTAGCTGCCCGCTTGCCTCTAGCGCCTTGTCTTAGAGTAGCAATCGGAGCAGTAGACCGGCCGCCCGGTTCGGGGCTCAAAGGGCACCTGGGTGTCCTTGCCACAGGTCGCGCAAACGGCAGGATACATCTGCCTCTGCTGCCGGTAGCCTTCGCCGCCGTAGGAGCCTCTGCCACCATTGCCGCCACCGCGCTGCTGCTTTCTGGCTGCTCGGCAGTCAGTACAGCGCCCCGGCTCATTGGTGAAGCCCTTGGAAGCGAAGAACTCCTGCTCGGATGCGCTGAAGGTGAAGCTTGTGCCGCAATCCGAACAGGTCAGGGTCTTGTCCGCATACGCCATGGATGGCCTCCTCTATTTGTTATAACCTGACTGGAGTCTGATCATCCATGGCCTGGGGAATGCCTGAGCAGTGGAACAGGTCGAGGAATTACAAACTTCTCGCAGGTTGCTGTACTCATAATACCACCTATTCTGTCTTTGTCAAGCTCACGAAGGGGTTTTCCGGAAACCACTCTGTTCGTGAAGACAGCGCCAGCATCCGTAGCGCCCTCTCCAATCCGTAGGGTGGGTGAAGTGAAACGTAACCCGCCACCCCTCTGCCCGCCCCACGACGGTGGGTTCCGCTGGGCTCCACCCACCCTACTCGCCCGAAGACAAACGCAAGAGGGCGGGGCAGCGTTCCGCTGCCCCGCCCTCATTCCCGTCATGTCAGGCGAGCCTACTTGCACTTGGGCGAAGG
>CAYGYN010000027.1:0-7398 GCA_964354195.1 Candidatus Woesearchaeota archaeon | reverse complement strand
CAGGCACATCTTCATATTTTCCGGAATAAGGGGTAAATAGCACAAGCAATCCTTTCCTACGCAGAATTCTCATAGACTCGTCAATAATATTCTCGTCTTTTTTGAGATGTTCAATTATATCTGCCTCAATTACAGCATCAAATTCCCTGTTGTTAAAATGCAGTTTCTTGCCGGCATCTCCAACAGAGAACTTACAAGATGAAAACATCTTCTTTGCCTTCTCAACAGCATTTTTTGAGATGTCTATGCCCTCTTTCTTGCTGAATTTCAATGTTCCGATTATATCTCCCACCCCGCAGCCAATCTCCAGAACCTTAGAATTTATTGGCAATATATCCAATTCTTTTCTGATTATCTCCCTCTTCAGCCTTTTAGCTGGAGAAATTAGCTTTTGCTCTCTGAGCGCCGCGAGATTAACCTCTCCTTTGTAGAGAGTGTTATAAAATTCATTCTCTTTACTTTTCATATTCTGCCTCCATTTTCTTTGCTATTTGCTTCCAATCATATTTTCTTGAGGTCTTTTCTCCGAGCTTGCCCAAGTCATAAGCCTCAGCCATGTCCTCAATCAGATAACTTATCTTTTCAGCCAAATCATTGCTGTTTTTAGCCTTGACAAATAAAACTTCTTTGCCCACCACATCCTTGAATGCATCAATATTCGATACAATCAAAGGACGAGAGGACGCAAGCGCCTCAAACAAAGTAAGGGGCAGGCCTTCCCACAAGCTCGGGAGAACAATGCAGTAAGCTGATTTCAAACTCTTTGCAATTTCTCTCCTGTCCGAGACAAACCCCCTCCAGATTATTCTCTTATCAGGGAATTTCTTTCTTAGCTCTTTGGCGTAATCATTCATCTCCCCAATTATCTCGAGCTTATAGCCAGGATATTTGTCTTTTATTTTCTCAAAAGCTTCGAAAAGGTAAATAAGCCCTTTTTGCTCGTGTATTCTCCCAATGAAAGTTATTTTTTTCTCTACTTTTGCTTTCAAGTTCTTGTAAAAGCTCAAATCAACACCATTCGGCACATATTCAACATTTGTTAGCTCTTTAGAAAGCAATCTTTTGTCAGCAAGGCTTACTGCAACCACTTTATTAGCTGACTTTAATCCTTTCTTGAAGAAAAACCATAAGAATTTGTTGTCGTAGAACTTGAATCCCTTCATTCCATGCACAGTAATAACAACTTTGTATCTCCATTTTAATAGTATTGCACACGGATAGAGCAGATTCTCGTGTATATGGATAATATCATACTTATTTTCCATAACAAGAAGAAGATATATAACATAAAATCTCACAAAAATGGCAAATAGTAGGTTTCTCAGGAATACTGGCTTCTTTATCAAGGGAATTCCAATTTTCTTCTTGCAGATAGTTCCCATCTGCGTTAGCACAGTGCAATGGGGCATCCTCGAGCTTAGTTCATAAATGACTCTCTCACTTCCGCCTTCCAATGGTGGAGTTAATCCTATCATCAATATCCTTGTACTTTTTGCCATTTTGTTATCTTCCAATAATTGTCGTGTCTGTATTATCTCCTACTCTTTTCTCTCTTTTAATACATATTATTATCGGCTCGGCACTGAGTGGCGCAAGATTTTTCTTATTGAACTCAAATCCAGATAGCATCTTCTTTGGCATCAGCTTTGGCTCAAAAAATGGGATTGTAAGTATCGGCCTCCTATCAACTATCTTTAAGAACTGATTTATCTGGTGCTCCCAGAAGAAATAATTCTGCTGATAATGGACATTCTTCCAAGGTTTCATTCCCCTTAATGTATAGGTAACAAAACTTCTGAAATAGAAATAGCTCCATATATTTGGCACAGTAATTATCGCGATGCCGTTTGGCTTGAGGACGCGATTTACTTCATTTAACGCCTTGCCTCTGTCAATGATATGCTCTAATGTATCAAACATTATAATGATGTCAAAATTATTATCTTTAAATGGAATCTTTTCTGCCGAGCCATGAATATATTTTGCAGAGCAATTCTTCTTTGCCCACTCAACTTTCTTCTTGTCTATTTCCAATCCATAGGAATCATAGCCTTTTTTCTTTAATAACTCTGAAAACAATCCCAAATTAGAGCCTATATCCAGTGATTTCTTCTTGCCCGCCACATTTTCAAGATATCTTCTCAAGAAAAGATATTTTCTTGCAACAAAATAGGCAGAAGCCCGGTCCATGCGCGTTCTTTTGATATATTCATTTAATTCCATTTTATTTCTCCTTTTTATACAGTCTTTTAAGGAAGCCAAACCTCTTTATTAACTTAAACAAGAAGGCATATTTCCTGCTTGTTGAGAATGCAGGTTGTTTTGCCACTTCTCCTCCAAAATTTTCCTTGAACTGGTTGATATTATACATCTTGCCCCCAGGTTTTGCTCCTTCCATATAGCCTCCCAAGTCAATTAATCTCTTCCTATTCTCCTTGCAATATTTTATCATCTCCCAATAAAGAAGATTCATCGCCTGAAGCTTCATTCCTTCCTCAGAAATAGAAGTTAAAGAAACAACCCCATAATTCTTGTCAAGGAGAACTAAAGCTCCGCCAATAACCTTTCCTTTGTGCTTTGCAATGAACAATTTCGCTAACTTTGAGCTCTCAAGAATGGAAAGGTTCTCAAAGAAAGCCCATGGCTCAGGGGAAAACTGCTCTTCTGATGTTTTCTCATACAAGTCATAGAAATCTCTTAAATCATTTTTCAGATATCCCTGTTCAATCTTAACCCCTTCTTTCTCAGCTTTTTTAACTCCCCATCTTGCGGATTTTTTTTCTAATCTCTTGAACAAATCCTCAAGAGTTGGAGAAAGGGAAACAAATATCGTGCTGTTATCTACTCTCTTAAATCCTGCTTTTGCAAAACTCTCAGGATTATAATTAAAGAATGTCGGATTGATTATTCCATAAAAGTAATTCTTGCTTTCTTCCTTGTATTTCTTTAGAACTTCAAGCAAGCTTTGTACATCAAGAGATAAAGGAGTTCCCTCAGAAAAAAGCACATTCTTCACGCCAATAGGAGTCTTAATTTCCTGCGAAAAGCATAGAATCCCTGCCTTTAGCTCTCCATTTTCCTCATATGTTATAGAAATAGGCTCTCTCCCTTTCTTCTTGTTTATCTTAGCCCACTCCCAACTCTGATATATGCTTCCAGAGCACTTATTCCAGAGTTCTTTCCACTTATTTTCTTCCATATTTAGCAATAAAATCCTTGTATATTTGAATGTATTTCTTTACAATCTTTCTATAGTCATATTTCTCTACTTCTTTTCTCGCATTTTTTCCCATTTTGTCAATATCCCATCTTAAACTCTTATTAATTGCATCAGCCAGATTAGAAGCTCGCTTTTTCTCGTCGGAAAAGGGCACAAGAGCCCCGAAACTTGGTTTGATTATTTTTCTTGGCCCCTCAGAATCAGAAGCTATGATTGCGCAATTATTTGCCATTGCTTCAAGTGCAGAAATTGAGAATGTCTCGAAAATAGAAGAAATAATCAAGACAGAGCACTCAGAAAGTAGCTTCTCCTTGTCTTTTCCAGCAACAGCTCCAAGGAACTTGACTTTGATATTCTTTAAAGTTGCAGCCTTTCTTTCCAGACTTTGAACATAATTCTTCTCACCATCTCCGGCAATCCAGAATTCAACTCTCTTACCCTTAGAATCAAGAATCTTCAAAGCATCCAAGAGATAATCCAACCCTTTCTCTTCCGAGAGCCTTGAAAGTGTGAAATAAATCCTGCTCTTCTTAGGTTTTATCTCTTTTTTCTCAAGGAATATGCCATTTCCTATGACTTTGCATTTCTTTCCAGACAATTTCTCATAATATTCCTTTGCTTCTTCATTTATGCAGATAATTTTGCTTGCTCTTCTTGTATTGAATTTCTCCATTGCTCTGTAAATTGCAATTCCCGGCCCCGAGACAAGATTCTTCCTCTTCTCATAGAGCTTCTCCATTCCTTGAGTATGCACTCCATGCTCAGTTATTATGAAAGGCTTGCCCATTAAGGCAAATGGAAATGCTTCTGTTAACGCAGTCTGGCAATGAACAACATCTGGCTTTATCTTCTTCACAAGCCCATATGAAGATATCATAAAAATCTTCTCAAACAATATTCTTCTTAAAAACTCCCATGGCAGCTTCCACAATTTTCCTGAGAATTTCTTATGTCTCATTCCTACATTGTGAACAATTGCTCCCTCATCTTTTAAGAGTTCTTTGTCTTCATGTTCAGGCTTAGCAGATATTATGTGCACTTCGTGCCCTTCTTCGATTAGCGCCCTTGATAAGTCTCTCAAATGAGATGTTCCGCCCCCTATCGTGAAAGGATAGGGCATTATTCTAACAAAGCAAATTTTCATTTTACCGCTTCCATTTCAAGATGAATTGCCCCAAGATGGAAAGGCAAAACTCTCAGAATCCAATGCACCAATTTATTTCTTCCAACAGAGACATATCTGTAGCTTCTTTTTCTGAATTTTGAGAATAATGTATCTAAATGGCTCTCAACAAATAAGAAATAATGCCGGTCTTCCCCCTGTTTGTGCCCGTATGCCTTGCCCCTGTATTGTTTGTTTAATATCTCATTATGTTCATGTGTTTTGAACAGGAACATTGGCAGATATCCTGCATAATCAACTCTTACAAATAATTTGCCTCCTTTTTTCAGGATTCGATAGCACTCATCTGCCACAAAGCCTGGATTTTTAAAGTGTTCAAGAACACTATGGGCTTTAATCTTGTCAAAAGTGCCGTCTTTGTAGGGCAGTCTCTTCTCCGCAACATTCCAGACTTTTGTTGTTGCAGGAGTCTTATACATATCTATCCTGTCAGTCCCCCACATGTCATTGCCGCATCCTAAATTTAATGTTCTTTCTGCCATATCCTAAAAACCAAACAATCATTTAAATAGTTTCTCAAATCCCATGGATTATGGCTGAAAAAAGCTTCAAAATAAAGGATATCTCAGTCATTATTCCCACTTATAACAGGGCAGATGAACTTAGAATAACTCTAAAATCACTGCTCAAATTCTCAAAACAGCTAAACGAAATTATCATTGTTGACCAGAGCAAAACTCCAGATACAAAAAACCTTGTGAAATTCCTTAAAAACAAGAAGATAAAGTACCTATTCTCTGGAACACCCTCAATAACAATAGCAAGGAATCTTGGAGTCAAGAACTCCTTAAACTCATCAAAAATAATCTGTTTTCTTGATGATGATGTGACAATATTTGATAATTATTTCCCCGAGATTTTAAGGGTTTTCAATGAGTATCCTGAAGCGCGGGCTGCAGCAGCAAAAGACCCCTCTGCTTGGACAGGAAAACCAAGCAAATTCATGAATCTTATTAGAAGAATCTTCTTCCTTGGGTATTATGAATATAATAGAGCAAGAATTGTCTCAGCCTACGGAAATACCTACCCGATAAATCTTCAAAAAACAATAGTTGCAGAGTGGATTCCTGGAGTTAACATGGTTTACAAGAAATCTGTTTTTTCCGAACAGAAGTTCGATGAGAATCTTCTCGGCTATGCGGTTGCAGAGGACACTGGATTCTCTTATTCCCTTCACATGAAACATCCAAACACTATCTTCATAACTCCCTATGCAAAATTAATCCATCGTGTCTCTCAAGTTGCAAGAGAACCAACAAGAAGGCTTGCTTATATCAATCAGGTGGACCACTTTTATTTTAATTTCAAGAATTTAAACAGAAATATTGCCCAAAGGCTTATTTTTATCTGGTCTTTATTTGGAATCTCTCTTCTTCGCACACTGAGTTTGCTAACTCTCAAGAAATCAAATTATCTTAAATTCAAATTCTTCTCCCAATCTCTGTTCTATTGCCTGAGGAATCTCGATAAGATAAAGCGGGGTAGGGTTCGCGAGTTCAAAATTTGATTTTATAATTATATTTATAAATCTCCCAAATTTATGGGAATTATGAAATACTTAGTAACGGGAGGAGCGGGCTTCATTGGCTCTCACTTGGTTGGGGAGCTGCTCAAGTTGGGGCACCATGTTACAGTAATAGATGATTTCTCCTCCGGGAAAATAGAGAACCTGGCTTTTTCGGAGTATTCGAAGAACTTGAAGATTGTAACGCGAAGCATAACCTCGAATCTGGGCGATATTTTCAAGCGCGAGGAGTTTGATGCTGTTTTTCATCTTGCGGCCCTCGTAAGTGTCCCATATTCAATAGAACATCCTGTGGAAACCAATGATGTAAATGCTAGCGGTAGTCTAAATCTCCTGAATAATTGCCGCGAGTTCGGCGTAAAGCGGTTTATCTTTTCTTCAAGCTGCTCTGTCTATGGCAACCCGGAAAAATTGCCCGCTCTTGAGACATTCACGCCAGACCCATTGTCCCCATATGCAACCCAAAAACTCATAACTGAGCATTATTGCAGGCTCTTTTCTCAGATATATGGTTTGGAATGCGTCTGTTTAAGATATTTCAATGTTTTTGGCCCAAGACAGAATCCCAATGGGAATTATGCCTGCCTTATTCCAAAATTCATGACTATAATAAAATCAGAGAAAACTCCAAAGATAAATGGAGACGGCACTCAAACAAGAGATTTCATCTTCATTTCTGATGTTGTTGATGCAAACCTCGCAGCCGCAACTACAAGAAACAAATCTTGCTTTGGGGAAGTTTTTAACATAGGCTCCGGGATTAACAAATCAGTCAACCAGGTGACAGAAAGCATTATAAAACTTTTTGGAAGAAGCATAGAGCCTATTCACGGCCCTGCTGTAATCGAGCCGAAGAATGCTCTTGCAAATGTGACAAAAGCAAAGGAATTTTTTGGATGGGAACCCCGGGTTTCATTCGAAGAAGGATTGCAGCAGACATACAATTATTTTGTCGGTTCCGCTTAAGCCCTTTCTTGTTTATTTGAGTTCTTTCTTGAAAATCCTGTTCCAGGCACTCTTTATTATGCCTTTATCATTATCATCCAATGAGCCTGAAGCTAAAATCAGGGCAATATAAACAGCCAGGAAAACCAATCCAAGCAAGCTCAATGTTATGATATCATTTGATGTGAAGATTGTTCTCAGGTAATATAATAATGAGGTGGGCAATATCGCAAGTATAAACAGATTAACCATTTTTCTCCTGAAAGGAATTATCTTCAGATATTTATAAGTCTGCAGCATGAACAGGAGATTGAAAATAATGACTGAAATCAGAGTTGCTATTGCTGCGCCATTCAGTCCGCTGGAATTGTCTATAAATCCTATTTTTTGCATTGGAACTAAGATGGAGTTAAGCACAAGATTAATTATTGCCGCAATCACTATATTCATCAAAACAAGCTTTGACTTGCCAACCATAGATATAAGATAATTGGACACCACAAAAACAGAAGAAACCAATGTTCC
>CAYGYN010000026.1:0-4004 GCA_964354195.1 Candidatus Woesearchaeota archaeon | reverse complement strand
ATCGCATGAGCCGTGATAAAGCCGCAGAAGCCACGCGCATAGCGCGCACCATGATCAATCCAGAAGGTGAATGATGTCCAGGATCATCGAACGCGCGCTGTCGATCATTAACGACAATCTGAAAGATCAGACATCAAGCTTTGCCGATCCCATCAGCATCAAGCCTATGGCCCGCGGCGGCCGTCTTCTCGAAGACGATTATCCAACGCATTATCTGCCTGAAGTTGGGCGCCAGGTGATGGCTTTGGGCGGCGAGCCTGCGCCAGTAAATAAAGCGCTTGATGTCGCCCAGGAAATGCCGCAGACGCCGCTTCCAGACCTTCGCCCTACGCCTGTAGCGCCGTCTGTCCCAAGCGCTGAGGGGCGCGTTATAGCGCCAAGGCTTGCAAATACATTTGCCTCCGAGAATGTCCCTAGTGTTGTCGTATCGCCTCGCCCTGGTAAGGGAAGCGGCCCAAGGCCTTATCAACAAAAGGGCGTCAATTACGCTGATCCTGAATATACGGGAGAGGGCCCTCAAGGAGAGGAGCCCTCATCTCATGAGGCTTTTTCTTTCTCTTCTCCAGCAATTGCTGGGGCGGCTCTTCCCCCACCTGTTCAGCATCCGCTTCAAAATGAACCAAGGATGAAGAACATATCAGACAATACCCAGCGCATTTTTAAGAGCAAAGGATTTAAGGATCTCGTTCGAGATCATGTTGGTATTGACCCAGATCAATTAAAAATTACGCCAATTCTAGGAACATGGAAGAATGAAGTTGAGCCTTCATTTGTCATTGACCACCCAGACATGCGGCATGAGCATGCTGCAAAATTAGCTCCTTTATTAGGATTTGGGTTCCAGCAAGATCAAACCATTCATTTGATGCATCTCCCTGAAGACGGTGACACAGAGGGGTCTGTCCCAGCTGTTATGGTTGGGCATACCAATAATAAGCGTTTGAGCCAGAGGCAAATTGATAAAATTATTGAACAATCAAAACAGGAAAGCCTAGATTTTTCATTAACCAAAGATGGAAAAGCCGCAAAATTTCTTCACTTTGGTGGAGAAGAAGGGTATAATGATTTCCTTGATCGCGTAAATAGAATAGGCGATGCTGCTGGCTTACATGATAGATATGATATTGATACAAAAGGAGAGCCAATTGATGCAAAAGACTACCTCAATCGAATCTTTCCACAAACTAGCGGAACAGAAGGGCTTCAAGCGAGCTCCAAAAGATCACCCGATCTATTCGGAAGGATCGTCGATCATATTCTCGCGCCATACGCCAAAGCTGTCGCAGGCGAAGGATACCGGCTCTCACCAGATCGCCTCAAAGAAACATTTGGGTTAACTGACGACGAGACTGAGAAGGCTAGATCTTCTCTTTATCCGACAAAAAAGTCAGGGGATCGGTCAACCGTTCCTCTGATGAATGGCTCTGAGCAATTAGATGTAAGGCCAACGGGGGCAAGAAATAAAGCCGTTGTTGATGACGTTCTTTTTGCTTTACAAAACAGATCCGCAGAGAAAGGTCAGTTAGACACTGATGATTATAGCGATGATGCAAAAAAGATAATTGCAAAAGACATTGCAAATGAAGTTACATATCACGTTAATACTTCAAAGAAATCTGCTGTAGGTTGGTATGATGCCGCTTTGAAAAAAGCCAAAAATATTTATCACAATATTTTCCCAGAATTAAAAACAGATAAAGATAAAGAGATGTTGTTTGATGCTATTCTTGGCATCACATCTCAAGGCAATGACGTTCATTCCAATTCTATTTTTGCAGCGCGTGTTTATGATAAAATGCGCAATCAAGGGAAAACATTGCCTGAAGCCGTAATGGATTTAAGCGGCGGGTTTGGTGCGCAAACGAAAGCCATTGAAGGCAATTTGATGAAACTTCATCACTTGCTTGACCAAAATGGTTTTGATCGCATGCGAGATTTATTTAATCAGAAAAAGACCGTCAGCGAATGGAATAAAATTCTTCGCGAAGATCCAAAGCTAAAAGTTCCAGGGCAAGATGAATTATCGATGGAAGGCGCTGGCGATCAAAAAGTAAGTGGATGGATGGTGTTTGGCCCTAAGATTGGTTCGTTCATCAATAACCTGCATGGCGATTACTCAACTCTGACTGCGGATCTTTGGTTTAGCCGGACATGGAATCGTTTGCTGGGGCATAATTTTATTCACTCGCCGATGGCTGAACAAAAACAATATCAAGATTTTAAAGATGCAATGAAAGCTCAATTCATGCATCACAATGGTTTGCCGCACGAACAATATGCGGGGAAGACAACTAATGGACAATATAAAAGAAATAAAAAAACTGGGGAAATTGAGCCTTGGTCTTTTGGTAATGATTTAAAAGATATGTCTCATGATGAGTTCAATAATATTATCAATGACCCAGAAAGGATGCAGGAATTAGCAGCTGAATATTATGATAGGTATAAGAAGGGAGGATTTAAAGATAAATCTGATTTATATCGTCGCGCAAAGAATTGGATGGAAAATCGCAGCCTTCCTGTTGCTGCTCCGCGTGGCGACAAAGAAAGAGAATTTCAGCAAAATACAGTTGAAGAAGCTCAAAAGATTTTAAAGAAGCAAGGATTAAACATTAGCATTGCCGATATCCAAGCGGCGCTATGGTTCCATGAAAAAGAATTGTTCCAAAAGCTTGGCGTTGCGCCAGAACGCGCGCAGCCAGCTGATTATGAAGATGCCGCCAAGAATGCAATGGAGACGATTAAGAAGGGCGAGCTTTATCATGTTAAATCTAAAGCCGCCCCAGAGTCTTGGTATTGGAGCAAATATTTAAAGCAAAGAGCTCCTAAAGCCTATGGCGGCGCA
Source organism: Candidatus Woesearchaeota archaeon (assembly GCA_964354195.1). GTDB lineage: Archaea > Nanobdellota > Nanobdellia > Pacearchaeales > GW2011-AR1 > JAOAJC01. The sequence goes on along the minus strand of CAYGYN010000026.1, from coordinate 1,159 downwards.
ATCACGCCAGGCCCTCGTTTAAACGATGAGAATATTGATGACTTTGCGCGCCGTTTAATACTTTGGTCTTATGCAACAGCGCCGTTATTTCATAAAGCAGAAGGTGGCGCGGTAGATCCTGCGGCGAAAGCTGTCGATACCGCTCGCGAGATGACGGAGGATAGGCAGCTAAACCCAATGGGTTTTTATTCGGCCGCAGCGGAAGCGGCCAGTAAGTTTCCGCAGAAAGCTCCAATTGATCAAATCATAAATAAGATCAAAGGGCAGCCAAATGTCAAAAAAGAAGAGCTTGATAATGCTAATCTTGCAGACGCATTTGCTGGACAGAGGAGCGTTGATCCGAAGGAAGTTGCGCGGCATCTACAAGAGAATTTGCCGCAAATAAGCGAGAAGGTTTACGGTGGTAAGCCGCCTGTGTCTTATTCTGCGACTGAATATGACAATGATCCAGATAATCCAGATGAGGATTTCCCAGAAGCTGAATCAATTTTTGAGATTGGGCCAGCTGTTTCTGCTCCAGGTCAATATACAAAGCGCCCCTGGAGAATTGGGCATTATAATTCCGGCAAAGACGTCCATGAATATAATGTTTATGATCCTATGGGGACGTATCATGATACATTTAACAATTTAAATGAAGCGACAGAATACGTTAATCAAAGCATTCATAAAATTGAGCCGACACAATACAGAGATTATACAATTCCAGGCGGCGAGAATTATCGCGAAGTTGTTTTGACTTTACCTGGAGAAGAAAAATATAAGTCTTCTCATTGGCCTGACATAAATCCAGCTGCGCATCTTCGCATGGCCGATCGCGACAATGCCAAAACATTGCATCTTGAAGAGTTGCAAAGCGATTGGGGGCAGGAGGGGAGGAGCCAGGGATTTAAAAAAGTTATTAGTCCTAATGAAGAAAAAGAATTAGATATGCTTGCTAAAATTCCTAGCTCTCAAAGAACAAACGAGCAGGAATCTAGACTGACGATTCTTCTTGATAAAAGCGAAAGAAGTTTAACATCAAAAGGCCTCCCGTCAGGCCCATACGTCACAGATACTAATCAATGGGTAGATCTTGGCCTAAAGCGCGCTTTGATGGAAGCAGCAAAAGGTGGTTATGATAAGTTGGTTTGGACACCGGGTGCAGAGCAGGCAGATA
>CAYGYN010000025.1:0-33141 GCA_964354195.1 Candidatus Woesearchaeota archaeon | reverse complement strand
GACTTCGCCGATGCAAGTGCCCAAGCCGCACGCATAGACAGATTTCAGCACAAATATCCTGCAGCAATGCGGAGTTTGACAGAATCTGGCCTAATCCTGGCTCACTTATTTATTTTCTAAATTTATTTAAACCATTAAACTCTTGAAATCCTGTGACAAGTAGATATCAACCAACCAATCAGCAGAAAGCACTTTTAGATGCAATGATAGAATATGCAAGAAAACATGGCTTGGAAACCTATACAATAATAGTCAGATTTGATAACAATGACGTTCCGGAATTTCTCAAGAAACTTGACGAACTCGAAAGGCAAAGCAGAGAATCAAAGCTTGTTGTGAAAGCAGTTGCTTGAGATGGTGATTGATAATAAAGAACAAAGAGGGCTGATTCCTCTGCACATGTACTTCCCGATTGATGAGTGCGATAGGGGAAAATATCTTAGAGGCTCCGCTTTTTCTAAAAGACAAGAGGATTATCAATTGGATGAGGGGATAGTTATGTTAATGATTATAGCAAGCCAATGGAATGAATCCCATAGATTAAGAGAATCCCGCCTTTCTGCTGTTCCTACCCAATCGTAACATATATAAACTTATTTTTCCTTATAAAATCAGTAAAAAGATGGGACATTATATACCCCTGCATTTGCAGGCGCTAAGAGACTCTCTAGTGAATGATTCTAAAGTTGAAGCTATCGCCGCTGCTGTGCCACCTACACCTGAAGATATTGCGAAGGTGAGAGGCAGGGCAGAAAGAATAAGAGACTTTATGCATAGACTAAGCACACCTTATGCCCCTCGCTATCATCATGGACCTTCTCAACCTAGAGTTCCAGAGTATGTTCAAGAGCCCGAGCTTATTTCCGCATAATTAATTCTAAAAAGGTTTAAAAGTAGTTTGTGTTTACTTTAATTAAGTCCTCGTAGCATAACGGGAATGCCCACGACTGAAGCTCGTGTTACCAGGGTTCGACTCCCTGCGAGGACATCTCTGCTTTCCGCAGGATTAGGGTCCGCAGCTTTAGCGAGGAACCCTAAGACAAGAGAAAGTCAGAGAGAGTAATATTGCTCAAGACAAGAGCAAATCAGATGTAATTTTATAAATTGTGAAAGGAGGTAAAAGATAGAATGATGATGAATAAAAATATGTCTGAAAAAGACATGGCAAAGCACATGAAGATGCATGGAGTCAAGATGCTCGTACTTGGGGCACTTGTCCTGCTCAACGCAGCCTATATGTTTCTGAGGTGGGATTACTTCATAGGCCTCCTTCTTGTCCTAGTAGGATTGAAGAAGCTGTTTATGTGCTGCAAGAAGTGATTTAGCAAGATTTAAAACACATTTATAAATTCCTTTTTAAGTCTAACTTTACTCTCGGTAGTGATACTATAACTTTAAAAGCCCGATTCTGATGAGATAGCGCATGGGATGCGAAGAATGCAACTGCCAGGAATGCCCTGGCTGCAAATGCCCTGCCTGCAATTGTGCGCCGTGCACATGCAAAGCAGAGCCTGCAAAGAAAGCAAAAAAAGCAAAGAAGCCAAAGAAAGCTTAATCTAATCTTTAAGTTAAAAAATGTCTTCTTGATTTAGTTAATCCTAACTATTTTTTCTTAGGTTTGTCTTCCTTAAGAGCAAATTTGACAATTAGAAACACTGTAAATGCCAGAATAACAAAGTTAATTAATGCAGCCAAGAAAGGCCCCCATCCAATTGCAAAAGGACCTATTGTCCAGGTGGCTGTCTGCCATGCTCCTCCTGGAATCAGTGGGCTAACAAGAGGCATGATTATGTTATCAACAAGTGACTTGACAAGTGTATTTGCAGCCAAAGCCATGATAAATGCAATAGCCAAGCCCATGACTTTATATTCTTTCAAGAAATCCCGAAACTCTGAAAGCCACCCCATTTTCAATCTTTAAACTTCTTGCAGATATATAAACATAACGTTTATAAAAGATAATTGCCAAATATAATTATGCCAAAAGAGGAGAAAGTTGATAATGATTTTGGAGTGGCTTCTGTAGTTCTTGGAATAGTAAGCACAGCTTTCAGCTTCCTTATTTTGCCCCCATTAATAACGGGGATATTAGGAATTGTTTTCGGAAGCCTTCAAGTAAAGAAAGCAAAGAATAGCTGGGCAATTTGGGGAATTGTTCTTTCTGCTCTGGGCATACTAATCGCAGCGCTCATATTCTGGCAGCTTTACATGATGTCTGTCAATTTCAGGAATATGGTTAATCTCTGCGTAGCAAATCCTTCAACACCTGGATGCGAAAATATAGTCAAACTAATGGGAGGCGCTTCAGCAGCTTAAAATGACAACTAATAAAAAAGCAGGCATGGAACTTTCAATGGGGACAATTGTTATTCTTGTTCTTGGAGTCTCAATGTTAGTGCTTGGAATAGTCCTTGTAAGGAGCATAATGTGCTCTGGCTTGCAGATTACAGACCAATTAAGCGTGGGTGTTACAAACGAAGTCAAGAACTTGTTTGGTGCAGACAAGTTTGGGGTAAAGTGTGTCGGGCAAGGCGGGCAGGAAGTAAAATATGGAACAGGCGGCAGAAGAAGCATTGATTGCATAATAAAGACAGAAGAACAGACTAATTATGATATAACTATTGCTAACATTGAGAGCCTAAAGGGCGCGAAGACAGATATAATAAATAAATGGGCAATAAGCAAGGGATGGAAAGGAGCTGTTCCAGCAGGACAGGAGCAGGAGCAGACAGTTCTCTTGCTTGATATTCCAAGGGATGCGCCAACATCGACAGTAAAATTAACAATTAATGTAAAGAATACAGATACAGGAACTGAGCAAACAATAACTTCATTCATTGATATTGTCACAACAGGCTTCATTAAAGGGGCTATCTGCTAAGAAAATGAAATATTCTGATTACGTTGACTTGGATTACAAGCCAAATAAATCTGATTTGATTTGCGAGTTTTTTCTGAAATCCAAAGGCGAACTCAAAAAAGTTGCCGGTGGAGTCGCGGCTGAGAGCAGCATCGGCACCTGGACAGAGACTCCTACAATGAAATCTTATATGACAAAGCTCGCAGCTAAAGTCTTCTCAGTAAAACCAGTCAGCGCTAACGCCGCGCACATTAAGATTGCCTATCCCAATGATTTGTTTGAGCTTGGAAATGTTCCTGATATAATGTCAAGCATTGCAGGAAACATTTTTGGCATGAAAGATGTATCTGGCTTGAGGCTTAATGACATAATCTTCCCGAAAAATATTGCAAGAAGCTTCAAGGGCCCAAAGTATGGCATTGAAGGCGTGAGGCGAGTCACCGCGGTCAAAAATAGGCCTTTGATTGGAACAATTGTAAAACCAAAGCTCGGTTTGAACACAAAAGATCATGCGAAAGTCGCCTTTGAGGCATGGATGGGCGGGTGCGATGTTGTCAAGGATGATGAGAATCTCTCAAGCCAGAAGTTCAACAGATTCGAAGCAAGATTAAAAGAAACACTAATGCTGAAAGAAAAAGCAGAAAAACTAACTGGCGAAAAAAAGATGTATATGATTAATGTCACAGCTGAGACATCTGAGATGTTGAGGCGTGCGAAACTGGCTCAAAAATACGGCAATGAATATGTAATGGTTGATATAATAACTGCTGGCTGGAGCGCTCTTCAAAGTCTGCGCAATGAAAATCTCAACTTGATTCTGCATGCTCATCGCGCCGGACACGCTGCTTTTGACAAAAATATTGAGCATGGCATAAATATGAAAGTCATTGCAAGATTGTCAAGGCTCATCGGACTCGACCAGTTGCATATAGGAACAGCAGTGGGCAAGATGTTCGAAACTCATGAGGAAGTTCTTGAGAACAAGAAAGCTCTTGTTGAAGATTTCTACGGCATCAAGAAGATGATGCCTGTTTCATCTGGAGGCTTGCAGCCACTGATGATTCCAGCATTGTACAAGATATTTGGAAAAGATGTAATTATGCAATTCGGCGGCGGCATACATTGGAATCCAAGAGGCACAAGGTATGGTGCAATGGGCGCTCGCCAGGCTCTCGATGCAGTTATGAGTGGAATTCCAATAAAAGAATATGCCAAATCCCACAGGGAGTTGAAAGAAGTTGTTAATAAGTTCTCCCATGAAGTTGATTAAAAAGAATTAAAAACCTCTTTAATCTAAGTTCTTAACATGAAAATTGGAATAGATTTGGATGATGTAATTGCAGACTTTTTTGAATCATTGTTAAAGTTTTATCATAATAAATTCGGCAAGCTTCACAAAAGAGACGAATTCAAGGAATGGAAATGGTGGCCTGTCTGGGGCGTCTCAAGGGAGGAAGCAATAAAGATAGTTGATGAATTTCACGAAACTCACAAGCTTGAGGATATCCAGCCCATGGAGCATGCGCTAAACTCCCTTAATCATCTCCTGAAAGACAACGAAATATTCATAATAACCTCTCGCCCAGTCAGATTCAAGCCAAAAGTTGAATCATGGATAAAGCATCATCTTGGAGACTTGAAGATGGAAGTTATACATTCAGGAGATTTTCATACGAGTCAGGGAACAACAAAAGCAGAGATTTGCAGGGAAAAAGGAATTTCAATAATGCTCGAAGATTCTCCAGATACTGCGCTTGATTGTGCAAACTCTGGAACTAAAGTGATACTTTTTGACAATCCTTGGAATAAAGAAACTAAGCACGATAATATAACTCGAGTAAAAAACTGGCTTGAAGCTCTTGAAGTAATCGAACATCTCAAATAACCAAAGAATCTTTAAATAGACTATTTACTTCCTTAAATTATGAAAGAAGTTAATTTCAGGAAACTCTGCACATCATCTGGAAAAGATATAATCTGCGGCAAGAATGCAGAGCAGAATGAGCTCGTTGTTGCCCAATCAGGTGATTCAGAAGCAGTTTTGCATACCCTTGCAGCAGGCAGCCCTTTCTGCAATATCAAGGGCAAGGCAACAAAGGAAGATGTCAAGGAAGCAGCTGTCTATTGCGCCACATTCTCAAAAACCTGGAAATTGCATCATTCAGATATTGTAGTTCATGTCTTCCGAGGAAAAGATATTTTCAAGGATGCAGAGATGAAAACAGGCACATTTGGAGTGAAGAAAGCAAACGAAATAATTGTAAAAAAGAAAGACATAGAAAACTTTCTTGGATCAAAAAAATGATTATAACAAGATTCCAGATAGGCAAGAATGGAGTAACATCGGGAGTTGTAGACTCTCTCTCCCTGGCATTAAAGCATCACAAGCAAATAAGAATTTCTGCACTAAAAGCCTCAGGCAGAAATCGCGGGAACATCGAGCAAATGGCAAAAGATCTCACATCAAGACTAGCAGAAGCAAAGGAAAATTGTGATTACAAGATAATAGGCTTCACAATAATTCTCATAAAGCAATCTGCTTCCAAGCAGAAGTCCAAAAAGTAAAGTTTAAAAGCCCTCGTTCTTACGAAGTTTTAGGCTAAACGGTCTTGAACCGATCTAATGCTGCAAAGCATGGCCTATTCGTTCACCGCAGTGAGGAGCACCGCAGCAAAGCGAGGATGCCCGCAACAAGAGTGAATCGAATATAACAATACTCAAACATGACAGACATAAGAGCAATTGAACCTGGAAAATATAACAAACTTCTAGCTGAAGCTGTAAAGAAGATTCCAGAGTTCAAGAAGCCAGAATGGGTTGATTTCGTCAAAACAGGCGCCCAAAAAGCCCGCCCAAACGTTGAAGAAGATTTCTGGCAAAAGAGAGCAGCTTCAATTCTTAGGCAGTTATATCTTCATGGAGTTGTTGGAGTTCAAAGGCTAAGAAGCAGATATGGCGGGAGAAAAGATAGAGGTATGAGACCTCCAGAATTTGTTAGAGCAGGCGGAAAGATAATTCGTGTTCTATTGCAGCAGTCAGACTTGGCTGGATTAACTGAGAAGATTAAAGGCAAGAAATCAGGAAGGCAATTAACAATTAAAGGCCGCGAGTTGCTGGAGAGCATAAAATGAAAGGCGAATATCAGAAGAAAATAAAGCTGGGAGTAGCAACCAAACATACAAAATGGGCTCCTTTTTGGGTTATTCTCAGGAAATTCGGAAAAGGAAAGAGGGCTCATCCTTCTGAAATAACTAAGCATAGAAGACATTGGAGACAAGTCAAGCTCAAAATTAAACCAAGGAGAACACCTAAGAAACATCTAGGATAAAACTATGGCAGAAACACTAACAAGAGAATATGTAATACCCTTGAGGCGCTCATGGCTTATTGTGCCCGAGTATCGAAGAGCAGGCAGAGCAGCAAAGGCAATAAAAAAATTCATAGCAAAACACATGAAAATTCCTGAGCGCGATGTAGAGAAAGTAAAGCTGGATATTTATTTGAACAACGAAATTTGGTTCAGAGGTGTTAGAAATCCTCCTTCAAGGATAAAAGTAAAAGCCACAAAGGAAGGAGACATTGTAAAAGTTGAGCTCGCAGAAGTCCCTGCACATGTTAGGTTCTTGAAGCTGAAACACATGAAGATGCACAAAGTCGAAGAAAAGAAGGAAGTTAAAGAAGAGAAAAAAGAAGAAGCAAAGGAAGCAAAAGCAGAAGAAAAGAAGCCAGAAGAAAAAACAGCAGAAGAAAAGAAAGCCGAGGTTGAAAAAGAAAAATCGGGCGAAGAAGAACAGATAAAAGAGGCAAAGCAGGAGAAGCTTGCAGACAAGCACATCACAAAAGTCAAAGGAACAGAAATTCACAGAAAAGCCCTTAACAGGCATTAATTCTATATGGTAAAATCTCTGATAGATGAAATAAATTCTCATGCAAATCCAGAAAAAGCCAAAATTCTTCAAAGATTTTTCAAGACAGGCAAGGGAGAATATGGTGAAGGAGACATTTTTCTTGGGATAGTTGTTCCAGAATCAAGAAAGATAGCAATTCAGTTCAAAGACTTGCCATTGGAAGAAGTGGAATCTCTTCTAAAAAGTAAAATACATGAAGAAAGACTTATTGCCTTGCTCCTGTTAGTGCATAATTATGAGAAACATCTCGAAAGAAGGCAGGAGATATTCAATTTCTATTTAAAGAACACAAAAAACATAAACAATTGGGATTTGGTGGACTTGTCAGCTCCAAACATTGTGGGAAATTATCTTCTTGATAAAGATAGAAAGATTCTCTATAAGTTAGCTAATTCCAATCATCTCTGGGAAAAAAGAATTGCAATAATATCAACATTTGTATTCATCAGAAAGAATCAATTCTCAGATAGTTTGAAAATTGCAGAAATTCTTCTCATGGATAAGCATGATTTAATCCACAAGGCTGTTGGATGGATGCTTCGCGAGATAGGAAAAAGAGATTTTAATGCTGAAAATGAATTCTTAAAGAAAAATTACAGGAAAATACCCCGAACAATGCTTCGCTATGCAATAGAAAAATTCCCGGAAAAGCTTAGAAAAGATTATCTGTCTGGTAAAATTTAAGCAGCCATAATTGCCCTTGCAATTTTCTCAGGAACATGCCTCAATAATGTTTTTTCAGCAGAGGGGTATTCTGCAGCATAATCTCCTCTGATAATGCGCTCGTCGCTTCCCAAGTCATCCTCAACTAATTTTGAATTCTCCCCAAGATATTTCCTTAAAGCATCAATGCTGGGCCTGCCTGTTCCTACTATTATTTTATCAAGTCTGATTCCTGCATATTTCTCAATCTCTCTAACGAAATCTCCTGCCTTGAAATTATAACTACCTTCCTTTGTGAAAAGATTGCAGACATAGATTTTCTTTGCCTTTGATTCCTGCAATGCTTCCCGCATTCCTCCCACTATAAAATTAGGCAGAATGCTTCCATAAAGTTCACCAGGGCAAATCACTATCTTGTCGGCATTTCTTATTGCCTCCCCTGCTTCTTTATACAAAAATGCTTCAGGAATATTGAAGATTCTTTTTATCGTAATATTATTGTCTTTTGGATAACTGACTTCTGTCTGCCCTTTCAGTATTTTTCCATCAGCATCCTCACCATGCAAGATTACATCGTCGGTTGTAACTGGCAGAACATTCCCTTTTATGTTCAAGAGTTTGCTTGCGTCTTTTATCGCCTGCGCAGAGCTTCCAGATATCCCTGCAAGCGCAGTTATCATCAAATTCCCTAGATTATGCCCATCCTTGAAACGGAATGAAAACATATCCCTCAATAGCCTGCTTTCATCCTCGTCTGCAAGCGCAACCAGGCACTGCCTTGCGTCCCCTGGCGGCAAAATCCCATATTCATCCCTTAGTTTGCCGCTTGAGCCACCATCATCTGACATATTGACAATTGCTGTAATCTCGCACCCATAATTTTTCAAGCCTCTGAGAATCTGGAAATGCCCTGTTCCCCCGCCTATTGTCACTATCTTTTGCATATTTATGCCCATTCACAAGGTTTTTTAATAATTGTTATGCTCAGTTTATCATGGAAATAGACATAGAGAAGCTAAAATCAGAAAAAACAATTCCAGAATTGATGGAATTCTCAATAATTAACCTTGACAAGCCTTCTGGTCCTACAAGTTTCTCAGTTTCTCACTTCGTAAAGAAAATTCTTGAGCTTAGAAAAACCTCTCATCTTGGAACCCTTGACCCAATAGTCACAGGAGTTCTGCCAGTGGCTTTGAACAGAGCTTGTCGTTTAAACGATTATCTAATGCATCGCGATAAAACTTATGTGGGGATAATGCGTCTGCATGAGGATATAGATGAAAAGAAATTAAAAGATGAAATTAAGAAATTTATCGGTAAGATAACCCAGCTGCCTCCTGTCCGCTCCAGAGTTAAAAGAGCAGAGAGAGTTCGCGAGATAAAAGAGTTTGAAATCATCGAAAGAGAAGGAAAAGATGTTGTTTTTCTCTCTGTTGTCCAGGCAGGAACATACATAAGGAAACTTATTCATGATTTGGGCGAGAAAATAGGCGGAGCTCACATGCTCGAGTTAAGAAGAACACAGGCAGGCATATTTGAAGAGAAAGATGCAATAAACTTGTATGATTTTGAAAAAGCAGTTGAGGAATACAAGAAAGGAAATGAGGAATTAATAAGAAAAATACTAATTCCCGGAGAAATTATCTCTCAAGTTCTTCCTGTTGTTTTTATAAGAAGGGATGTTGTTAAGAAATGCTTGACAGGCTCCCCGATATTTAATAACTTTGTCGAAAATGAAGAAATAAAAGGGAAACTATTAGAAGGGGATAAGATTGCTGTCTTTTCCGAGGATAAGTTTATAGGTTGCTACAATTTTATCGGCAAAGGAGACTTATTTGGAAAGCCCGAGTTCGTGCTCAACTAGTTTTCCCTGAGTTTATTCTGAACTAATATTTTCCAAGAAGCCTTTTCTTAATCAATTCTTCAAAGATAACAAACAGCACTATAACTGCAATAACAAAAGTTATTGCAAGTCTCAAATCACTAAGAACATTAGATATCCACCAGAAGCCCCTTCCTGCAAGCCATCCAATTGGTACGAGGAATGCAAGCCAAAGAATGCTGGATATCATGTCATGTTCTATAAACTTAGTGTATTTTATTTTTTTAGAGTGTGCAAGATAGGCAATTGTAACAACTCTTGTGCCGTATACAAACTTTGAGAGGAGCAGCATTATCAAGTCATTATGCCTGCTTATTTTTTCTATTCTCTTCTCAAGCCTTAAGTAAGTTCCATGAAAAGGCTTCCAAATAGGCACATTGTCCATCACACCAGAGACAGAAAGCAAGAACCATAATGAATCTGCAGCAAATGTGGCTGCAACTGCAATAATAGCAATAGTCAAAACAGAGATAAAACCTTGCGCTGCAAGGAATGAGACTGCAAGCACAGAAATATCTCCCCAAGCCATTATGGCAAAAAATATGATTGGATAAGCATGTGCAATTATCAGTGGTTTCAGCCATATCGCAAAATTAACTATATCCATTTTATTTTACCTCTTTGGGAGATTTTCCTTTCATCAGATAATTCTCTATTATTCTGTTTACTAAATAAACAATAAGGCAGAAAATTAATGCAATGCCTGCAAATTTTGAGAAATCTTTAACAATATGCAATCCTGTCGTGAAACCTTTGCCAGCAAGCCACGCAAGCGGAATCATAACAGCGGCCCATATTTCAATAGCGACAATATCATAAATTATGAATTTCCAATATCTTAGCTCGCCCTTTGCTCCAAGATAAATAATTGTGGCTACTCTTGTGCTCAAGATGAATTTTGTCATAGCCAGCGTTAAAAAAGTGCGTTTGTGCTCAAATTCGACAACAAACTTAGGTATTCTCAGATATCTGTGAAATATTAGCTTCTCCCTTAGCTTTTTCAATAGCTTTGTTCTGCCAATTGAGAAATAGATTATATCTATGAGAATGATTCCCAGCGGCGCCAGAACAAACATTATCTTGACATGCATCATGCTGTGGCTTGCAAGGAATGTCAAAAACAGCACAGTTTCCTCTCCAATTAGCCCGCTAATGAATGAAATTGTGTAAAAATGTACGATTAAATTAGTTATTATCCCCTCAATAAATATCATCTATATCCAAGTTAATAATGATTTTTAACCCTTATGTATTATTATGTTAAGCTTAAAAACCACACCCCTTTAATTAATTCATGAGAGAATTCATCTATTATTCGAGGACAGCCCCTACAGCAGGAAGCTATGTAAAAGAAGATTTGCAGGAGTCAGGAAGAATAGATATCGCAATCCATGTGGTTATTGCATCTTTCTTCCTAAGCCACAAACTAAGGACAGATGCAAAGCTTCACTTGCTTTTTGCGGGCCCTCCAACACCCCCAAGGCATCTCGAGCTTTTTCCTGTTACAGAGGGCGAAACAGGCGTTGACAAAATCTATCTTGCCAAAAAAGATGTTTCCTCTGTTCTTAAAAAAATGCTTTACAAATACCGCGAAGGCGAGAAGCGCGAGGTTTTCCCAGGATTCTGGATAGAAAAAAAAGGTTTGTTGGATTTAGTAAAAGATTTATCTGAACAGGGAAGAAATATTTATGTGCTTGATGCTGACGGCGAAGACATAAGAACCGCAGAAATAAAGGAAAATCCAATCTTTATTCTTGGCGACCACAAGGGTTTGCCGGATAAAGAACTCAAGCGATTAAAGAAACTCTGCACTCCTGTCTCAATAGGCAAGAGAGTTTATTTCGCTTCCCAGACAGTTGCTGTCGTGAACAACGAAATAGACAGAAGGGAAGACTCTGGCAAATTAAAATCCAACTAAAATAACTGATTAAAATTCTATAATCCACTATAATAATGATTAAAAACTGCATTTTTCATGATAATTCATGGCAAAGGGTGTTTCAATAAAGTTTAGGACATATTCAGAGACAATTCCAAGGCTTCTTGAACTGATAAATCTCTCAAAAGAGCTGAAAAAGCACAGCAAGATTGTTCTTAAGCCTTCATTAAAGCCACTAGTCGGAGAGAAATCTCTTTCAACACCTGTCGCTTTTGTCGAGCAGGTTCTTCGTTTCTGCCTGAAGAACAAGAATCCTGTTGCAGAGGTATTTATAGCAGAAGGTGCAGATGGTGTTGATACAACAGAGTTATTCAATCAGCTAGGCTATGCAAAACTCGCAGAAAGATATTCAGTAGGCTTGATAGATTTAAACAACACAGAGGTTGAAAGAATAGAAGAATATGATTTCATGAAGTTCGACGAGATAATGTATCCAAAAATCCTAAAAGAAAGCTTTGTAATCTCGCTTCCTTACCTCACTACAGATGAAGAAACCTCAATGTCGGGCGCACTTTCAAATATGCTTGGGGCATTCCCTTCTGCATACTATAAAGGATTCTTCACGAAAAAGAAATCAAAAATAAGAAACTGGCCTATAAAATATTCTGTCCATGATATTCTCAAGTGCAAGATGCCAGATTTCGCGCTCATTGACTCTTCCGAGAGAGGGGTGATCTTTGCAGGTATTCCCAAGGAGGTGGACAAGCAGGCAGCCAAGCTTCTAGGACTTGATTGGAGAGAAGTTGGCTATATCCGTCTTGTTGAAGAAAATTTCCTTGAGAAGCCTGACAAAGAACCAGTTTTAGAGACAGCGCAGCCAAATCAGTAAACTATATTAATCTCAATCTTTATTTCTAATAATGAAAAAAGCAGTTAGGTTACATATCTCAGGAACAGTCCAAGGAGTTTTCTTTAGGCGTTTTATTAAAGATAATGCTGACAAGCTCGGGGTTTTTGGATATGTCCGCAATCTCGACGATGGAAGAATAGAAATCTTCATAGAGGGCAACCAGGAGAACGTGGATAACATGATTGCCATCTGCAAGCGCGGTCCAGCCCACTCTAATTTGAGAAAAGTTGAGGAGAAAGAAGAGAAATTCCAGGATTTCAAGGACTTCAAAATCATGTATATTTAGGCTTTATAGCCCTTAATCTAAAGGTATTTAAATCGCACTTATTTTTTCTTGATATGTCCCGCCAAGACGAGATTGTAAATGAGAGGCTAAGAAAGTTAAAGGAATTAAGGGCCCAAAAGATAGAGCCTTATCCATATTCTTACGATGCCCAGAATTCTGCCTCAGCACTGCAGGAGAAATTCAAGAAGCTGAAAAATGGTGAGAATTCAAAAGAGCATGCCAAGATTGCCGGCAGAATTATGGCTATCCGAGATATAGGGAAGATTATTTTTGTTGTTGTTCAAGATGGCTCTGGAAAAATACAGGTAAATATTCAAGAAGGAGAGACTCCTGCTGAAGTCATAAAGTTCTTTAAGAAATATGCAGATGCAGGGGATTTCTTCGGATTTGAAGGGAATCTTCTAAGGACTCAGCGCGGCGAATTGTCAATTCTTGCAAAAAAGCTCGAGCTCTTGTCTAAATCACTTCTCCCCCTTCCAGACAAATGGCATGGGCTTGAAGATAAGGAGGAGAGATATAGGAAGAGGTATCTTGATTTGCTTATGAGTCCTGATGTTAAGGAAGTCTTCATCAAGCGCGAGAAAATAATCGGTGCTATTCGTGAATTTTTAAAGTCAAAAGGTTTTGTGGAAGTTGACACTCCATATTTGCAAACAGTCTATGGTGGAGCAGCAGCGCGTCCATTCAAAACACATCTTAATGCATTGAATATGGATTTATTCCTTGCAATCTCTCCTGAATTATATCTGAAGAGACTGACTGTCGGGGGGCTCGATAGGGTATTTTCTATAGCAAGAAACTTCAGGAATGAGGGAATAGACAAATGGCACAATCCTGAATTTACAATGATGGAACTCTATCAGGCATATGCTGATTACAATGGCATGATGTCTCTTTTCGAATCAATATATGAATATGCCTGCAAAAAGGTGCTTGGCACAACAAAAGTCAAGATTGGTGAAGTTACTCTCGATTTCAAAACACCTTGGAAGAGAATGACTATGGCAGAGGCAATCAAGAAGTCCGCAGGAATAGATGTTCTTAAAATGACTGAGAAAGAGCTCTTGAAATTCGCCGAGGAGAAACACATCGAATACAAGGAGAAGAGCTGGGGCATGCTTGTCGCCGCGATATTTGAGCATTTCTGCGAGAAGGCGCTAATCCAGCCGATATTCATAACAGACCATCCAAAAGAAACCACCCCGCTATGCAAGCTTCACAGGAAAGATGAGCGGCTTATAGAAAGATTTGAGCCATTCTGCCTCGGAGCAGAGCTGGGCAATGCATATTCAGAACTGAATGACCCTGTTCTCCAGAAAAAATTGCTTGAAGAGCAGTCAGAAAAGTTAAAGAAAGGCGTGGAAGAGGCAAATCCTTATGACAAGGACTTTATCAATGCGCTTGAAGTCGGCTTGCCTCCAACAGGAGGGCTTGGCTTGGGTATAGACAGAATGATGATTCTTCTCCTTGGGCAGCAGAGTATAAGGGACATTATATTATTCCCATTCATGAAGCCAGAGCAAGCAGAAATTAAAACTGAGAAAAAAGAAGAGAATAAATCTTTAAAAGAAAAAAAGAAACAAAAAGGGGGTAAAAAATAAATGGCAGAAGATATTGACCTTATCGTGAAGAGCAAGATAAAGGCTACTGTTCCTGATTTGCAGGTTTCAAGTGATGTTCCAGGGGCTTTGAACAAGAAAGTCTTGCATCTCTTGAAGGAAGCTGCAGAAAGGACAAAAGCCAACGGCAGAAGAACCTTGCAAGCAAGGGACTTGTAAGGAGGCATAAATGTACAAAAAACTTTTTATTTTTACAATATTTCTATTTTTCTTAGTATCCTTCGTCTCGGCTTCATCTTACAATCTCGAGTTCAATCAGGTAGACAGTAAGCTTCTTGTCAAACACGAGATTTCTCTTGATTCCTCCCAGACAATTTCTTTGGATTTGCCTTCAGATGCAACATCTCTCTCATCAAACTTGAACTATATTCTCTCAGCTGACAAATTAACTCTCTCTGGAAAAGAGGTTGATGTCAGCTACATAACTCAAAGCGCTCTTGAGAAGTCAAAAGAGGGCTATTATCTTGTAAACAAGATAACCTTCAATTTCCCAGTTGACGAGGTGCAGATAAAGCTTGTCTTGAAAGAAGGATATTATCTAGACAATGACAAGGTATTCCCAAAACCGTCTGAGATAGGCACAGATGGAGAGCAGATTTTTGTGCTTTGGAATCTCAAGGATGTTCAGGCAGGAAACGACATGCCTGTTTTTGTGAACATAAAATCAAAATCCTCAGGATGGGTAATATGGTTAACTTGGATTTTAGGTATTATTGTTGGTGTTTTAATCCTATATTTTATTTATGACAAGCTAATGAAAGGAAAACATGCAGTTAAGGAAAAGAAAGCAGAGAAAGCCCCAATAGAAAGTCATCTTATTGAGTCAGAAAAAGCAGTAATCTCTCTTCTAAAACAGGCAGACAGGGGAGAAATGTGGCAGAGAGAGCTCCAGATAAAGACGGGCTTCTCGAAAGCAAAGCTCTCAAGAGTAATCAGAAATCTTGAATCCAGAAATTTGGTTGATAAAGTGCCTTTTGGCAATACCAACAAGATAAGATTGAAGTAAAATCTTGTTCCAACGTTGTTTCATCTTGTTTCACGGATTTATTAAATAGCTATTATTCCTATGATTTCCATGACAGAAATATTAACAGCTGTGCCAGTTCAAAGAACTGGAGCAGAAACATATGAGAGCAGGCCTATAGATAAGCTTAATGGGCTCTCAATCAGGAGACTAGCAAATATAATTCATAACTCTCTGATGCTGGTTGAGAATCCGGAGAGTCTCAATTATAACACTGCTGCAAGGCTCTACAAATTATTTACAAATAATCTCGATGTGGAGCAGAAGCTTGCTCTTAAGGAAGTCCTGAGGGGATATTGCAATGAGGATGCTGAGTTTAAGAAAAGGCTTTTGGAGGTTTACCGCTTCCAGCTCAACAGAAGGAGCGAACTCTCAAGCAGCGGTGATTACCGGATTAACAGCACAGATGATATTGCTGCAGATATATTTGCAAATATCCAGTACAGGGCAGGCATATCAACTGCATCAGGAAAATCAGAAGATCCGAAGCTCGAAGGGCTTGCAGGCAAGTACATAAAAAGAGAGCCTGAACTAAGAAAGAAGGGAATAACTATAGATTCAGTTCAGTTAAACAGCCTTACAGCCAGTTATGCTGTTGGTGGGCGCAGCAAATATGCGAATCGCAATATTTACAGGAATTATGTTGAAGATTTTATGAACAAATGCCATGCTTCAAACAATTCAAGCATGAAGATGACTATAAGAGAGAAAGATGGTTCTACAATGATTGCTCCAATAAGAGGGGATTCTCTTGAGGAAAGATTCAATAGGGATAATGAAAAAGGATTTGTAGGGGAGCAAACAAGTGCCCCAGAGGCATTTGCTCTTCCTGAAGTAAAAGCAATAGAAAACAGGCTTGAAGTGATGTTTAGAGATGAAGATACAAAAACACAACCACCTCTCGATAAAGATGAAAGGAGGGCTACATAGAAATGAAACTATACACGATATTAGCAATCACTCTTTTAGGAGTATTACTTCTTGCAGTTGTACCTTCAGTATTTGCAGAGGAAACTTCAACTGACACTGCAACAGCTTCAGAAAATACTGCTTCTGTGGCAGATGAGCTTGAAGCTGACCCTGGAATGACTCCAGATTCTCCCCTTTACGGCTTGAAAACCAGCTGGGAGCGAGTTCAGGTAGCTTTCACCTTTAATCAGGAAAAGAAAGCTCAGCTTGAATTAAGGCTTGCAGAGAAAAAGCTTCTTGAAGTCAAGAAAATGGCTGAGAAAGGCAATCTTAAGGCAATGGAAAGAGCCCAATTAAGGCACGATGCATTGGTTGAGAAAGCACAGGAAAGGCTGTCTGCGCTTGAGGAAGATTCAGATGAGTCCAATATAAAATCCACCACTGAAAAAGTAGTTGGCTTGCAGAGAGCAATAATGGCTCATGAGAACAGGATTGAAGTTCTGAAGGATATCCTCGCAGAGAAAAATCTCTCAGAGGAAGCAAGAACAGCAATAGATTCCGCTGTTGAAAGAATGGAGAATAAGACAGCTGCAATGGAGCAGAAGCTTGAGGATAAGAAGGACAAGATAAAAACAAGGCTAAGGGCAATCACTGCAAAGAATGCCTCAGAAGTTGAGGACGCTATTGAAAAGATAGAAAACAAGACAGGATTGACTGATTTGGACAAGAAAATAGCAGAGAAAAGAATAGAAAGAACAGAAGAGGCTCTTAAGAATCTAAAAGAAAGAATTTCTGATGAGAAATATGCCGGGCTTAATCTCTCAGCTGTTGATACACAGATTGCAGAAGCAGAAAAAACTCTCGCTGACGCGAAAGTGCTCTTTACAGAAGGTAAGTACTCTGAAGTCATAGTGATGCTTAAGCCCATAGGCAACTATGGCAGAAACCTAAGCATTGCAGTTCATGCAATAAACAAGGCAAGAATGGAGAACAAGCTAGAAGAAGTAAAGCAGCTTGTCGAGCAGGCAAAGGAAAAGCAGATGGAAAGAGTTGAGGCATGGAAGAATCTCTCTGACGAAACAAGGGAAGAGATAAAGGATGCTGTCAGCTCAAAAATAAAGGAGAGATTGCAGAACAGGACAATGCCTGAGAACGAAACAGAATAAACATTGATTTTATTTTGATTTTTTATTTTTATTCTGTTCTTATCATCATAAGAAATTTATATAAACCCAATTCTCCAATTTGAATCATG
This sequence comes from Candidatus Woesearchaeota archaeon, assembly GCA_964354195.1. Lineage (GTDB taxonomy): Archaea > Nanobdellota > Nanobdellia > Pacearchaeales > GW2011-AR1 > JAOAJC01. Next base: position 15,946 of record CAYGYN010000025.1, on the reverse strand, counting down.
TCAAACAAGGCAAAAGGTTCCAAAGCAGAGCGCGAACTGTTGGATATTCTTACTGAGAATGGATGGAGAGCTGCCCGGGTAGCGGGCTCTGGTGTCAATGACAACTCACCATGCGATTTATTTGCAGCAAAAGTCGGCAGGCAAGGCTGTGTAATAGAAGCAAAGTCATCAAAGAAATCAACAATCTACATAACAAAAGAGCAAATAAGCGACTTTGTCCTTTTCTCCCAGATTATAGGATTGAAAGCAGTTATAGCATTAAGGTTCAATAGGGAAGGCTGGTTCTTCATATATCCAGAGCAATTGAAAGATACTGGAAAATACTTTGCAGCATCTCTTAAGGATGCAAAAACAGAAGGAAAGAGATTCGGACAGTTCTTTGCCTAGTTAGGGCTTCATTTGTGGTGTTGGCATTGCAATCACTGAGCATTCATTAGGGTTAGGCTCATTGCCATAATCATCCCTGCACTTTATGTAATAAACTGTGTTTGGCTTCCATTCAGCATAGCTGTTCTTCCTGTTGTTTGCATTTGAATAAACAAGCACCGTCTTTGCATCCACTGCATCTTTGAATACATAGCTGCATGAAGTTAATGAATAGACGCACTCTGCATCCTCATTTGTGACAACTTTAAGCCCCATTCCTTCTTCGTTATAAACACTACTAACCCTAGGGGCTTCCTTGTCAGCATAGACGCTGAAGGATGTTGTTGCTTCAGCAGAATTTCCTCCCAAGTCAACGCACCTGAAATAATATTTATAATCTCCAGACGCGAGTTGCAAGGTTTGCTTGTGCCTGAAGCTGTTTGTCTCGAACATTGGAATATAACTGGCATTCTCCCCTGTTCCAGAGAAGTAGCAGAATGCTGTTCCTTCATTCGAGCCATGCTCTGTCTCAACCTCCAAGTCCACTTTGACAGCGTCAGTGCTTCCAGAGACAGTTCCGTTTGGCGCAACATGGTTTATGTTCAAGGTTTGTGTTCCTCTAATCACTAATTCATAGCTCTGCGTCATTACGTTCCTGTCTTTCTCTTCCTTGTCAGGCTGGTCCTTGCACCTGATATAATATTTATTGTCCTCGCTGTTCTTTATTCCTGTAAAGTTTCCTGTGCATGTATAAGTTAGCTGCGCATTGATATCCCTTGCTTCAGTTGCGCAAGTCATGTTGTTTTCCATGTCATCATATGCCTTGCTTACTATGCTCCACTTGCATTCAGCAGGCTCATTCACATAAACATCAATAGGAACACTCTGAACATCAAATTGCACAGGGCTTCCAGTCGGTATTGAGGTTCCTTCAACAAGCGGAGGCGTTGTGTCAGGCGACTTGTCAACGCAGAACGTAAAGGCAAACTCATCAACATTCTCATTCCCATTTGCATCTATGCACCTTACAAAAAGAGTTGTTGTCCCATCATTCTTGAACACAGGCGCTCCGCCGACTCTTCCTGCGCTCGCATTTTCACTGGTTTCAGCAAAGGCATCTGGTCCAGGAAGTCTCATAGTCTGGGTATGGTTATACATAAATAAGTTAGTTTCTCCGAAATAATAGCGCATCTGCTCAAATTTTGCAGTGTGGTTCCAGTCAATCTTGCATTGCGCAGGCTCATCTGTTGTTATTCCGAATGATAATGGTGTGAAAGACTGAAGGCATTTGCCCGGGGCATTAGGTCTTACAACTTTTGTTCCAAGTGCCGGAGGCCTTGTTGTGTCTGGCTCATATTTTAATTCCATAGGATATAATGCCGTGTCCCATGTGGTTATTTTAGGAGAGGTAACATCGCCTTTTGCCACCCAGACGCACATTTCTTTTCCAGGCGTGTCCTTGTTTCTCAATTCGCATGCCTGTCCAAGTGCCTTGCACCTATATTCAGAGCAAGGCCTGAAAACATCTTTGTTGCATTGCTCGCACTTTGCTCCTCCAAGAGGCGGCTCATAAGGCATGCACGTAAACTTAATCTCTTTTTCAGTCTCTTTCTTGTACATAAGAACAAATACAACAGCAGCAACTCCTATTGCAAGCGCAGCAGCGCCCCCCAATCCTCCAAGCGCAGCCCCTTTTGCTCCAGCAGCGCTCCATCCAAATGCACCCTGTGTGAATTGGTAAGTGAATGCCCCAGCCGCAAGAGCGGTGCTAAGAGCCTGGGTTTGTTTTTTCTGCAAGCCCAGCATGCTTCCAATCATTTGTCCTGCCATATAAGCAATTCCCGCCCAAACTAATCCTTCAACAATTCCCCCCATTGTTCCTGTCATTCCTGTTATAGAACCTGTGTAACCTGCAGGAGCAGCTGCCGGTGTTACCGCAGACAAGCCTCCGGTTCCCTTAGCAGCAGTAAATTCCTCTTGAGTTAATCTGCCTGCATTAGCTCCTTCCTTGGTAAGTATATTATAATTCTTGCCATCAAAAACAACTTTGCCTCCCTCAGGGATAACTCCTTTGCCAGCTGTGATAGCTCCCCCTGTATTAGTAAATACCGAATTTGCTTTTGGCACTTGCACCGCAGTTAATCCTGCTGTTTTAATAGGATCATTTGTGACGGACGGTGGACCTTTGGGAGCCGGTGCCGCTGGTTTTGCTGTAACTTCTTCCTTTTCAACATCTAATAATATTTTAGCAAGCAGTCCTTTAGGGGATGCAGTATCTGCCTCAACATTACTGGCTTCTGCAAGAACAAACGCAAACGCAAAAGTCGCCAGAATTAATATAAAAATCTCGCTGAAAGCAGCCCCTTTTATGCTTCGTTTCACAGCCCTTTTTTGCATATCTTAAGGAAATAAAGCTTGTTTATAAATATTGTTTATAATATGAGAAATAATCAAAAAAGCAGAAATTCTTCTTATTTTACCCTATTCAACGCCCATCTCTTTCTTCTTCTTTACAAAATCTTCATATGTGGTGCCTGCCCAATTTCCTAAAACAAAATATCCCTCCCATTTTGTACCATCTCTTTCTGTTAAAACACCTTTTCCAAGCGGACAGTATTCATTGTCTTTTATTTTCCTAACTTCCCCGACATATATTCTCCCATCACCAAATTTGAGTGTAGTCTCTCCTCTGGTAGGCATATCTGGGATATTACTGCCTTGCCCATTACCCTGAGGAACAATCACGGTTGTCTTGCCTTCTCTTGCAGCTTCTGTCTGATTCAATGCATTTCCGAATGCATAAGCTCCGGGTTGGTTGCATTGTGCCCCATATCCTGTGATTATGGCGCTTCCTAGGCATCCACTTGACATTGCAAGAAGTCCAGCTAAGCCTAATTTAGATGCAGTCTTAACAACATTATCAATTGTTTTACTCATAATTTACCTAAGAATCACATATATTTAAATATTTCCTTTTGTTGTTACTATAAAGAAGTAATAATGTAATTCCTTAAATCATCTTTTCAAATTCTTCCCTTGTTATTTGAATGTCCTTCTTAATTATTTTTAGAAGAAGCCCTCTTCCTATTTTCTCGCCAGGATGATTGGGAATAACAGTTGTCCTGCCATCATCATGTCTGAAGAACATATGGCTTCCCTCCTGCCTAATAAATTTGAATCCTAATTTCTGTATTGTCTTAGATAGCTGCTCGGCGCCTATCAAAGCTAATTTAGCCATTTAAACCTCTAACTTTTGCAATCCCAAGAATTTTTCTTTAATTGGTGATTTGTCTTTTGAGCAGGATAAATACAATGAAATCGCCTCTCTTGTTCTCTTCATTAGTTCGTCAATTGTCTTTGCTTGCGTATGACAACCAGGCAACTCAATTACCTCCGACACATAAATTCCATCCTCGTCCCTCTCTATCAAAATGTTAAACTCAGTCATGCTGCCTAAAGTTCACTGCACCTTTTAAACATTTTGGAATTCATTTCAACCAAGCACAAAGCAAACAGCAAAAGTTGCTATAATTAATATAAAAATCTCGCCGAAAGCAGCCCCTTTAATGCCTTGTTTAACAGCCCTTTTTTGCATGAATAATAAAGAGAAATCTTGTTTATAAATATTCTTAGATGTCAGTTATTATTCTTTAGGTTTTTCTTTTCCTACAAAATCCTCATCTTTCCAGTAACCTTCCTGAATCTCTCCTGTCTTGAATGTAAATTTTCCATAACCTTCTCTTTTATCATTGTGAAAGTTTCCTTCATATCTGCTCCCTTCATTAAATTCTAAAACACCATACCCCTCACGGTGACCATTTCTAAATTGCCCGTTATACTTCTCTCCAGTACCATATATCATAGTCCCTCTTCCATGCGCATTATTATCAAGTATATCTCCAGTATATACCTGCCCGTTAGGCCATCTCAATGTGCCGTTTCTAAAGCCATTATCTTGAGCATTATTGCTATTGCCTTCCCGAGGTTGCTGTACTGCAACAACTGTTTCGCTTCTGCCTTCTCTTGCAGCTTCTGTCTGATTCAATGCATTTCCGAATGCATAAGCTCCGGGTTGGTTGCATTGTGCCCCATATCCTGAGATTATTGCAGCCCCCAAGCATCCACTTGACATTGCAAGAAGTCCAGCTAAGCCTAATTTAGGCATAGTCTTTACAACCTTGTCTAATGTTTTACTCATAGCTTACATAAGAATCACATATATTTAAATCTTATGTTTTTGTGTAACTAATTAGGGGTTACAAATTAGCTCTTTAACCTTAGTCTTAGAATCTGTTGCCAATCGTGTCCAGCAAGCCTTCTTCCTTTTCTTGTTCTTCTGTTTTTACCGAGACACTTAAATCCTTCTTTGCGAGTTCAGTTATTCTTGCACTGGTTGGCTTCATTATATCTCCATCAAAATCAATCTGGAATGCTCCTTTGTACCCAATGTCTCCAACCCAGTTTATCTTTGGCCCGCAGTCACCAATTGCCTTGCATGCTTCAACAGCAGTCATTTCCCAGCCATCAACCAGATCTCCACTTCCGTCAACACAATCTCCGCTCCACTTTTCTTTTCCGAACAAGTCTGTCTCAAGTGTAGCTGTGCATATCAGATTTGCCTTTGCACATATATTCTTGGCTTCATCTCCTTCCCAGAATTTCAATCCCGGAGGATTCTTTGGCACGCACTGTAGTCCATCAGGTATGCCAACCCAAAGACAATCTCTCTTGTCGGTATTCAGGCATTCATCCTGTTTTGTTTGTTTAGCGCAGTCCTGCCATCGATTAACTCGGCAGCCAGCCTGCGCAAATGGTCCTGCCGTCGTGTCTATTGAATCTTCAATGCACTCATGCTGCCTGAAATCAGCGCAAGCTTCCAAGACTTCCTCTCCATTTATGCAGATATGCTTGTAGAACCTGCTCCCAACAGCATCGCTTCCTTTTCCATTGCTCCCTTGGTCATTATAAACACACCATGACTCTCCATGCTTGTAGTTTTTCCCATTCTGCGTCTTGTAGCAATTCATGTCAGCGCAGATATTGTTTCCATAAGTTGCCTTTGCAGTTCCAGGTGTTGTTTTCCTGCAGAAGCTTCCTGCAATGTAATTGCAGTTCCCGCAGCTTGCTGAGTTTGCATTAGCAGCCCCTGCATTGCATGATTCTGTCTTGTCTTTTATGTTTGTCCAATATTCCTTGTCAGTTGCCTTTGCAGCATCATAAATATTTGCAGGATTTCCGCACGAGTCAACAAAATAAACTTCCTCTTTTCCAGGAACGCACATTGTTTTTGTTGTAGGTCCGCAGATTGTCTTCAATTCTTCAGCAGAACATAATTTTCCGGAGTAGAATTCATTCTTTGTCTGATTCTTTGTTGTCGCACCGCTCACTCCAACACAGTCATCTTTTGTAGATATCCTGCATGTTCTCTGGAATTCTGATTCATAGACACACGCTCCTTTAACCTGCCCTAGAACTGATGAAATGCATTGCACTTCATTCTTTATATCTTTCTGATAATTTATTTCTAATCCTAAGAATGACGCCAGCTTCTTGCACCTTACGAGAGAGACAAAAGCAGCCTGGTCACCAAGAACACAGCATCCAAGATTGCACTGAGGCACAGTCCCATCGCTCCATACTCCTCCATTCATGTTGCACACAAGCTTTGGTGTATTGTCAAGGCATGTTCCTTCTGTTGTATCATAGCATGTTCCTGGCTTGCAGAAAGCTGTTGCCTGGCATGAAGTCGGGACAGAATTTGCATTTGTGCATTGTTCAATAGGCACGTTCTGGCAATACAAACCATCATCTGTTTTCTCGCAGCAAACACTTGCTGCAGAAGCAAATCCTAATATAGTGAAAACTAATGCAAATAATGCAATCCCAAATACTAATTTTTTAATCATTCTAATCCATATCCTGCAGGCCAAACCAGGCTGCGTGTTGCGAACTGGAAACTCTCATTTGTTACAACATTTGATAATCTATAAATCTTTACCCCATCTTCAAGTCTTATCTTCTCAATCTTCAAGTCAGGATAATATTGAAGGTAATTTGTTGTTTCAGAGTCTCCATATGTTGCCTCATAGTCAACAATGCTCGTTGAGATGGAAAGTAGATTGTACATCTCGCTTGGTATGGAGACACTAAACTTGTCAAATGTCCTTGTTGTCTCTTTTGTTATGCTCATTGGAGTATTAAATTCTATAAGAATTCTGCCTTCCTGCATTGAGCTAACAGCCTCTATTTTTTCAACTTTTACCTGATATCCGCGCCTCTCAAACTCCGTTTTAAGGCTTGCAACGCATTGCTCTGCCTTCGGTGTCAATATTTTTGAAAGTTCCGTTGCAAAATGGCTTATTATCATGGGCTGCTGTATGACGCATGGCTTGTAATAGCCGTTTATGTAGCATAAATATTTTATTTTAATGTCCTTGTAGGTTATGTATCCTTCAGGGTTCTGGTATCCTCCCTGCTTGGACAGCAAATCAAGTGCATTTCTAACTTGGGGCTCAACACAATCCTGGAGATATTGCGTTGGTGAAATCTCGCTCGGTGCAACATAACCTCTTATCTGGGGGTAAAACATAACAGCAAGAACTACAGCAACAATTACAAGAGCTATAATCACAAATATCGCTACTTGCCCCTTTTTATCCATCTTTTTATGTCTCATTTTTTGTTTATAATCTTTGTTATGCTTGTTATAATAGTTTTAGCGTAAGGTCGCAATCACCTTTTGCATTTCCGAATGCGTCCTTGCACTTTACATAATATATTGTCTTCAGGGCAACAGGGATTGTATGTACAGTTCCTGTGCCTGACATCAATGTGGCATTTTCATAATTGAATTTGCATAAATCAAAGCTTATCCTGCATTCAGAAGCTTCATTTGTTGCAACAGTCAGGCTTCCTGCTGTCTGGTAAACGCGAGTTATTGTTGGAGCAGTTGTGTCAAGCTCAATAACAACAGAGATGTTCTTGTCAGCTTCATTTCCAACAGAGTCAATGCACTTTATTTCAATATCTTTCCTTCCAGCTTCCCAGAATTCAAATGTCTGCTTGTGCGCCTTCTGCCAAGTTTCCGCGAAATCAAAGAAATTAACATTGTCAAATGAATAAGTGCATCTTGCTGTTCCATCCAAGCCCCCTGATGTCTCCACATCAACAATTGTTGTAACTGGCTGCATTCCAGAGGCTATTGTCTCATTATCCGGAGTTGCATAGTTTATGTTTAACACAGGAGTTTTGACAAATCTCATGCTTCTGCTCTCTCCCTCATTTCTCTTTGATTCATTTGTTTCCCATGGCTTGTCAAGGCATCTCACATAGAATTTGGTTTCATTATTTGGAATTGGTATTTCTGTTGTGCATCTCCATCCAGCAGGGGTTTGCGCGCTGAAGTCAGTTATACAGGTGAAATTATTTGCCAATGAATAGAATTCATTGGTGGCTGAGTCCCACCTGCAGTCAGCAGGCTCATTTGTATAAACACTCAGGTTCTGCATGTTTGCATCTCCTCTTATGAATTCTATCATAGGGTCTGTCCCCAATATAATAGGAGGACTCACATCTTCCTGAGGGCTTATGCAAAGATTTATCGCATAATCTCTCTCATGTGCAACTCCGTTTGCATTCTCGCACTTTAAATAAAGGTTATAATTGACTCTCTGCCCTGGATTGGTGCTTGATATTCCAAGCATCTCAAGGCTTGGTGTCAACAATGTAATTGAATGATTCTCCACGAAAAGAGAATCTCCAAAATCATCAGTCATGTCCTTGAAAGCCACTCCAGAAGTTTGTGAATATTTGCACTTGCCCACCTTGTTCATTGCAATTCCGAATTTCAGCATCGTGTAAGCAGGTATGCAGCCATCACTCTCGCTTGAACTCTTTACTCCGACTCCAAGCTCTGTGCTGTTTGTATAAACAAATCCCATAGTCAATACAGACAGCCACGGCGATATGATTGGAGTTGCAACATCATTCGGGGCAGTGTCAACGCATCTCTCCTGCCCTGTATCCTCATTCACAAACTTGCATGTCTGCCCAAGTGACGAGCAGGCATATTTCGAGCACTTGAACCCATCTGTCCCGCATTTCGCACAATCTTTCCCGCCTGTTGGCGGCTGCCATTGCTTGCATTTGAATTCAACATCTCTTGTCTGGATGTCTCCAATCTTCATTATCTTCATTACTGCAATAAACAAGACAACGGCCGCAGCAAGAATCCACCCTACAATAGGAATCCAAGCAATAGGGCCTATTGTAGTTAATGCTGCAGTACCCGTAGCTGTCACTGTAGCTGCATTATAAGCTATCAATGCTCCTGCAGCAAACCCTGCCCCCATTAAAGTATAAGTCATCCAAGGGTCCAAGCCAGGTCCAATTCCAGACCATTGAATAAGTAAAGCTGTAATTGCTAATCCAATTACTGCTCCTGCACCGGCGCTCATAAATGCTGTCCCTGCGCCTGCTGCTACTGGTGCTGTTCCAGGTGTCATAAAAAATCCAAGCACTCCGCCAGTTGCTGGTGTTCCCGCTGTTGCTACTGCTCCGAATAGTCCTGCATGGGCGCCCAATAAAGCAAGCCCTCCTGCTGCCCCGCTTATCATTGAGAAATCAGGCAAGTCAGCACCAATGGCATTATGAAGCTTGCTCTTGTCAGGGTCTTTGTCCCATGATTCTGCAGTCCATGTTGTTAAGTTTACATCAGAGGTTTTTCCTTCCTGGGGCTTGTTGAATTTTGAGATTGTTGCCTTGTAACCTGCGCTTAATGTTGGGTCATCCACATTGTCCACCCCGCCTACGTGCTCTGCCTTTGTGCTGTAGCCCTCTGTTGTTAATGTTCCCATGTAATTTACTTCAGCCCCGCAGTCGCCCATGCTCATGCATAAGTCATTCAGTTGCTCTGCAAAATCATTGCTCTCACAATTGCAGTTTTGCTCGCATTCATAATCCCCGCTGCTTAATTTTTTCACATATACTACTGTGCATGTATTGCTTGCCTTGCTGCACGCATTGCCTCCCTCTCCTGTTGTCAAGTCATGCCCGACAGGATGCCTTGCCACGCACATGCTAAACTTGAAATATTTTCCAATATCAACATTTTTGATTGCGCAGAAAGGATTGTTGTTGCATTCTGATTTCATTGTCGCTTCTGCCTTGCTGTTGTAAGTCAGGCATTGCGCAGCAAGGTTTTTTATGCATGAAGCGGAAGAAATTGTTCTTCCTCCTGGAACATCCATCTTGTTCTCAACACAAATTTCATTTCTTGCCTGCTCGCAAGGCTCTGTCCTTATCTCTCCTTCATAGCAAACTTTCCTGTAATGGCTGCTTCCCGGAACATCCCGCGACCTTGTTTCATCAAATCCAATGTCACTCTGGTAAGCACACCATGTTTCTCCATGCACCCTTGTGTTGCCTTTCTCATCAACGCAACTCAAGTCTCGGCAGACAAATCCTTGTCTTGCATCATTTAATTTTTGTGTAGCTGTCTTGTTCCCACACCTCGAGCTTAATAAATAATTGCAGTTCCCGCATGTTCCCCTGTTAGCCACCGGATTGTCAATGCTTCCGAGGCTACAGCTCTCTTGCTTTGTCAGGATTTTGCCATTATTCCAGCTTTTCTCTAAGTCAATATCATAAATATTTTCCCTGTTTCCGCAAGAGTCAAACCAATAAATCTCGTCTTTTCCTTCAATGCATGAAGTTGTTTTTTGCCTTGTGCAGTTTGTGTTTAATTGGGGATTGGAGCATAGGAATCCGCCGTAGAATGTTCCTTTTGCAGCAACACATTTTTCTTTTGCGAAAAATTTGCAGATTTTCTTCCCGCTGTAAATATCATCCCCTGTAATGCATGCTCCTTCTTCCTGCGTGTTAGATAAAGCAAAGCATCCAAGCTCATTCTTAACCTCTGGCTTGAAAATTCTCTCAATTCCCAAAAGTGATGACATTTTCTGGCATCTTATATCTGTTGTAAATAGAGCCTGGCTTCCAAGCACACAGCATCCTTTCTTGCACTCTTTTATGTTTCCTTTTGAATCATCAAACCATTTTCCTCCGTTGCCCTCACAAATAGGCTTCGGGGAGCCAACCGCGCATGTCCCTTCATCCCTGTCAAAGCAAGTTCCAAGCTTGCATTCAGCAACATGAGCCATGTCGCTCGGGATGCAGGTTACATTGCATTTAACATTGCACTCGCTTGCAGGATATTCCTGGCAGATTTTCCCGTCATCTGTTCTCATGCAGGTAGCAACTCCTGTTTTCAAGTCGCTCGCTTCCAATGCTGACACTATCCCTTTCTCGCTGAATATGAATTTAGTTATTAATTTCAAAATCAAGAACCACGGGTTTATTCTGATTTCTTCCCTGTCTTTGTAACTCTCGCTCATGAAATATGCGAATGCAAATATTGCAATCATCATTATTGATATCTGTGTCCAAGTTTTGAAATATTCAATCTTCTTCTCGTTTTTTATTTTTCTCATTTTATATCAGCCCCAGAGGAAGCGCGCAGCTCCTCGTAGCTATCCTCATTGTCTTTCCAGATGGCTTGTCTTTGATAGTATATATTTTTGTCGAGTCCGACATCATCCATTTTTGAATGTCAAACTGCGGATACAGGACACTATAACCAACATTCTCAAAATTGCAGTATTTTGCTTCCTGGTTAGATATCTCAACAGCCACGTTTGCCAAATCATAAAGAGGATTTACTACCTCAACATTGTATTTATCTGTTGTCTGCACATTCTCGTTTTTAGTTAGAACAGTATCTCTTGCAATATCTACAAAAATCCTGTTCGGCGCAAGCGAGATATCAATAATCATCACGCCAAGCTGAACACTATATCCTCTGCTCTCAGCATCCTGTTTCATGCCTGCAAAGCACTGCTCAACAGTTGGAGTTATGTAATTCTTTATCTCTGTTTTCATTTCATTGAGAAGCATTGGGTGCTGGTTCACGCATGGCTTGAAATAACCATCATTCACGCACATGTAAGCAACTGTCCCGTTGTATGTCTTGAAGCTTGAGGGCTTCACAAACCCGCCTCCAGCAAGCATTTTCTCAACAACCTCATTCACAGCATCCTGCGTGCATTTTTCTATTGCTGATTTTGGATTAAGCACAACCTGCTCTGAAACTTTTGGCAGGTTCTTTATCGCAAAATATGCAACGACTCCTGCCACAAGCACAAGTGCAATTATTACAAATATTGCAACTTGCCCTCTTTTATTCATCATATTATGCCTCATTTTTTGTTTATAATACTTATTATATAGTCTTTATTTTCAAATCGCAGCTTCCTCCATAGTTGCCGAACTTGTCCTTGCACATTATGTAATAAATAGACTTTATTGTTATGGGAGTAGAATGATAATATTCTGTTCCTGACATCAGGGTTGCATTCTCATAATTGAAGTCACATTTTTCCATGCTTATCGCGCACTCTGCCTCCTCACTTGTCTTTATAATCAAATCTCCCTGAGCCTGGTAAACTCGGGCTATCTTTGGCGGCTGCGCATCTATATCTACAGTAAAGGAAATATCCCTTTCAGCGCTATTGTTTACACTATCACTGCATCTTACCTGTAATGGATAGCTGCCTGATAGCAGTGAGTTGAACACTTGCTCTTGATGTAGGCCTTCGCTCTTCGAGAACAGGTGATAATTTTCATTGTCAAGCGAGTAATAGCAGGCAGCTGTTCCTTCAACCCCCCCATCTATTTCTACTTCTATCTTTACAGCAGCAGGCTCTACGCCGAAAATAAGTGTCTCTCCATCAGGCTTTATTGAAATTATCTCCAACGGCTTGCTCCTTGCAAGCTCAATCTTGTAGCTCTCTGGCATTACATTCCTCTTTGACAGGGTTTCTTCCCACGGCTGGTCCATGCACTGCACATAGAATGTGCTCTTATTGCCCTCCTCCAATGGAAGTGTTGCATTGCATCCCCATCCAAATATTGTCTGCTCGTCAATATCTGTCCTGCATGTAAAATTGTTTTTCATCAACTCATATTTTACATCAGGCAAGCTCCATCTGCACTCAGCAGGCTCATCAATATATATCAGCATGCTCTCGCTCTTTGCATCAGCCTTCACAAATCTCTCATCAGGTATTGTATGCGCCACTTCTGGGGGCTTGAAATCAACTCCTGGCTTGATGCAGAAGCCTATGGCATAATCTGCCTCATTTATCACTCCATTCGCTCCCTTGCACTTCACATAAAGATTATAATCTGCCCTTGGATTTGGCCCGAGGCTTGACTTTCCAAGAGATTCCAGAGTCGGCACTATAAATTTCATCGAATGGCTCTCATTGTAAATGTTTGTGCCGAAATATCCTTCAAGAAGATTTTCCTTAAAAAATTCAGCATCAGTGTTATATGTGTCAAGAGGTATTTCTTCTCCCTCCTGCTCAAATTCAAATCCTGCTTTCGTCGAGTATTTGCATTGCGAAACCTTGTCTGTAGTTATGCCCATGTCAAATATAGTGAATGAAGGTATGCATCCATCACTGCTCTCGCCCACAATATTGACTCCAAGCGCATTCGCATTAGTGTAATTGAATCCTTCAGAAAGCGCAGATTCCCAAGGGCTTATTATTGGAACACTTACATCAGTTGGAGCGCTGTCAACACATCTCTCTGAGCCAGTATCCCTGTTTACCAATACACATGTCTGTCCAAGCGACGAACACGCATAATCTGTGCAAGTGAATCCGTCTTTCCCGCACCTGTCGCAATATTTTCCTCCAGCAGGGGCTTCCCAAGGCTTGCATGTGAATATAATGTCCTTTTGCTTACTGTCTCCAACCCCAAACCATCTGAATGGATTTGTATAAAGCGCAACCTCCACAAAGAAATTATCCTCACTTATTCCAAGTACAGTTACTGCAAAATCAGCAATCAGCTCAGCTCCAAAAACCATAAACGCAATCGGGTTTATCATTGTTAATAATAAAGCCCCGCCCCCCCACCAGCTCGAATCCCAGAGATTCATGAAAAATTCACTGCCCTGTGCGCTGTTCATCTCCCAGTCTCCTGAGTAATTCCCAAGAATGCCCTCGCCAGTTGCAAATTTTCCAGGAGTTACATTGGCGTATTTCATCAAGCCATTAATGTATGAATCTTGAAGAGCGCTTGTTCTGCTGACTTTGTAATTCTTTGTCAAGATGCCTTCATAATTAACCTCTGCCCCACAATCCCCGAGAGACATGCACAAGTCATTCATCTGCGAAGCAAATCCAGAATGCCTGCAGTCGCAATTGTCTTCACAATTCCAGTGACCATTATAATCCTTGACATAAGTCACTTCACATGTCATTGTTCCCAGCTTGCACGAGCTTCCTTCGCCGCTTGTCAGGTTATGCCCTGGAGGATATTTTGGAGCACACATCCCGAATTTAAAATGGTCATCAACATTAATCTGTTTCATGAAGCAGAATGCAGGATATTTTTTGCATTCCTTAACCCTTGCATTCTCAGATTTGCTATTTGCAGAAAGGCATTTTGCCCATTCATTAATAACACAGCTTGCGCTTGACTTTCCTTCTGTCTTATTTTCTATGCATATCTCGCTCCTTGCATCAGCACACGGCTCTGTCCTTACATCTCCTTCATAGCATATTTTCCTGAAATGACTGCTTCCAGGCGTGTCAACTGCCCTCTGATTGTTTCCAGCAACACCTATTGCTCCTTGGTAAGCACACCATGTTTCTCCATGCACTCTCCTATTGCCATTCTCATCAATGCATGACAAGTCCCTGCATACAGATTTCTGCGTTGAGTCATCAAGTTTCTCGTTTGCTGTCTTGTTCCCGCACCTGCTGCCCATTATATAATTGCAGTTCCCGCATGTGCCCTGGTTGGCCACAGGATTGCTTCCGGATTTCAGGACACAGCTCTCATTATTGGATAGCACTTTGCCTTCATTCCAGCTTTTCACTTTGTTTGCGTCATAAATATTTTCCCTGTTTCCGCAGGAGTCAAACCAGTATAGTTCGTCTTTTCCTTCAACGCACTTGCTTGTCTTTTCCTTTGTGCACTTTGTCTCAAGCTCAGGATAAGAGCAAAGGAATCCTCCATAAAACTGTCCCTTTAGCTCAAGGCATCTTGCTTTAGAGATGAACTGGCAGTTGTTCTTGCCTGTTAGGCTGTCAACTCCTGTAATGCATGCGCCCTCTTCAAGCGAATACATATATGTCAGGCATTTCAATGCGCTGTTTGCCTCGGGCCTGAATGTCTTAGTTATGCCAAATGCCTCCGCCATATTAGCGCACTGCCTTGCTGTTGATAGGAAAGCATTTCCGCTCATTATACAGCACCCTTTCTTGCAGTTGGCATTGTTTGGGTCCTTGTCCCATGTTCCTTCGCCATCCTCGCATAATTTCTTTGGGGAGTTCTGCATGCAAGTTCCTTTATTGTTGTCAAAGCAGGTTCCAAGCTCGCACTCAGGAACGTTTGTTATATCTGACGGCACACACGGCTCATCACATTTTGCATTGCACTCCGCACTTGTATATTCTGTGCATATGCTGATGCACGTGCTTATGCTGTCCTGCCCGGAAACCACACTCACTGCAAATATGAAAATCATAATCGCGATTATTGCAAGAATTCCACAAATTATTTTTGATATTCTTTTCATTTTATTCTTTTAGCAGCCCCATAGGCACTGCGCACCCCCTTATTGCTATATTGAGCGCTTTTCCTGATTGCTTGTCCTTTATATTGTATATCTCAGTATAATCAGACAGCATATTCTTCCTTATGTCAAAATTATTATTTATCAGAGTAAATAGCACATAATCAAAGCCGCACATTTTTGTTTCAGCATTGGTTATATCTATTGCAACATTTGCCAAGTCATATATTGGATTTACAATCTCAAAATCATAATCTTCAAGAGCGCTTGTTGTTCCTTTCTCAGTTATTTTTGTCTCTCTTGTTATATTTACAAAAATCCTGTTTAGCGCAAGTGAGATATCAAGATTCATCTCCCCAAGCTCAACAACAATATTTCTTTTATCAGCTTCATCTTTCATAGAATTAAAACATTGTTCAACTTTTGGTTTTATGTAGCCCTTTATTTGCTCTTTTATTTCAGCTAGCAGCATCGGATGCAGGTTTATGCATGCCTTGAAATATTCAGGCGTATGGCAGAGATAAACTATTTTTGTGCTGTTGTATAGCTTGTAATAATTTGGCTCAAGGAATCCGCCTTGCGGAATCATAATGTCTGTTGCTTCATTTACCGCATCTTCTGCGCATTTTTCTATTGCCTGCTGCGGATTGAACCTTGTTTGTGTGGTGGTAATAGCCGTCTTATTCACGAAGAAATACAATAAAATCGAAGCTACAAGAACCATCGCAATAATAACCCAGATTGCTATCTGCGCTTTCTTATTCATCTTTTCAGCCATAGATTTACCCCCTCTTTTTTTATCCTCTCAATTTTTCCCTCAATAACAAGGTCTTTTAGATAACTATCGGCAGTATTCCAGGAGATTTTTAGCAATTTTGCTATTTCAGAGCTTGTAGCAACTCTCTTTTCTTCTATATAATCCAGAATCTT
>CAYGYN010000024.1:0-5329 GCA_964354195.1 Candidatus Woesearchaeota archaeon | reverse complement strand
TTGATAATTACCCCGTTGATTATGGTACTTACCAATTGAAAATAAGAAATGTTAATGAACCTGGAATTGGAGGTGATGTTTTAAGTGTATTAGATACATTTACAATGGAAATCGCAGCACCTACAACAACTACAACAACTGAAGCACCAACAACCACAACTACAACAACTGCATCCACACCTTCTTATTGGGAAAGTATAACTTTAGGATCTTCACAATATGTTGAAACTGATGTTTTCGTTTCATTTAATACCGATTACACCACAACAGGATTTAACACATTTAGTCAGCCAATGACAGCCCAAGTGGCGGTTGTTTTAGATAATGATTATGGAGGTCCTGAACCATTTGTAATTAATGGTCAAACATGGAGAGTGGTAGGGGTATTATTAAATGACCCCGTCGGTAAGGATCAAATGTTTACAAAATTATTTGCGGAAACTGATCCTGATGTCATGTGGGGTGATTTATCAATATTAGATGAAATAGTAACAGATAATGAGGTTTCAACATCCGATGAAATTAGATTATTAGGATTATCTTTAGATGGAGGGAATCCAACGTTAATACCTGATTCATTATCTGGTCCAGTTACAACTGTAGGTGATGTATTGAATTTAATAAATTCAACAGAAGAAATATCATTATTATTTGATTTAACAGTTGATAATGGTATACCTAATCAATTAGTTGTGTTGAGTACTTTATCGCCAGGTGGTCAGGCAAAAGGCCCAGGTGGTCAGGCAAAAGGCCCAGGTGGTCCAGGCTTTGGTGGTATTACCGAATACGCTTCAATAGTTACCGATGAAAATGGTATTGCGGTATTCAGTGGTATTACAGGATCTACAACAATGTGGGTAGTACAAGTATACAACACCCCAGTTAAAGAAGGTATGGTAGTTTGGACGAGCCCATTTGCAGCAAATAACTCAACTACTTCAGTTACTCAAACAAGAACATTCTTTAGTGTTGACTTTACAAACCAAGATGATAATGGAGTTATTAGTAACTCTTCTGTAGATATCTATTTGGTTGGTAGTGGTCACCTACTAAATAGTAGTGGAGATATTTACCCTATTTTCATGTTTAGTGGAACAACAGATGTTAATGGTAATATCACCACTAACTTAAGTAATGGATCATACATCATTAGAACATTTGATGAAAATGGTGATTTAACTTGGGGTCAATATTTTGACGTTTCTGGTGATTCTGGACCAATATCAATTACGAGACCATTGTCTGAAGACGTTTCAATATCTTTAGATCTAAGATCTAGTTGGTCAAATCAAAACTATTCAAATATAAACACAATTAAAGTAGACGGATTAGATATTTACTATTACGATGGTCAACAAAATATTTATTCATTTAACCCCGAAAACCCAATAAATGGTGACAACCCTATTGTGAACCCACCATTAGTTTATTTAGGTGTTACTGATGAAAATGGATTATTTACAACTGAATCTCCTATCGCAATTAGTTCTGGATATTTAGGAATACAAACAGGAACTGAAGATGCAAATGGTATTATCTATGAAGAAAAGATAAATGAAAATTCATTAAGTAACTTAAGATTTGTTGGTGGTATTAGGGAATATATATGGTCTGACTATAATTTACAAACCCCTTATGCTACTTGGGATATTACCGTGTATAAACCTTCTGGTGAATTGGCATACGCCAATTTAGTAACTTTAGATGAATTGATTGGAACCGATGTTAATAATAATTTAGATTGGTATGGTAATGTTGCTGCGTTAAATATTGGTAATAATCAATGGGGAATTCAAAGTTCACCATATAAGTCATTTAAATTAAAAGGTGGTACCACTTATAGAATTAATATTTATAATGGTCCTAACATGATTGATGGTTATACTGAAATATGGACTCCAGGATGGAATGAATCTAAATCCACAGTGTGGACTAGATCTTACGTTAGTTAAATTTTTAACACACAAGATAAAAGGGAGGATGAAATACTCCTCCCCTACCTTAAAAAAATAAAACAAATGATAGAAGTACCTTTAAAAATAGAAATTAAAGAAAGTCCAAATAAAGGACTTGGTGTGTTCGCAAAAGAAAAAATCTTAAAGGACGAGATAATTGAAGTATGTCCTTTAATTAAAATGGGTGTACCTCATAATTCTGATGTTTTAGATGACTATAGATTTTATTACCCAAAAGAAAGTAATAACCCTTATTATATAATATCTTTAGGGTATGGATCTTTGTATAACCACAACAACCAAAACAACTCTGATTGGAGAGATGGGAAACCAATGACATTTGAATTCTTTGCTTTAAGGGATATTGAACCTGGTGAAGAAATTTATATTAATTATGGCGGACCAGAATACTTCAAACAAAGGCCAATAAATTGGTTGTAAAAACCTAACATAAAAAAGGGACTCAGAAATGAGTCCCCTTTTTATTTAATGAAATCTTTCATTATATCAATGTACTTTAAAGTACAACTATTTTTATCAATATAATCAAAGTGATTTGGATTCTCTTTTAACTTTTCAATTGGATTTATATTGATGTATTTACCCTTATAAAATTTTGTTTTCTTTAAATTATCGGTAACCCCAGCCATATGAAGTATTGGTGTTTGTTCATATCTAGTAATTGTATCTGTCGCCCAAGAAAATTCAAGCTCCTTAACCACCCTTGTTTCAATACCGAACTTCCATATGTTCCATAACATTGACCACATCTCAGCAGTCCAAAATTGTATTTGACCTGGATTGATTGGAAAACGTTTTTGGTAATCCATCATTTGGTCATACAAAGGGGTACAATCAAGATAAATCTTATCCCACATTTCAAATGTGGTATTCTTTAAAAGATATTGACCCCCACCAGAATTTAACTGATTGTCTTTAACCACATCAATATCAATTCCCACCACATCACACATCTCTTGAAGTAGTTGTAGTTTTTCAGATAACGGATATTGTCTCTCATATCTATCACAACAATCTTTAATATAGTTATAGCCTATATATCCAATGGTATCTGATAGATATGAAATCTCATCGTTTAGTAAAACATCAAAATTTGGTATTTCTCTAAAGATGATATCCGCATCGTGTAAAAATAATAACTTACCTAGTTCAGGAAAATCTTTAATCCATCTTGAAACAAGATATGGTTTTATACTTGGAATGTATGATTTTTTATTTCTATTATCTTCATAGAAATGTATATGACATCCAAGATTATCTAACCGTTTTGAACTTTCAGATCTAACCTTTGCCCCATTTGGCAAAGAAAAAATAACGTGAATCTGTTTTGGATCAATTCCAAGTGATTTAAAGTTATGGACATATAACTCAACTTGCCAATGAAAATAAGGAACATCGGGTTGAGCGGTCACATAAACAATATCTTCCTTATTATATTTTTCCATAAAGGTTTGTTTTTGGATTATATTTTAACCCATAATTTCCACCATTAAATAAGTTCTCAATCAATTTATCATAGGTACGAACAATATCCATATTATCTGCGTGGTAACGTTGTAGAACCTTATCATTTCGTTCATCATAAGATTCAATATTTTTATCGTGTTCCTTTAAGATATAATCAAGTTGTTTGGCTCCAGCAATGGTGTCAGACCCTTCGTAGTAATAACCCAGATCTTTACACATTGGTGCGTTATGTAGGACAGGGTATCCTAGAAACGCAGCATCCAAATACAAATAATTCAATGGATTCAAAATCTGATGACAAATAAGAACATCCAAATGTTGTGTTAACATATAGGCGGTTTGATAACGTGATTCGGCAGAAATCTTATTGTCTTTATATAAATCAAACGTGGCAATCATGGCTAGAAACTCTTTATGTGATTTGACTTTTTCAGAGTTTGTGATACGAAGTTTATCAATATGGTTTTTACCAATTTCACCACGATAAGATTCTTCAGCAATCATTGTTGGAATTAAACTGAACTTTACAATATTCAAGTTAGGTTCCATAATACCCAAGATTTTCTTCTCTTTACCGATATCGTATTGCCAATTCTTTTTATATGAACCACGTTTAAACCCTCTTTCAATATCAGTCACACTTTCAAGTAAGAACTTGTGGTGCCAGATGAATGGAACGATAAGAGCGTTTGTACGATATAAGGTATGATAATACCCACGATTGACCTCATCTTGTTGTGGAATGTACCATATCTCATCGTATGCTTCATCAAATTGGTAGGACTTAGCTGGATTATCACCGAATAAAATGTTTTCCATAGCAATCACATAATTGTTACCACATTTATAAGCGATGATTTTTTTATGTTCCCCCGATTTTTTAAATGAATCAATTTGGTGGTTATGGATTTGAGCTCCCATCACGACCAACATATCCATCTCCAAATACTTATCCTCAAAATAACTCACATCAATATCATTTAGATAAGATGGTTTTTCAGAGAAGTCGGCTTTTAATGTGTTTAATAAATGGATTTCATAATTCTTTTCAGAATTTTTTAACATATGAATCATCATCAACACATTTTGTTTGATTCCGTTTGTCCATATGGATTCTTTATTGTCCTTTAATCCCAATGTGATACCGATTTTAATATTTTCGGTGTTAAACCCTTTTTTTGATCTTTTTTTAGCCATGCTTTTTAACAAATAATTCGACTAGTTTATTTTTTTCTTCTTCAGTTTTTGCCATATAATATATCCATATAAATGATGCTTCAATATCTTTTAATTCCTTTTTTTTCATTTCAATTAAAGCAATTAAAGTTCCCTTATCTTCAAAATCAATTTCAAAATTAATTGATAACTGATCGCATATTATAAATAGTTCCATAAGGTTGTATTCATCTGCGGCAATTGTTGCACTCATATAAAGATTTATTAAATCTTCAGAGTCCACTTTATCTGGATGTGTTTTTTTAACAATCTCCCGATATAATTTTTTTACTTTATCTTTAACTGATTTATCAACCGAGTTAGGTTCTATTTTTGGTTTTTTTGGTAAATTAACTTCCTCTTCTTTTTTTTCAGGTTGCGGATCAGGATCGTTAATAATGCCAAGATCAGATCTTAATTTTTGTGTTTTTTCTAAAAATTCAGGTCTATTTTCTGAGATAACTTCTTTTTTAAATTCATCATCTAATAATAAAAAATTATACTCTTGTATTAACTTTTTAATTTCAAGTGTTTTAAGTTTATCTCCCATGAATTATAAATATTATAGTTTAACAGATATTTATAAGTAAAGAGTTATTATGAAAATTTTTAAACATATATTTCATTTATTACCCGTTGTGGGTCTTGGTATTGCTGGATGTTTATACCCT
>CAYGYN010000023.1:0-7278 GCA_964354195.1 Candidatus Woesearchaeota archaeon | reverse complement strand
CTCAGTGTCCATGAATATCACTTTGTTCCCTTTTTTTGCCTGCGAAACCGCAGCCAGCAAACAAAAGTTTGTTTTGCCGGTTCCAGAAGCCCCATAAACTACGCTAATTATGTCAGAGTCATATCCCCCAAAAAGCCACTTGTTTATGTCATAGCTTCCCGCAGATATCTTGCCTTGTCTCTCGCTCATTAGAATACCATCAACCCTCGATATAAAAAGAATTATGTGATATAGACAACAAACAACAATCTTCAAAACAGCCCGTTTGCAAAGTTCCTCCTCTCAACAGATTATAGATGATAACAATTTGTCAGAAAATTATTTCTTCTTCAAAGCGCCTAGAACCTTGTCACAATCTTTCTTTATTGCATCAACAGCCTCGGAAACAGCCTTTTTCGCAGTCTTTCCAGAGCTCTCTATCCTGAATAAAAGCGGCTTTGAAGGATGCTCCCTCTTCCATGCAGCGAATTCCACGCCGTTATTGTTCAGATAAACACGCAAAATCTCAGCCACTGTGAGATTGTCAATCTTCAATTCAACTTCATTCTTTTCCTGCTTAACAACTTCAACGTTCATAAAAGAAAAGGCAAGAATTCGTTTATAAATCTTACTAATCAAAACTTGCTTACATCTATATCGCCGTCAGCAGTCAAGTCAAGCACTTCTTCATTATTTTCTTTGCTCTCCCCTCCAGTTCTCTCCTTGGCTTTTTCTCCTGCTCTCTCTGAAGTTTCTTTCTTCGCGAAGTCAATTATCTGCCTCAATGGCCCTGCGCTTGGAGTTGCAACCTTGTTTTTCCTCAAGCTGACTCCATAATAGCTCTCAAGCTTGTTTACGAGCACAAAATTATTCATCGGCAAGACGCCATTCTCAACCATTTTTATGTTCATCTCGCTCTCAGCAAGCGCTTCAGCAACTTTCTTTCTTGTTAATCCTCGCGCTTTCCTCTTCTCAAGCAAAACCCAATGGAAATTCTCAATAAGCTCGTTCATGACCTCGCTTCTCTGCGATTTCAATGGTTTTCTCAAATCATCCATGCCGACAAAGCCCTTGTTCCTCCTCATTCCCTCGTCTTTCTTCTCCTTTGCGCTAAGTGGCGCATCGCTCACTTGGGGCTTCTTTCTTAGAATCAATAAGCCCTCTCTTTTTGCATAATCCTCGGAAACTCGGACAATCCTGCCGTCTTCAATCGCCTCAACAATTGCTCCAGAGTATTCTATCATAAAATTCCCACAATTTCGGGCTTTTTATTTATTGTTGTGTTCAAGAACACAAGCAAGGAAGTTTTTGAATGCTTGAGAATTCATTTTCCAATTCTCATTGTTATTGAGAATAATTCTTTTAATTCAGAGATATTTCTCAATATCCTGTGATTCTTTAATTTCTCCAATGGGTTTCTCATTCAATAAGACCTTGTAGCATCCTGTTGCATTGTAATAATTCTTCAATATCTGGACAGCGTCATTGTTCAAATTAATGTCATAAGAATAAACTCTTAAACTATTGAATTTGTTTCTGAGGTAAGTCAATATGAATGAAATCTTGTTTGTATCATCCCTGCACTCATCACTATTGGAATAGAAATAAATGACAAGGCTGTAATTTACACCGCAGTTTTCAGCCCTTTGTTTCAATAACAGCATATGCCTTATCTCGACAACGCTGTAAATCTTCTTTAATTCCATCACGTCGCTGTTTGTCTTCCCGCGCTGGTCTTCCATGGAGTCTATCAAGTCAGACATATAAGCCAGCCTTTCTGTTGCCACGTCCAAGGTTGAAGAAGAGCAGGGATAATTCTGCTCCAGAAGATTCAAAGTCTCCAAATTTGAAATTTCATTGTTCGTGCTCTGGATTATGCTTATCGACGAGCCCTCGATAATCTTGCTGCCGAAATAGCCCAAAAAAACTCCTACATTGAACAAAAACACAGTTATCAAAAAAGCCAGCAAGACTTTGTTCCAGTCAATGTTTCTTTTCATTTCCATTTCATTTTTCTCCCTGTTATGCTGTAAAATATCGAGACCCCCCACCAGATAGTGTACAAAACGCTGTATGTTAGAGCGAAAAGCAAGTAGTTTATAAAAGTTCTTATTGGATGGGAGATGCCTGTTCTTCTGTCAAGGATAATCAGCAAAACCACTGTGAAAACCGAGAATAGAACTACAAAAAATAAGAGCCCTTCAGCCATTGAATTGTACAAATGAATTAGGAGATAGTTTAATTTGAAGCTGAAATTATTGAAGAAATCAAATCCTATCGCCTGATAATTGGAAATGCTGTGATAACCATCTATCAGCCATCTTGTAGCATAATAGCTTGTTACAAGTATTGTAGTTATGACTGAGAGGATAGCTAATGGCATGACAAATAATCCCAAATATCCATACCTCGGGCTGAATAAGTTCTTGTATGTTGCCCATAAGAAAACTGTGCCTGCATACCACCTTCTCCTTTGCTTTAGCAGCGAGTTGAAACTCTCGGGAGAAATTGTATAAACAATTGCCTTCGGCTCGTTTGTTATCAAATAATTATATTTCTGCATGCGCATCGCCAGTTCCATGTCTTCAGTCAATACATCTGTCCTGTATCCCCCATATTTCTCAAAGAATTCTTTTCTTATTACAGAAAAAGGCCCTGGAGTTACATTTATTGCATTCATGTTCCCGAAAGATTCCCTTAAAAATATTCCCAAATTATACTCGACTTCTTGTATTCTCTGGAGCAATTTCTTTGGCTTGTATACTTTCATTGCAGGAGTCACAGCCATGACTTTTGGATTGGAAAAATGAGGAATCATTAAACTTAGGGCGTCGCTGTTCACCATGGAATCAGCATCAAAAGTCACAATGAACTCCCCTTTTGCCTTTTCAATCCCGTAGTTCAGGGCGCTGCCCTTTCCGCCATTCTTCTTCCTCAAATAAATTATATTTTTGTGCTTCTTTGCGAATTCCTTTCCTATTTTTCCAGTTTTGTCAGTTGAACCGTCGTCAATTACTATTATTTCATACTTGTTTTTTGGATAATCCAGTGCAAGCACGCTCTCGACAGTCTTCCCAAGCGATAATTCCTCGTTGTAAGCAGGGATTAAAATCGAGACAAACGGCTGCCCCATGCTCTTGAATCTAGGTTTCTCTCTCCCAAAGAAACTCAGGATGCACATAACCAAGGTAAATATGCCCACAAATAAGGTAATGTAGACAATTATTGTGATTAATTGATTCATAAAATTTTACTAATATATTAATTTATAAGGTTATTGCTGATTTTCAACCATGTCTTCTTTCTTTCTTTCAGCCATAGCTTCTTCCTCGTTTCTTTCAGCCTTCAATTCTTCCTCTTTTACCGCAATTTCTGCTCTCTCGGCGCTGGTGTCTGCATCTTTTTTAAGCTCGCCTTTCACAAGCTCCTTTATCTCAAAGCTGTTCTCATCTCCTGTCCCAGTTAGGCTGAAATAATCAAAGAAATTATCATTCAATGTTAATTCAGCAGTATGCCCCATCTTCTTCTTATTAATAAGCCCTCTCTCAACAAAGCCTTTTATGTGGGTGTATGCTTTGTTTCCCCTTATTTTCACAACAATGGATTGTTTCATGGGCTGCTTGTATGCAATCAAAGCTAAAGTTTCTTGTTCAGCCTTTGTGAACTCAGAAGTCCCGCTTGCAAGCTTGTTAACCATCCAGATATAATCCTGCGAGACATCCATTTTCCAGAGATTGTTCTTGTTCACAATCTCAATTCCCGAATCCTTGTAAGTATCAGATAAGTCTTCAAGTATTTTTTTCAATAAGATAGGATTCACATCTGTCAGAGCCACAAGTTCCTGGATAGACATGAACTTCCCGGCTATGAACAGTGCAGCTTCCACCTTCTTTATGTTTTCTTCCTCTATGGATTTGTCAATTTCTTCTATGCTTTCTTTGCTAACATGCATTTTTCTCCATTTCTCTCCACTATTACCTATTTTCAAGAGTTTTAAAAGTTATTTGTATAGAAATATTAGTATTCCCTCTATTGTTGCAGCCACCAATAACAATGGAAGGACAACAATCACAAAAATTATGAATGAATTCTTTATTCTCGAGAAAAATTCTTTCCTGGATTTCTTTGAAAAGATAGACATCCCCAATTTCAACCCCAATGCAAGAGAAATAAAAACCGCAGGCAGCTCAAAAACCCCATGAGGCAAAATTCTCCAGAATTCAGAGACTCCAGAATCAAGCCAAACAACTTTCATTACATATCCGAGGATTATTCCATTGGAAATCACATTCAACAGCGGGAAAATTCCCAGTACAATGCCCAAAAAGAGCCCAAAGAAAGCAGATGTCATGTTGTTGCGGAATATGAACAAGATAGTGTCCATCAGATTTAGTCCCTTAATCTGCGAGACAAGCTGTTTTAGGAATTCGTCAAGAAACTTGAAGCTGTCTGAATAAGCAAACCCTATAAACAGCCCGCAGACAAAAACCAAGGCAATGGCGCAGATGTAATTCCTGCTTTCCCGAAGATAAGCAAAAGCCTTTCCAAATTGTTTTCTAAGTGTCTCATTCTTTTTTGCCTTCATCGGAAATATCTCTGCAGCATCTCAACTTTTTTCCTGAACTTTACTCGCAGATAAGCCCCATAAATCAGGCCCATCAGGAATCCTCCAAAATGCGCCACATTTCCGAGAGGCAAGCCAGCAGCAACAGAAGCAGCCCACATCACAAACAATATCGCAGGTATCATTATATATCCTGGAAGAGAAAAGAAAGGTATGAAAATTATTGAGAATCTCATTTTTGGCAAAAGCACAACAAACAAACCAGCTATCCCAAATATTGCTCCAGATGCCCCGAGCATATAGACTCCAGGAGAGCCAAAAACCTTTTCCCAGAATCCAAAGCCAAAAAATCCCGCAAGCAATACAGATAAAATGCCTGCAAATATTCCTGCAATCAGGTAAAACCCGATGAATCTCTTTCTGCCTATTATCTTTTCACATAATCCTCCAAGTGAGAACAATGCAAGCATGTTGACAAACAGGTGCAGGAATCCCCCATGTGAGAACATGTGAACAATCAATGTCCAGAGATATTTTCCAGCCATGAAATTAGTTGCGCTGATTGCAAAATATTTTATGAAATCAGGATTTGCCGCCAAAAAGATAAATTCAATCACAAATACAATAATATTTAGGACAATTATCCACCAAATGGCAGATTTGTCCGCTAATTTTTGCCACAACGTTGTTTTTCTCCTGTAAATCATAGAACCCATCCTATCTTCCCAGAAGCCTTCTTAATTTCTTGCCCAATTTCCTGCCCAGTGACTTCTTGGATTTCTTTCTTGATTGTTTTTTTCTTGTTTTCTTTGCTCTCTTTGCCCTTTTTATTTCAAGCTGCTTCTTTCTCTTCTTTGCAGCCCTCTCCTTTGTTTTCTTCTTCTCCTCTGCACGCGTTTTTCTTGCTTTTGCCATGCCTTCCTTCTTTGTTATTACGCCAATCTCCTGGTCTACATTTGAGAGAACTGCTTCCAGCTTAGATATTTCCTTCTCCAAGTTCTCTATCTCCTTGCTTTTGTCCTTGAGCTGCAAAACCTCTCCGCATTCAGGGCATGTATACTGGTGCAGCAAAGCAGTTTCTTCATTGGATTCTATCTGGCAATTCGCGCAGTAATAAAATCTCTCTGTTCTCCTTGTTGCCAGCTGTGTTTTCAAGCCTTCAATTGTTTTTGAGAGATTATCCTTGAATTTCATGAGCCCTTTGCCTGTGTTTAATGTCCAGAAATAGGTGTACCACCCCCCCTTTTTCCTGTCTTTCTTCCTGACAAAGCTCACTATTCCCTCATCAGCAAGCCGGTATAGAATGTTTCTCGTCTGGTTGATGGTAAGTTTCAGCTTTTTTGCAATCAGGAATTCATTGACGTTCTTCTTGTCATGCAATAAGTCTACTATTCCTGTAGAGTTTTGTCCTGCAATAGAAGACACTATATTCTTGAGAAGATTGATTTGCATATACTCTCTTAAAAGCATTCCATTAAAAATCTTTCTACTAAGTGTTACTATTCTAAAATTAACAAAAAGCTATATAAATCAATTTAAAAATATACCCTTATGTTCTGGAATAAAAAAGAGGACAAGAAGGGATTGCCCGAACTTCCTCCATTAAAGCCCGCTTTTATGCCTGAATTCAAAGAAGCAGAATCAGAATCTCTTCCTTCATTCCCTGAAGCACCTGAAGAGCCCGAGGAATTGCCAAGGTTCCCGTTAAAATTTAAAGCGCCAAAGATAAGGGAAATAGAAGGTGCAGCTCTTCCTGCAATGACCACCGAGTTGAACCCATCAAAGAAGAACGAGGATGTTTATGTCAAGATAGAAAGGTTCCATTCTGCGCGAAAAGCACTGAACAGCGCGCGAGAAAAGCTTAGAGAAATTGATGAATTGATGAAGAAGATTCGGGAAACAAGAATGCGCGAAGAGCAAGAGCTCCTCTCCTGGGAAAAAGAGATTGAAGCAGCTAAAACTAAAGTAGAGGATGTTACAACAAACATCTTCGAAAAGGTAGAATGAGCACCGAATATGTAAGAATTTCTCCTCCTGAACAGGTTTATGGTGAGACAAATCTCCTCCAGACACAATTAAGCCTTTTAACAACGCTAAAGCACTATCAAGAATACGAGTTGTTAAGAAAAGAAGAGCTTCTCATGAAAATCGAGGTGAAAAAATGCATCTCCGAGGCAAAAGAATTTCTTGACACCACAAGCAAATCCCTTCCAGAATCAAAACTTATTGAAGAGCAGGAAAAAGAAGAACGGATAAGGCAGCAGATAATAGAAAAAATAGAAAGCTCTGTCGAAAGAGCAAGAACATCAGAATGGAAGCACTGGAAAGAAAAAGAACCCATAGTCCGAGAGATTAAAACCCCATTAGTCAAAGAAATGAAAGAAGTTAAGCCCAAGCCAGTCAAAGAGGAAAAAGTAAAACTTGCCCCAATTGACAAAGAGCTTGCGGATATTAAGAGCAAGCTCGCAAAACTCCAATAATTTTGTTCTTAGGTTGCTTTTATCAATAAATTCTTAAAATGCTGTTGCTCCCCTCAAAAGTAGATAACTGATAATTCTCGTCGTTTCAAGAAAATTTATAAATCTCCTTAATTCTAACCCATTATGGCAATTAAAACAAGAACTGAACTAATCCGAGCATACATTGATTTCTTCAAGTCCAAGAACCACAAGGAAATTCCATCAGCATCATTAATACCTACAAATGATCCGACTGTTCTATTCACAACAGCAGGC
>CAYGYN010000022.1:0-8131 GCA_964354195.1 Candidatus Woesearchaeota archaeon | reverse complement strand
TTCTTCTTTCTCATCATCTTTCTCTCTTAACACATAAATAGCAAAACCCAAAATTCCCCCAAGAACCCCTGTCCCATAAATAAATCTTCTATTCGTTTCATATTTAGAAGCGGAAAGAGCCGAGTTTTTCTCCCTTTCATCGTTATAGCTCTCCTTTCGGCATGCTTCAACAGTGTGCCCAACAGCCGCCCC
Organism: Candidatus Woesearchaeota archaeon; assembly: GCA_964354195.1. Lineage (GTDB taxonomy): Archaea > Nanobdellota > Nanobdellia > Pacearchaeales > GW2011-AR1 > JAOAJC01. The sequence continues at coordinate 7,939 of CAYGYN010000022.1, read as the reverse complement.
AACAGCTGCCCCGCTCACCATTGCAAGAACCAATTCCCCAACAATCTTTTTTAATGATTTCATCTTGCAAATTCTATTCCTCATCTTCTCTGTCAGCCAATTCCAACGGTTTAACAAACTTTTCTCTCAACTTTTGGTATCTTTCCCCGCCAAAGCTTTTCATTGCAACATCAAGCAACGATACTTGCCTGTCAATTGTATTGAGATATTGCTTTCTGAACATCTCACCCACCATAAATCTTCCTCCTCTTTCAGGATCCTCAGCCAACCCAGCAAGATAAGTGAGCGCCATCCTATAATAAGCATAAATTTGCCCGTGTGGGAATCTTACCTCTTTGTCAACTATGCCAAATTTCATGCGAAGGTCGTCAATTGCAGGCACACAGATTTGCACATCTCCCTTTTTGAGATGAGGTCTGATAACCAGTTCATAAGTTTCAATAAAACTCGCAACAACATCCACAGGGTCAATCTCCACTTTTGGCATTTCCACCCCCGCAGCAGCTCTCGCCTCTAAATCTTCACCCATTCCCATACCTTCTTTCCTGCTCCGCCTTAAACTCAACAAGATATTGATTTTCTTTTTTAAGAAGTCCCTCGCCTAAATCAGGGCTTGCCTTTATTTGCGCCAAAAGTCCCCTCGCCTGTTCCACAAGCCTATCTGCTTCTTCTCTCCCCATTCTTTTTTGAAAGACATAATAATCCAGCTGATCTTCTAACACACGAATAGTGTCGCCGGGTCCATTCCCTCTTGCCTGCCCCACAATTCCCATCTCAATAAGATACATTTCAAGATTGCACACAGGACACCAGATATCTGCCTGGGGAGTTCCAGCCAAGTCACTTGATACGGCCTTTTCACCTACACATATTCCGCAGCTCTCAGCCATTCTATCCCTCTGCCTTCACAGCCAAAACACCTTCTTTTTGTCTTGTCAAATCAAGAATTTCTAAGCTCGTAAACCTGCTTACTTCTTCAGCATACATCCTCGCACGCTTAGCCAATACTTTTTCAGCTTTTTCTATGCTGTCCACTATTCCAGGGCGAATTTCAGAAAATCGCCTATTGCTTCCCTCATTAGCCGTGTCTGTGCTGTCGCGCGACATCTCAAGATAATAGCTGCCATTCAACATCCTCGCTCTTGCTTCCCCAACACACAACCCGCAACAAGATTTATAATCACTAGGACATGGCGCCTGAGGAAGTGTTACTGTTCCAATAATAACTTCATAGCTTAACCTGTTGGTATCTCCGAACTTGCATATAACTACTTTTGTTTTTCCTTCCCAGCCAGTTCCTTCGCCCATTACCATCTCCTCTCTTCTCAAAACCCCCTTATAAAAATATGTCACCCAAATAAGTAGTAAACTCTTAACCTTTCTTGCTCGCTATAACCTTCATATGCAATTCATGCATCCTCTTCAAGAAGCTTGCCCTGTCTTCCATCTTTATCAAGTCGCTCCGTCCCTGCAGCATCAAATTCAATCCAAAAGGCGAGACAAGCGGGGTTCTAATAAATTTTATCTTTACTTCTCCTCCCTCAATCCATTTCAAGACTCGCTCAGTATCATAAACATTCATTAAATCTTCCATAACCTCCCTGCGAGCTTCCCTCATTATCGGGAAATCATCACTCAATTTCTTGACAGCTGTGAACAAAAGCTCTGAGTGAACCTGCTGCCTTCCGACACTCTTCTCTCTTCCTTTGTAGTTCCTAAGTATCATAAGCGAGCGCCCAGCGCAATGCCTGAATCTTCTTCTTAGCACCTCTGTCTTCTCAATCGCTTCCTTCAATATTGCTCGCAAATCCTTTGACTTTACCCATGAAAGAATCTTGTTTTCATCAAGAGATTCTCCTGCAATAAAGAAACCATTGTCATTAACACCTATCTCCACATCACGAGTCTTAACGCGCCCAGCAGCAAAACCATAGGCTCGTGCAAGCGCATCATTTACTCTACGCCCATACAAAGAATGGAATAACAAATATTCTTTCTCTTCTTTGAACTTCTCCACCACAAGCGTCTTGTCATCAGGAACTTCCGAGAAATCTTTCTGCTGCTTGATGTATGCATAAATTTCTTCAGCAATATACTCCTTGCAATAAAGAAACTCTTGAATAAACTTTATGCACTCTTCCCTCTTTCCCAATCTTTCCTTTACCAGTCGTCTGAATCTTCCAATTCCTCGCGCCAACTCAAAATTAAGCGGAAGCATCTCACTAAACCATGAAGGAATAGTTGGGTTCTTAGTAATTCCAGCATGCACAAACGCTTTCATGCCTTTGGAATGTATAAATTGGTATTTCTGTCCTCCAAGAACAAAGATATCCCCTTTTTTTATTCTCTCAAGGAACGCTTCGTCTACTCTTCCAACAACTTGTCCCCTCTTCTCACCCGAATTAACCACAACAGTCACTCCTTCCTCGCTCGGAATTGTCCCAAGATTAGTCAAATATATCACCCGGGCCAATTTTCCTCGCTTCCCAATTAGCTTCTTCTCTCCATCATACCAGATTTTAGCATAAACATATCTATGTTCAAGCGCATAATCTCCCGCAAGATAGCTTACCACACTCAAAAAGTCCTCTTTTGTCAGATTTTGATAGGGATAAGCCCTTCTAATCACCCTAAGCATCTCATCCACATCCCAAATTCGTGATATTGCCATTCCAAATATCTGCTGTGACAGCACATCAAGGCAGTTTTTTGGTATTTCAGCCAAGTCTACCCTGCCTTCAATCATCTCTTTCATCAAAACCCCGCACTCAACCATGTCATCTCTGTCCAAAACAATGAACTCCCCATGTGGATTCTCGTGTAATTTATGCCCTGCTCGCCCTATTCTCTGCAAAGCACGAGAAACACTCTTAGGACTTCTAAGCATAATGACAAGATCAATGCTTCCAATGTCTATACCAAGCTCCAAGGAAGTGCTAGAAACAACCACTTTCAGTTCCCCTTTCCTCAATCTGTCCTCAATTTCAAACCTTTTCTCTCTCGACATAGATGAATGGTGCGCTCCAATAAGCCCCTCATACTTCTTAGGGAAGTGCAAATCAAGGAAATGTATGATTCTCTCAGTAGCAGCCCTTGTATTTGTGAATATAAGTGTAGTCCTGTTCTGGCTTATAAGTTCGTCTAATATTTGATAGAGCTTCCTCTGGTTCTCCTGATTCTCCGCTTCAATGATATTCTCACCTGGAAAGTCCAAATTTATCTCAATTTTCTTCAATAGCTTGACTTGAGCAATCAGACACTCTCTTCCAACACCAACAAGAAGCTTGGCAATCTCCTCCAAAGGAGCAATAGTCGCACTTAAACCAACCCGAACAGGCTCAATCAAGCTAACATCACACAGCCTTTCAAGCGTCAAACTCAAATAAACCCCTCTTTTGTTAGTCATTGCGTGTATCTCATCAACAACCACGAACTCGCAGGCATGCAAGTGCTCAACAAGTTTGGGTGATGTTAACACAATAGCCAAGGTTTCCGGTGTTGTAACCAGTATGTGCGGCGCATTTTTCAACATCTTAGCCCTTTCCTTTGCCTCAGTGTCTCCTGTTCTCAGTCCAACACGTATTGGCTGCATAGAAATGCCCTTTTTCTTGGCTAATTCTTCAATCTCCCTCAAAGGTGTAATCAAGTTAACAAAGATATCATTCGAAAGAGCCTTTAAGGGACTAACATAAACAGCATAAATCTTGTTCTCAATCTCGTTCTTCACTGCAAGCCCCACAAGATAATTGATAATCCCTAAGAAAGCAGTAAGAGTCTTTGTTCCTCCTGTAGGCGCACATACAAGTATGTTCTTCCTTGAGTAAATATTCTTCACACCATACAGTTGTGTTAGAGAAAACTTCTCAAACCTTGAGAAGAACCATTCAGCTACAAGTGGTTCAAGGATTGTCTTTACTTCTCCGTCGCTGTGAGGTTCAATGAACTTTGTTACAGTTTCTTCTGCCATGTTTTTTACTCCACATTTTATTCAAATGCTTTGATACCAGCACCAACAAGAACACCAGGCAGATAATAAACGTATTGTTTAGCTATATAAATTTAGTGAATCCATAAGTTTATAAAAGATATTCGGTTTTAACTTGTATGCCAAGAGTAAGCCAAGAAAAAAAAGATAAAATCTCAGAGCAGATTCTACACTACCTGTTCACAATCTCCCCCGGCAGCAAGTTTACTTCAGAGATCGCAAAGGAAATTGCCCGCGATGAAGAGTTTACAAAGACAATCGTGACCGGTCTGGGCAAGAAAAAGCTCGTAACAGAGATAAACAAGAACTCTGCAGGCATAAAATATTCCAAAAGGCAGCGCTGGAGACTCTCAAACCAGGCATATGATATCTATAAGAGCAGACAGCCATCAAATTTAGCAGCCCAAACAAGCAAACTATCCTCTGAATTACAACAATCTTTATAACAATACCCTATCTTAAACAAAAATGACCTCTCCAGACATCATAAAAGATGCTTTTCTCCATGTTAGGCAAGATATTGATGAGCTAAAAGCCCAAAATCATGACCTTAAAACCCAAATTCTGCTCCTAAACCAACAGATAGACGATATTAAACGAACACTACAGATATTGATTCCAACAGAAAAGCTTGAAAATCCCACAATTCAACAGATAAACCCAACAATCCAGCACATTCCAACAGATAATTCCCCTTTATACGCCTTAGAAACCCCAAATATGGAGGTTTCCATCGGAAATAGGGGGGTTCCAACAGACAGGCAGGCAGACAGTCAGTCAAACCAACAGATACCCCAAAAAGGCGATTTTTTGGCTTTTCATCCTGAAGAATCTCGTGAACCCATGGGAAATTCTCAAAAAACAGATTCAATTAGTCAAATTGATCGCGTTTCACAAGTCCTTGAGTCCCTTGATGATATAAAAAAAGAGATTCGTTCGAATTTTAAGCATTTAACAAGCCAGGAAATGTCAGTTTTCTCTGCAATTTATACTTTTGAAGAGCAGGGGTTTGTCGTCGATTATTCGCTGATTTCACAGAAACTTGGGCTCTCAGAGAGCTCAATTCGCGATTACGCGCACAAATTAATCAAAAAAGGCATCCCGATTCTCAAATCCAAGGAAAATAATAAGAAAGTAACACTTCAAATCTCTCCTGATCTGAAAAAAATTGCCTCCCTTCAGACAATTTTAGCTCTCAGGCAATTATGATTTTCGTTTAAACGATTAACTTTCTTTACTCTCACTTGTTTGCCTTTTATTCTCTAGTTGCAATCCTTTTTTGTTAGTTTTTCACCCCCATTATTCCCTTGTTTTTTGTTGTTTTTTCGGTCAAAAAGCCCCTTGCAGCTCAATTTTCCCGTTCGTTTAATCTTAACTTACTCTTTTTCCTCTTCCACAACGTGTTTTTGATTCTCTTTTGAAACCCTGGAAAAGACCTATTCGCTTAACCATAAATATGTCTTTTTTACTCATTTTTTACTTCCTTTAACTCTCACTTTTGCGTATTTGAGCAGCTTTTCCCTTATCTCCTCAGGTATGTAAACCCTCTTTTTTCCGTTTTTCTCAGTTATTTCCTCTATTAATCCCTGGCTCTTCTGTTTTATGGCATTTACCTGCCCCCTTATGGTCGCCCTCTCTTTTCCCAGAACCAGTGCCAGATCCTCGTAGCTCAATTTCATACCATTTTCACTGTTCAAAAGCGTAAATATTATAACTCGTTCGTTCGCCGACAACCCTTTAAGAATATCGTAAATATTGCCTGTTTGAACAGCCGTTTGAACGCCTTCTTGAACATCATCAACAGCTGTTTGTTTATGCAAAACAGGCAATTTTTTGAACACCTGTTTGTTCACTCGCTCTTCAATAGCCAGGTCAACGCTCTCCCTGAGCTCCATAAACTCGCTTTTTATCGTCGACAACCCATGTTTAAGCTCTTTTACAATTTCAAACAGCTGTTTATCTTCATTGTCAAGGTGTTTAAGCCATTTTCCAACCTTGTCAATATCATCTTTAACTGATAAGAACCCTTTCTTTGTTTCTTCTTCAAGCTTCTTTGTATCTTTTCCGAAAAGCCATCCAAACATAATCTATTAAGAAAGGAGTACTATTTAAACCTTTCTTCTTCTGTCGAGGATACGTCGAGAAAACCCCAGATTCCAACACATAATCCAACACATCCCCACAAATATCCAACAGATAAATTTGAACACCCTTAACCACAAAACAAACAGCTGTTTAAACACCCTTAAACACCCGTTTATCGTCGACAAACAAGAAACAATGCAAAACACCTTTAAACAGCCCCAAGACCCAAAAAAGGACAAAAAAAGAAGAAAAACATCAAGGATTCCGCCCCAAAACAAGAAAAATTGCCTCAATAAATGCGAGGCGCGAAGCGCCGAGTGCGCGCGATATCATTTTTCTTCCTATAACCGAATAACTCCCTTTTATCGTCGACAAAACAGCCATACGCAAGCTATAAAAACTCCAAAAACCTCATAAAATGGTAAAATGTTGATAGCAAAACCGAAGAGATCATTCAAAAAAGAGTTCAAACGCCAGATAAAGCTGGCAATTGTAGCGGCAATAGGCTTTAGCATAGCTTTTGCTTGGCGAAATGCAGTCTTTGACTCGTTCCAGAGCTTCGTTGCCCGCTTTTTAGACCTCCCATTAGGCCATTATATGACTGAAATTTATACAGCAATAGCCATTACCCTTGCAGGAGTTGCCCTGATTTACATCACATCAAGGCTTTTAAGAGATTAAATTCAGATAAATTCCAAGAAACACAAATTAAACGAACATGACATTCAAAGAATCAGCATATCGTTATCTAATAGGATCCGATGTAATGAAAAAAGAGTTCTGGAAAGAGCTCAGAGTCCTCATTATATTCACTTTAGGCTTCACAATAGCCTTTACATGGCGTCAAACCATCTATGACGTCGTGGAATCAGCTGTTCAATTCTTCACGCATATGAGGGCCTCCGCCACCCTCAGCATCGCAACATCAACAGTTACCACAATTTTCTGCCTTTTCCTGCTCTACCTAACCGCAAGATACATGACAAGACTGTATGATAAATATTAAACGAACATAAAAACCTAAAAAATTCAGACAAAAACTGAAAAAATCAGAAAAAAAGTGAAAAAAACAGCAAAAATCGTCCAGCAGCAATCCAAAATTAAGAAGGTACCGCAAATCATAAGCAAAAAGTTGTAAGAAAAAGCAGAAACTTTGAGCTAAAAGAGCAAAAAATAAGCCCAAAAGTGGGGTTCGCATTAACGCCCAAAACACCCCATATCAAACTACCCTCCCCTAAAGGTTCGGGTTAATAGCAAACTATAAATAAACAAAAACCTAAGAAAAACATGAAAAACGAGCTAAAAACCTACAGAATTTTAATAGACCCAGATACTTGCTATGAAAAAGATACATATCACCCTCCTTTTTGGAGTGATATAAGGGCGTGGAATGATAAAACTGCAAAAAGAATCGCAAAAAAGAAGGCAAAAGAAGAGTATTGTAGCATACACCATAATAGCCCTCGCGTTCTTAGAATTTTACGCGCTGAAAAACACCTGTTCGGGTTAATAACGACTTGGAGGAAGGTAAGATGAAAGGCGAAAAGAACTATGAAAAACTAGGTCTTGCCTGGACGATAATTTCTGTTGGTTTTGCGTTTGTTATCACCGCGGTCATTCTTGCTCTCAATTATATATGGCCAGTTTTAAAGGATATAGCAACTTGGGTCGTAATCATAGTTTTTCTGTTTTTAGGAATAAAGGTTCTTAAAATGGGCGCAAAAGTCCTCAAATCTTCATAAAAACCCCAAAACTTCGCACAAGATACATTAGGCGCCGTTTTGGGAGCCCTAAAATACCTCTTAAAACCCGTAAAAACCTGCTTTAAATCACTATTTTCCCGGAATCTAAGAACTTAATTAATAACCT
>CAYGYN010000021.1:0-4009 GCA_964354195.1 Candidatus Woesearchaeota archaeon | reverse complement strand
AATACCAGCCCTTGGACTGAAACAGAGGTCAATTGGAACAATCAGCCTAGCTTTGCAACCACGCAAGGAACCTCAACAGTAATGCCTGGAAGCTTCGGCTGGGTGAACTGGAATGTCAAAGATATCGTTCAAACCTGGGTCGATGGGGCAACAAATTATGGATTTGGGATGATGGACAGTAATGAAACCGAGGGAGTAAATAGTGTTGCCCTGTTTTACTCTAAGGAATACGCTGGCACGACTCCTCCACCCAGGCTGGTGATCGATTATACTCCAGCCAGCCTCACTCCTAGTCCTACCCCAACACATGGTCTAACTCTATATTGCATGGCAGCCACGAAGGTTGCAGCACAAGCCCCAACCAGTAATTATGGGACACAAGCCCAGGTTGGTGTTCAGGCGTATAAATCCAGCGATAGAGGGCGAGGGTTATTTCAATTTGACCTTTCCAGTATACCGGCAGGGTCAACAATCAATAGCGCCACCTTCAGCGCATACTATTACAGCTATTCTCTTGCTAGTCTGAACCCTGAAGGAAGAACATACTGTCTCTATAGGAATACCAGCCCTTGGACTGAAACAGAGGTCAATTGGAACAATCAGCCTAGCTTTGCAACCACGCAAGGAACCTCAACAGTAATGCCTGGAAGCTTCGGCTGGGTGAACTGGAATGCCAAAGATATCGTTCAAACCTGGGTTGATGGGGCAACAAATTATGGATTTGTGATGATGGACAGTAATGAAACCGAGGGAGTAAATAGTCTTGCCATGTTTTACTCTAATGAAAATGCTGACACAATTCTTGTCATAGACGGAAGCAAGGGATCATTCAATGCATGGCATCCACACTGGTCGGCCATGCTCCGCACTTACTTCGATCTCACCAGCGAAATCCAGGGACCTTCCCTATGGGGAGGATACTATACCAGAAAGGAGTGAAGCCTTGAATAGAGCGATTCTGCCCGGCTCCTCAGTTCGGACAAGTGCATTGGATTACGGAGTCCCTTATTGCGAGTGTCTTTTTTAGGAGGCAACTCAACCTTCCATGAATACTGCTCCGCATAGCAGCTATGATCAATGTTGGTTCGCGCCGATATCTCAAGCAGAAGACCGTCACTTCTGGTTTCGGACGCGCAACCGTGTAATTGCTAAATTGGTCAGCCAGATTACGGGCGGTATGCCACCGGGCTTTCGAGTTTTAGAAGCAGGATGCGGCACAGGCAACGTACTGAGAGTTCTTGAACAGACTTGCTCGCGAGGCATAGTCATAGGTATGGATATGTTTTCTGAAGGTCTGTATTACGCCCGCCAGCGCACAGCTTGTCATTTGATACAAGGCGATGTTAACGCACCTCCTTTCGCTAAACAGTTCGACCTGATCTGTCTTTTTGATGTACTTGAGCATCTTCCCGATGACGTACAGGTACTGGTCAGCCTTCGTAGAATGTTGTCTAACGGAGGGGTTTTGCTGGTGACAGTGCCAGCAAACCGATCCTTGTGGAGCTATTTCGATGAAGCTTCTCATCACTGCCGGCGTTACGAGCTGGGTGAGCTAGAGAATAAACTTTTAGGCGCCGGCTACACTGTGGAATACATCTCACACTATATGGCTATTATCTTCCCCATAGTCTGGCTGGGTCGCAAGCTTAGGTCACTGAACCGCCGGCAAGGGGCCCCTGATATAGATGGTGCCAAGGATCTCGCTTCTGCTGAACTTCGCATCATACCTGTGGTCAACAGTCTTCTGGCTTTATTGTTGTCCTTAGAAGTCCGCCTAATTGCGCGCCGGCGGCAGCTGCCAATGGGAACATCCCTGCTTGCTGTAGCACGCAAAGTATCAGCAACAAACAACAGGTAAATGAACGTATGCACTGATAGTCGGGTGTGTCGGTGCGACCTAGAGTTGATGCGGAAATGAATGAGTCAGAGGATTAACCACGTGCTAAAAGAAGTTCTGCAGCGCATCGCTTCACTCCCCTGGGTATATGACCAGATTCAGTTTCTAGCTGGTGCGCGTTCTACATATCGGCGCATTGCCAATCAAGCGGCTATACTTGCACCAGATTCGTTGGTTCTTGACCTCGGGGGAGGTACAGGTCTGTATCGTAACGCAGGGAGTGCAGCTAGGATGTATGTGAATCTTGACAATGATATGATCAAGCTACAGCGTTTCATCAGAAAGATCAAAGACAGCAACGCTATTCTCGCCGATGGTACTTGCCTTCCGTTTAAGACCAACAGCATTGATGCTGTAATGTGTATCGCTGTGTCGCACCACCTTTCAGATAGGGCTCTTGAGGAAATGATCCATGAAAGTTGCAGAGTGCTAAGAATAGGGGGCACCCTACTGTTGTTAGATGCAATATGGGCGCCAGAGCGCTGCTTAGGGAAGCTGATCTGGAGGTATGATAGAGGCAGCTATCCCCGCACAGCAGAAGCGTTGAATAAGAGAATCTCAGCAGATTACACTATCATCCACTGCGAACATTATGTCATCTATCATGAATACGTTCTCATTCGGGCGACAAAAACGCTTTGATGTTGACTAATGGTGACAAGCAGTTCAGTATAAACAGCCGGTGATGGTGAAGCATATGAAAGAGCCTCACGCATGGTAGACCGGCAGGCCATGGGGGAGAGAAATGATGTATTTTCTGGTTTTCATATCAGTAGTTGCGATGTCAGGAGCCCAATTGTTGCTCAAGAAAGGCCTGCTTCAGGTAGGGGCATTTTCTTTCAATATTAGCGAGATTGGTTCCTTCTTTATGAAAGCTTATACCAATGTCTACGTTATATCCGCTGTTATCCTAACGGTAATCACAGCCTTGGCATGGATTCTTGCTGTATCCAAAGCAGAGCTTAGCCACATTTATCCTTTCATGGCTTTATCCTATGTTTTGGTTGCCCTGTTTTCTCTAGTGATCTTTAAAGAGGATGTAAACGCACTAAGGTGGGCTGGGATTGCGGCCATTGTTATTGGTGTCATCCTTGTATCGAGGAGCTAGGAGATTCGACAACAAGTAGTGATGGTGTTTTCAATGAAGTGAGGAACGAAGGCATCTGAAAACATGGACACTTCATGTGCAGGAGGCCGGCCCAATTTGGTGGCAATGTACCTCTTAATGCCAGCGCATTTCCTTGCGCTCCATAATAACGATTCCAAGAACAAGCCCTTTCCGAGCGCTTCTGAATTAATGTTCGCTCAGCTTGCCAATTCGGTATCCCCGTTTCAGAGCGCCTTGTTTGCCAAAGATTCGAGCAGGCTCGTCAGCCAGCGTTCCACATTTGATACACTCATCGGAACGAGTTTGGGGGTGTTAACTGTGCCAGGCTGGAGTGTCCCAGGAGGCGCTGCAGGCTGAACACGTTTGTCCTATACCTAATGGGATGGTGAATTTAAATTACCCTAAATGGTGAAGATCAACTCACCCTTGATATGCAGCAAACGCATTCCACTTTGGCTAGTGGAACACAGGAGGCAGGGCACAGGAGGCGCGGCTGGCAATGCCGATGTAGTACGGGAGAGCGGGGACTTCTGAAGTTCGATAGGGCCAGTCGCTGCTTATTCGGAAAAGAAGTGCGGCTGCAGCTCGGTCTCAGGGATGTACCGTGCTGCCTGGCGCATGATGGCCCGCACTGTGCCGGGATCAAGCTCGGAGTGGAGAGTAATGGTCAGTGTCTGTTTTTCGCCTCTTTTACCTATCCTGCGTAACTTGAGTTGGCCGTCTCCGGGAGTGGACGTGAAAGCCGAACGTGGTCATGACGGCCACCGCTTGGGTACCGGAGAGGCGCTTAAGCTTGCGTGACAATCACGGGCTCCAACTCGAATGTCACCAAGAGTGAGGGGTTGGGAGCAAGGTCGAAGTCAGCCAGATCCTCGCCCTCAAGATGCAGTGCCACCGCCTCCTGGAGATTGCACATGGTATCATCCAGGGTCTTGCCCTGGGTGACAACTGCTATCTCCAGGCACTCCGCAACGTAGTACTTCTCACCCTTATGCACGAACGCT
>CAYGYN010000020.1:0-9871 GCA_964354195.1 Candidatus Woesearchaeota archaeon | reverse complement strand
TATCCTGTCAATAGTTTCCAATGCAGCTGCAATAAGCGTGGTTTCAGACTTGTCCAGGGCGCTTGGTACTCTAATTTCTCCAATGCTCTTGCCATCCACGGTTTCTACATCAACATCAATTCTGCCAATCTTGCCTTCTTTTTGCAATTCTCTCATCTCAAGTTCGCTTCCGAGCAAGCCTTCTGTCTGCCCAAAGAGAGCCCCAATTACGTCAGGCTTTTCTAGTGGCCCTTCTGCCTTGAATGAGGCATATACCATGTATTTTATCGATACTGGACTTACTTTTGCCATTTTTGTTTTTCTCCTGGGAATTCTAAATTCCCTTTATATGTTTAATTTCCAAGTAGAAAGAATCTTAATCGTCTATTATGCCCAAGCAGGGCGTGAATATGAATTGATAATAATATACTACCAAATTCTCTCTATCTTATTATTAGCACAATTAAAATTGATATATAAAGCTTTTCATTGGGTTTTCTGTAGAAGCATAATGTTTATATAGCTTCAAGAGAAAGAAGTTTTAGATTCAAAAAAGAGCACAATGGCTAGAAACGCTGTTAAACACGAAGAGGTTCCCAAAGAGGAACTCGAATCGGATGAATTTGACGATGGTGTTTTCGAGGGGCTGTCGTCCACTTCGGACGAAGAATAATCACTTTTTTTTCGCCCATCAAGGGAGGGCATTTCTTTTTTAAGATAAATCAACTATGCAAAATAGAGTTAGATAAAAATGGACTAAAACAAAATAAATTACTTCATATTTGCCTTAAGGGCATAAAATTCTTTCACTTTTCCGAGCCTTTCATACAATCCAAGTAGTGTTGTCTGCACTTCTTTCTTTTCCAGGGGCGCTAAATCCATGTTAAGCAGTTTTTCATAGGCAATTGCTGCATGGCTTCTCCTCTCTCTTGAGATAAACTCTTTTGCCTGGGCTTTATACGCCTCTTTTCTTGTTGCTTTTATTCTCTGTTTTTGCAATTCTGTTGCGCACCCCATTGCTTTTGTGAAAGAAACATCTGCCTCATCAAAAGCTCCGCCTTTTACAAAAAGCGTGCCTGATTTCACGAAATCATTCAGCTTGCTCTCATAAGTGGCATTAATCTCAGCAGCGCCCCTCATCACTTTTGCCGCCTCAGAAAACATCTTTCTCGACTCATATATCTCCGCCAGTTTCATAAGGACAAATTTCTTGGTGTCAAAATCAAGGTTTTTCTTCAAGCATTGTGATAAGAAGTCCATTTTTACATAATCGCCAACTTTGCTGAGCTTTTCTTCAACCTCTCTCTTGGTCACTGTCTTTGTATTGTCTCTAACTATTGCATATCCCATAATTTTTCGAGAGTTTTCAAGTTTTTAAGTATTGTTATGCTTCACAAATAACAATACTTGATACAATCAAATAGAATTATCCCAATGAATATCTTTCATCTTTAAATCTGACAAGTCCTTCTTCAACAAGTTTAAGCATATACTTCTCAGTTGTTGCAAAGTCAACACCCATATCATTTCTAACTCTTGAGATAGCTTCCATTCTTGGCAATGGCTCTTCTGTTAATGCTCTAATGCATGCATCAAGTGTTCTGTCTAATAACTCTTCGTCAACTGTTTGATATTTTACTGTTAGCATTATCTCTTATATCTCTCAGTTTTGTTATCCTTTTCTTTTGGCTCGTCATATATGGGCTCAATGCCAATAATCTTAGATTCTATTCCATTCATGCTCTGGCTCTTTGCTTCTCTTGAATAACACCCCTCTCCTATTGCTGCTCCAAGCGCAACATAAAAAACATATTTTATCAGTTTATTCATAAGATACAGTTTCGATAATGGTTTTTAAAGATTACTATCGCGAGCAGATTCTATGCTTTAAACCTCATAAATGTTTAAAACATTCATACATATTTAGTCAGCATGGCAATTCCAAAAGAGAAACTGATTGAGCTGATGTATGCCGCCCATTATAGAGCTTTGTCGAGAGGACCAGTGAGGCACGGGCTTATGCCTGATTCTAGCAGTTTTTCGCATGGGTCTTCAGCAATGAGCTTTATGCCTGACAGTGGGGACAAGCAGGAAGATGAAAGTTTTCTTTCCATTCATCCCTTCCCTGAAGAAGGGCAGGTCGGCACAGCAGGATTTGATTTGAGAATAGGGAGTCTAGTTGCATGGTCAGACACTGTTGCAGATAATGTCAGCGAAAAAGACTTGCTCTCAATGGAGCATAAATTGCTTGAGCCGGGAGAGAAATTTATTTTTGAGCCCGATAAAGATGGCAGCAGAGTGTATTATGTCGCCAGTTTTGAAACAGTCAAGTTATCCAACGATTTGGAGATAATGGTGGATTCAAAGAGCACCACTGGAAGAGTCGGATGCATGTCGCATGGCGCAGGCAGAACCCGAGAGGGAAACTTGCTGACAATCATACAACCTTATGCTTTTCCTTTAATGGCAACCTGCGGAAAGACAAGGCTTTCCCAAGTTGTAGTCAGATATAAAGAAACTCCTTACATGGGCAATGAAGAAATATTGAACAGCGGAGAAATAAGTTTTGAAGGAGAAGGAATTTCCCTTAGGGAATCAATGACACCGAAAGGATTGCTAATGCAGTTTGATACACAGCGCGCCTACAGGGCTAAAAAATGTGATAAGCCAGTTGATATGGATGCAAAAGCCACAGTTGATTGGAAAGATTATTTTGAAGTCATAGAAGGTAATTCTTCAATGACTCTAGATAAGAAAACTCTTTACCTGCTCGGTTCCCTCGGAGTTATCGGGCTTGGAAGAGCATGCGGGATTCTTTCAAGAGAACAGGAAGTTATAACCGGGACAGGAGCATGGGGGCATTTTGCAGGGATTTTCCAGCCAGGCTTTGTGGGAGGCATCACAATGGAAGTTTACAGCCATTCAAAGAGAAGAATTTCAAAAAGGGATAAATCCGGTGTGGTCATATTCGATAAAGTTGAAAGCACGGATACTTCTTTAAGCTATAAAGAGAAAGGAAGCTACCAGGGGCAAAGACCTCCTCTCTTGCCAAAAATGTTTAGAATAGATAAATAGGATTAAATTGAAAATATAGATTTAGAGCGCTTTGGCCTTAAGCTCAATGCAGACACCAGCAGCAACTGTTGCTCCTGCATCCCTGATTGCAAATCTTGCCATGTGTGGATTTGAAGCCTGTGTCTCAAGGACAAGGTTTCCAATTGGCTTGATTCTGACTTTAGCGACATCCCCATTCTTCAGGAAGTCTGGAGTCTTTGTTACAACTCCTGCAGGGTCTGTCTTTTCCAAAAGTTCTATGAACTGGCATGGAACCTGCGCTGTGTGAACGTGGAATACAGGGGTGTAACCCTTTGCAATGACTGTAGGATGTGATATAACTGCAACCTGAGCAACGAATTCCTCAGCAATTGTGGCTGGCTTTGCAGCATCGCAGATAACATCTCCACGAGCAATGTCTTTCTTTCCAAGTCCTCTTATATTGACTCCGACATTGTCTCCTGCTTCAGCTGCAGGCAATTGTTCATGGTGCATTTCAATGCTTCTGACTTCGCCCTCAATTCCCTTCCCTGATCTTCCCGGAAGTGCAATTACTTTCTGTCCGACTTTCATTATTCCTGTCTCAATCTTTCCAACAGGGACTGTTCCTATTCCAGTTATTTCATAAACATCCTGAAGAGGCATTCTCAAAGGCAAGTTTGTTGGTTTCTCAGGCTCCTTGAACAAGTCAAGCTGCTCAAGAACAGTTGGGCCCTTGTACCATGGCATCTTTGTGCTCTTCTTTGCAACATTATCGCCCATTAATCCTGAGATTGCAAGGAAGGTTATTCCCTCAGGCTTGTAGCCTGCCTGCTTAAGCAATATAGAAACATCTGCCTTTACCTTGTTGAATGTCTCTTCCTTGTAATCCACGGCATCCATCTTGTTGATATTGACTGCAAGCTGTGAAACGCCCATTGTTCTCAAGAGCCAAACGTGCTCTTTTGTCTGCGGCTGTACTCCATCTTTGGCAGAAAGTGTCAGAAATGCAGCATCTGCCTGTGATGCTCCGGTAATCATGTTTTTGACGAAGTCCTTGTGTCCAGGTGCGTCAATGATTGTTACTTCATATTTGTTTGTTATAAGCTTCTGGTATGCAAGGTCAATTGTGACTCCTCTTTCCCTCTCTTCCTTGAACCTGTCCATGACAAAGGCAAACTCAAATCCTGCCTTTCCATGTCTCTGAGCTTCAGCTTTTAATTTCTCAAGTTCCTCTGGGGAAACTTTTCCAGAATCAAACATCAATCTTCCAATGGTGGTTGACTTTCCGTGGTCAACGTGTCCCACGAAAACAATATTAATGATTGGTTTTTGCTTTGCCATGTTGAATAAATCAATTTAATTTAAGGGGTATTTAAACATTTCTATTTTTCAAGCAATAAATTATATCATAAAAACATCAAAAAATATTCTATCGTCGATAAAATCACTTATCAGCAATATTTCTTTAATGGGTGCTCAACCATTTTTTCTATTTCTTTTGCTAATTTTTGCATCTCAACTTCTTGTTTTGCAGAAACTTTTCCAATTTTCTCCACTCCAAACTTGATTTTGTCAAGTTCTTTTTTTAAAAAATTCTCAACCTGGTGGCTCATGCTTATCCCGTTTTGCT
Organism: Candidatus Woesearchaeota archaeon; assembly: GCA_964354195.1. Classification (GTDB taxonomy): domain Archaea; phylum Nanobdellota; class Nanobdellia; order Pacearchaeales; family GW2011-AR1; genus JAOAJC01. The sequence goes on along the minus strand of CAYGYN010000020.1, from coordinate 5,226 downwards.
TGCAGTGCTTTGAATAAATCTCATACACCTTCTTGTCAATGTTGAATGTTTTCAGTGCCATATCCTCTTTTTACCTGTTATTTAATATTATTTAAAGTTAATAAACATATCTTGTAACTTCCAAGTTAATAATTCTTATATAGTCTGAAGTATGGCAAGAAAGATGGCAAATTTTGTTATCGAGAAAGTAATAGAAAAATATCTGTCAGATGTTCTAAAATACCAGAACCTTCCTGAATACTTGATAATAGCAAGAATTTCTTTAGACCAATGGAAACCGCATGAGCTAAAGGCAATAACTCTCTCGGATGAGAGGAACAAGTATGACGTATTCCATGCAGAGCACCCTGGGAACCCAAGAACCAGCAGAGATCCTAGAGACCTTAATATTCTCTCATCTGCGCTCGCTTCTCAAGGCTATGAAGTCCATGCATTTGCCCGCAGAGATAAACAATATGTCAGAGTTGCTGCAGCAGGCGCCAAGCCAGCTTAGCAGGAGATAAGAATTAAGCCGCTCGCATCTCAGAAACATTCAATGTCAATACAGCAAGCCCACCAAGCTCTTTGCTAATCTGCTTTTCATCTAGCTTTTCATCAGAATTGAAGATAAGGTGTGAAGTTTTGCCCCTTCCAATTCCAATTGCATTGCGCCTGTCTATAAATCTATAATAATTCTCTCGCTCTGCTCCTTCTGTATTTACCTCATCAAATCTAACTTTAACAACATGATGATAAAAACGATATCCCATGAAATTATCCTCAATTGTCTCTTTTTAAATATTTAGATAATTATTGGTTCTCAGCCAAGCCTTTTCTTTGCCTTATCTTCCTTATGACTTCTGCCTGGAATTCAGAAGGCAGTTTCTGGAAGTGCTGGTCAGCCAGGCTTGAGACACCTCGCCCCTCGGTCGCGCTTCTCAAGTCATTGCTCCATCCAATCATCTCAGCAACAGGTATTTTTGCCTTGATTACTGTGTCAGCTCCTTCCTGCTTCACATCCAAGAGCACTCCTCGCTTGCTTCCAACAAGCTGTGTCAGTATTCCCATGAATGCAATCGGCCCTTCAATCAAGTGTGTCTGGATAGGCTCAAGCATTGACGCTCCTGCGCGCTTCATGCACTCAAACATTCCAAGCCTCATTGCAGGATAAATCTGCGCAGGTCCCCTGTGCACGTTATCTACATGAATCTTCATGTCATGCAGGATTATCTTTGTCTTCATCAAAGGCTCCCTGGATAAAGGCCCTGCGTCAACCACTAAGCGCCAACCATCAAGCACAGATTCAATAACTTCGCTAAGAAGAACAATACCTCTTGTCCTGTCCTCAAAAACATTCCCCTTGTAAATCTCCCTATATTGCCTTGCTTCATCATTTGAAATTCCAAGTTGTGATAATTTTTTCCATATCTCTTCAGGCTTCTTTCTTAATTTGCCTTCAGGCAATTCAGTTCTTTCAATTGCATCATAAACCTGCTCCTCAAGAGGCTCCATGCTAAGGAATAATATGTTGTGCCCGTTTGGCGTTCTTACGTCAATTGTTCCGCTTGGCTTAGTTACAGATTCTCTGTAAACAACAATAGGATGCCCTGTCTTTATCTCAAGCCCTTTTTCACTCTTGATTCTTCCCTCAATGATTTCCAGGTGCAGCTCGCCCATTCCAGACATTAAATTTTCCCCTGTTTCTTCATTGATTTCAATCTTGATGCTTGGGTCTTCTTTCCCGACTTTTCTCAGGACTTCAATCAATTTTGGCAAGTCCGCGCTTCTAACAACCTCAATGGTTTTTGTGATGACTGGCTGGAACAAGTGCTTTATCTCCTCGAAAGCTGTCTGGGGATTTACAGTTATTGTGTCTCCAACATCAGCATTCAATCCAGAGATGGCAAGAACATTCCCGCAAGGCACGGCTTCCAGCTGCTCTGGCTTTATTCCATTGTAGACAAATACCTGCTGTATCCTGCTTTTTGTCTTTGCGTTGTTTGCATAAACATCCATTCCATTTACAATTGTGCCTGAATATAATCTTCCTGCACAGACTTCTTTCCCGGATTTTGGCTCAATGACTATCTTTGTTATGACAAAAGCCACTTCTCCTTTTGGATTGCAGTCAATAAGGTCCTTCCCAAACTGGGTTTCTGAATCTCCGCGCCATATCTTTGGGATTCTGTATTTTTGCGCTTCCAATGGATTAGGAAGGTGCTTTACAGCCATGTCAAGAACAACATCAAACAAAGGAGCATTCTCCCAAACCCACTTGTCCCTTTCCTTGTCTTCCATCTCGTAAATCCTGTAAATATCTTTGAAAGAAACACCTTTCTTGTTCATGTAAGGGATTGACATTGCCCAGTTTTCTCTCGCACTTCCAAAAACAACGCTTCCATCCTTTACGCTGACTTTCCATTTTTCCTTGAATTCTGGCTCAGCAATCTGCATTATAAGATTGTTAAATTCATTGATAATCTCAACAAACCTCTGCTGCATCTGTTCCGGAGTCAGTTTTAACTCCTTGATTAATCTGTCAACCTTGTTTATGAACAAAACAGGTTTTACTCTTTCCCTGAGCGCCTGCTTCAAAACTGTTTCTGTCTGAGGCATGACTCCTTCAACAGCACACACAAGAACATATGTTCCGTCAATTGCTCTCATTGCCCTTGTGACATTTCCTCCAAAATCAACGTGCCCTGGAGTGTCAATCAGGTTGATTAGAAATTCCTCTCCCCCGAATTTGTGAGCCATGGATACATTTGCAGCATCAACTGTCATTAATCTCTCCTGCTCGTCAGAATGCTGCCAGGTTGTCATTCCCTCTTCCAGGTCGCCTGCATTCTTTGATGCCATTAATCCTGCAGCCGCAAGCAAGTTGTCTGTGAAGGCTGTCTTGCCATGGTGAATATGTGCGCTTGTAGCTATGTTTCTGATGTGTTTCTGATCATTCACAAGTCTCTTGATTTTCTGCAGGCTTGTTTCTTTCTCTACCACTTTGTCTTCTCCTTCCCACCAAAGTGGGAGATTAGCGGAACTTGTTCTGCTCTATCTACCATAAATCCTTTTAGAAAATTCTGTTTTTAAACCTTTATGTAAAATGACTTTTCAATCACAATTGTTCTTAAATATCATTCTTTTTATGCTCTTCAGATGGCATTAACACTTCTTATTGACCAAGATGGAGTCTTGGCGCATTCAGAAAAAGCATTCCTTGATTCTTTGAGAAGGAAATATCCAGACAAGCCATTCATTCCCCTTGAGCAAAGAACAACTTTCTTCCTTGAGGACCAATACCCTCCTGAACATCATCATGCCATCCCAGAAATATTTTCTGAGAAAGGCTTTTTCTACTCATTTAATCCAATGCCTGGGAGCATAGAAGCTCTTGCAGAGATGCAGAGATTGGGCATTAATGCTTTCATTTGCACCTCCCCCTCTTTTGATTATCCTCAATGTGCATTTGAGAAATTCCAATGGATAGGAGATTGGCACGGGATGTATTGGGTGAAACGGACAATAATAACAAGAGATAAAACACTTGTTCATGGCGATATTCTGATAGATGATAATCCTGAAATAAAAGGAGCAAGAACTCCGAGCTGGGAGCACGTTTTGTTCACCCAGCCATATAATAAAGATATCCAAAGCAAAAGAAGATTAACATGGAGCAATTGGAAAGAAGTTCTCGGCATCAAATAATTTTTCTATTAAGGATATTCAAAGAAATAAGTCGGCGTTTCTATAATCACATGCAATCTCTTGAGCAAATCTCCCTTTGATTGTACGTAAAGGCGCAAGCTCTGCTCAACTATCCTGCTGTCAGGAATATTTGGTTTTTCTGAACGCCTTCCAGGTTCTCCATTTCTTAGAACGTAATTAACATTATATTTTACCTGAGGGACTCCAGGACATCTAATAACTGCAAGGTTCTCTCTTCCTGCCCTGCACTCAGTAGGAAGAAGGTTAGAAATCCTTGCTCTGAAGAATCCTATAAAATCAGCCCTTAGGGCATTTATTTCCTGTGTCTTTGCAGCTAAATCCCCTTGCTCTGCCATTAATACAAGGAGCATTCAAAATTAATATATATTGCTGTGCTCAAACATATCCCAAGTCGCTGAACAAGTGCGAGACAACTCCTGCAAGCACAGGAACAAGCCAGTCTCCAAAGAAGAAAAGCGTTATTATCACAATAACAATTGATATCATTGAATGAGTTGCTGAAAGGAGCATTAATTTTCCTGTCTCCCTAAAAGCAGAAATCAAGCCGTCAAAATTAGTAAATATCTCCCTTATGCTCTTGAATCTCATTAATTTCCTGTTCTTTGTAAAAGCCAGCAGGATAATGCTGTCAATGTCAATAATCATTGACACAAATCCTCCGATTAAAATCCACAATATTGCAGTCTTTAAATCAAGTCTGGCGATAAGAGCTAAAACAGCAATAAAGAACCCAGCTATCAGGAAATGTTTGTGGGGCAGCATTTATCTCACCAGCTCTATCAATTCACTTATACATTCAGTCTTTAGTTTTGCGGGAATTCCCGCAGCATTTGCCCTGTCAACAACCATATCATTTCCAGAAAGAGCAACGAATCTTGCTTCTTGCGCCTTTACTCGCTCTTGAATAAGTGAATAAACAGTTATTGCCGGTGCAATATCCTCTCCTCCGCGATTTCCAAGATTTACATCCATGACATAAACATCATAATTGTCTCTCGTCATTAATTCTACCATTGCCTTTAGGTCTGTTGCTTTTTGGACAAGGCACCCCCTTCCTGCATAAATATCCTCGCACATGTCCATAAAAGCGCAGTCATGCAATCCTAAAAGTACTTTCTTTGTCATTTTGATAAAAATAAATTTAAATTTAGCGGGCTCCGTCAGCCTGCTTTTCCGCCTCGTTTTTCTTGCTCATTGCATAGCTTTCCATGCTTCCTTCCGAGGCTTTGATTATTTCATCTGCGAGTGTTTCAGCCATTTTCTTTCTCTTTCCAAAGGATTTTCCATAAGCTCCCTGCACAAACCATCTTAGCGCGATGTTAACTCTTCTCATTGGGCTGCAGTCAACTGCCTGGGGGTATCTCGCTCCGCCATATTCAATTACAGTAATCTCATCCTTGGGCGAGCCATTCTCAATTGCCTCAACAAGCACCTGGACAGGATTCTTCTTTGTCTTTGTCTGTATAATCTCAAATGCTTTCAGCACAGTTTTCATCTGCTTGTTGTATTTTCCTGATGCCC
>CAYGYN010000019.1:0-3461 GCA_964354195.1 Candidatus Woesearchaeota archaeon | reverse complement strand
GTGCTGGAGCAGTTGAGAATAGCCATGCTCAGCGTCCACAGTTGTCCCCTGGGGAAGCTGGGGTCCAGAGACACCGGCGGCATGAGCGTCTACATCCGTGAGCTGGCGCGGGAACTGGGCAGGCGCGGCGTGTCAGTCGATGTCTATACCCGTGCTCACGATCCCAAGGAGGACCGGATCGTCCGCCTTGGAGAGAATGCGCGGGTCATTCACCTTCGGGTGGGCCAGGTTGAGCCGGTGAACAAGCTGGCGCTCTACGCCGACCTGCCCGACTTTGCCTGCGCTGTCGAGGGTTTCAGAAAGCAGAACGGCCTCCGCTATGACTTGGTGCACAGCCACTACTGGCTGTCGGGATGGGTGGGACAGCATTTGCGTGGATGGTGGCGCGTCCCCCACGTGACGATGTTTCATACTCTCGGCGCCGTCAAGAACGCAATCGGCGTGGGGGAAGACGAGCCGGAGCTTCGCCTCGTGAACGAACGAGAGCTGGCTGCGAACTGTGACCGCATCATCGCTGCCACGGGTAATGAGAAGGCGGACCTGGTGGCCCGCTATGGCGCTCCACCCGACAGGATAGGCGTTGTCCCCTGCGGCGTAAACCTGGACCAGTTCCGGCCTTTGGACAGGGAGACGGCGCGGCGGCGTCTGGGCTTCAACGGCGAAAGCATGGTTCTGTACGTTGGCCGTGTCGAGCCGCTGAAGGGTCTGGACAGGCTGCTGATGGCCGTGCCGCGCCTTCACGGGGCGGGCCACCTCAGAGCGGTGGTAGTGGGTGGAGACGGTGACGATGGTCGCGAGGTGGAGCGCCTGCGGACCCTCTCTCGCTTGCTCGGTATCGGGGCGGCCGTTGACTTCGTGGGCACTGTGAGGCAGGAGGAACTCCCCCTCTACTATAGCGCAGCCGACCTGTGCGTCATCCCTTCGTACTACGAGAGCTTCGGGCTGGTGGCCCTCGAATCCCTTGCGTGCGGGACCGCCGTCGTGGCCACCAGGGTCGGAGGCATGGAGAGCGTCATCCGCCACGGGCACAACGGGTGTCTGGTAAGGGACAATGAGCCGACGAGCCTGGTGGACGGCATGCCGGAGCTTCTTCACAGCGACGCCCGGAGCCGACGTCCCGAAGCGATTCGGGAGTCGGTCAGTGGGTTCGCCTGGTCACACATCGCCGAGGCAGTTGTAGTCGAGTACCGCGCGCTGCTCGGAGGTCGGCCTACACGCGCGACGCCGACAGCCGTGTGAAATCACCCTGACCCCCTTTGCCAAAGGGGGGGATAGGTGCGCCCCCCCCTGGCCGGACCCCCACGACAGCGCCAGCCCTCAATGTAGGGGCACAGCGTGCTGTGCCCGGGACCCCGAGAACCGGGTGGTGGGTTCCCCAACGCTTGATCTACCCTGCAGCCTGGTTCTCCGTGCTTTGGTGGCTCCGGCGCTCGTTCCAGGCCGTCGAACGACATAGGGTACCGCCTATGCGGGCTCAAACCCGCATTGTCAAGTGCTGAGCGAGGCTGTTCCTGGCCTCCTCCAGCACGGGCAGGCGAGCAACGCGAACTGAGGCGCCTACCGCTCTGGCCAGCGGCTCGACTATGCGGCGCACCTCATCTCGGGCGACACGGATTTCGCGCGGAAGTTGCCCGGCCGCCTCCAGAACTTGGAGCAGGGCCCCTTGCTTGTCCGCTATGGAAGGGCACGGGCCCAGAACACCGCTGCCCGCGATAAGTCCCTGTTTGCGTTCCACCGCCAGCATGAAGCTAGGGTAGAACGGCCGCTGCGAGCCCGACCTGACAGGGGTCGGCAGGAGGAAGAAGTCAAGCTCCCAGGAGCCGCGCGGCTTGCCTGCCACCTTGCGCAACCGCTGAAGGACCGCCTCGTCCGGCAGCTCCGGAGTGCCTGCCTCGGGCTTGAGGGCCAGGGGTTTGCGCCACTCCTCCAGCCAGTGACCCTCATAGTAATACCGTGTCAGAACCAGCCCGGCACGCGCTCCCCGGGAGACGTCCAGTCCCCCTTCCCTCACTCGAGCAGCCACCTCAACGGCCTGTTGAAGTATGGCAGTGAGGAATTGCGCCTCCTCACGTTCGACATACCAGGGGAAATAGCCGGGGCGGTGGCTGCGGAAAACCGGCCAGGCGTTCCGGCCCCGGAAGCTAAGGTCGAGAGACCGGATGACATCACGATCTCGCTCTTCCAGGTCGAGCCGGTTCACGAATGCTGTTGAGAGCACCGGGACTGCGGCCCAGCCCTCGAAGTTCTCCCCCTCGATCTCGCCGAGCATCAGTCGCCTGCACCAGTCGAATCCTTCGGCCCCAAGGAACACCACGAGACCGAATTCCTCTCCCCCACTCCCAAGGGGGGAGCAGTACCCGACTTGACGGTCCGCCGGGTTCTCCACGGCGAAGAGCTCGATGTCAGCCATCCATCGCCACGGCGCCAACTGCTTGTACGCTATCGCTGCCTGGTGGAGCGCGAGCCAGTCACCCTTCGTCGGCTTCCTCACTGCGGCTCCCTGCTTTGTCACTCCATCCTCCTCATGGCGGGTTATTTCCAGCCCAGATTGTACCCTGCCGAGTCAAAGGTGGCAAGCAGCGGCCAGCGGCGGCGCCAAACCGGCCAGACCGTCCCTGCGGACGGGACGGCCACCGAGCCGTCGGCCCGGCGGGATTGTCGAGGCATGGCCCATGGTCTACAATTGGAGGCAATCTCAGGCTGTGGAGATGGATTTGGCAACGAAACCAGCTCATGCAATGGTGGTGACGCCACATGCGGATGATGCGGAGTTCGGCATCGCGGGAACGGTCGCCCGCTGGGTCAAAGAGGGTAGGGATGTTGTGTATGTGGTCTGCACCAACGGCGACAAAGGCGCCAGCGACCTCAAGATGAAGCAGGAGCAACTGGCCAAGGCTCGCGAGCAGGAGCAACTGGCTGCGGCGAAGGTGCTGGGGGTGAGGGAGGTTATATTCCTGCGCCATCCGGACCAGGGCCTGGAGGATACTCCGGAATTCAGGAAACAGCTCGTTCGGTTGATGAGGATGTACCGGCCCGGGATTGTGGCCACTACCGCCCCATACCATCGGTATATGTGGCACCGCTACCACCGTATCACCGGGCAGGTGACCATGGATGCGGTCTTCCCCTATGCCCGCGACCACCTTGCCTATCCCGAGTTCATGATGAACGGGCTTGAGCCGCACAAGGTCCGTGAGCTACTGTTCTGGGGTTCGGAGGACTCAAACTACTGGTCGGACATCACCAGCACCTTCGACCTCAAGGTAGCTGCTCTGCGCTGCCACGAGAGCCAGATAGGGCACATCCCCGCCTCGGATCTGGAGGGATGGCTGAGACAGCACGCTGAGCAGACAGCGCAGGGCCAGGGGTTCGGGCTCGCGGAGGCTTTCCACCGCGTGGGGTTGCTGTACTAGGGCTGCGCGCCGGTGGGTTGCGCTGCGCTTCACCCACCCTACGGCTCG
>CAYGYN010000018.1:0-11197 GCA_964354195.1 Candidatus Woesearchaeota archaeon | reverse complement strand
GTTCGTAAAACGTAACCATTAAATAGTTCTCAACTCTTCTTACTTCATGGAAAGAGGAGGAAAGAGATAATGTGCTGGAAAAAACTGCCTGATTGGATTAAAGGGGGAATTATTGGAATTATTGTTTACTTTTGCATTGGGATTTTTTCTTGGTTAGCTGTCTCTGAATATGTAGGTTATTTTGGTCTTATTGGAGGATATATTGAGGGCGGATTGAGCGCAGTATTATCGCATATTTATTTGCAAAGTCACCTCATCTTAGCTTTTAAGGAGATAATAATCTATGCAATCATCCCATGGTTTATAGCAGGTGCATTGGTGGGTTTGATAATTCAACTTATTAAAAAGATGAGAAATAAACAAAATACTGATAAGACGACGGTGCCCTCTCACTAAACGCCCACCATCCCAAACCCTAAATGAGAATGGTTCGTTAATCACACTCCAAAGCGATTTCTGGAACAAATTAGAACACCCGAGAGCCTTAGTGGCTAACTCGGGCTTCTGCCAAAGTCTCTTAATATCCCATAAGGGCATAAATCTCTCGATTTTTCCAAAATCGTTCTCTTAGTTCGAACCGAGATTTATTGTTAGTTTTAGCCTGTTATGATAATTTGAGGGAGGGCTAAAACCACCCTTATTACGAGCAATTAAATGAACATGATAATTCTTATAAACAATAAAGCTAAATCTATTGTATGAACATAGAGGTTGAACTAAGAAGCTTCATATCTGAGGAGAAATACAAGGAGCTTCTGGAGTTTTTTGCTCGCGAGGGGAAGTTTGTCAATGAAGACAATCAAATAACATATTATTTTGATTCTGATGAGGACTTGAGGATACAGAAGAATGACTTTTTTTCCAAAATCTGGCTGAAAAAAGGCAAAATGCATGATGAGCATCGCGAAGAGATAGAAGTCAAGTTTCCGAAAGAGGATTTTGACAAGCTTGAAGCGATGTTTTTGACTTTGGGCTACAATATCAAAATAAAATGGTTCAGGAAAAGGCATGTTTTTTCATGGCAAGGAGTTGATGTCATGGTTGATTATACAAAAGGTTATGGCTATATTCTTGAGCTGGAGAAAATGGCAGATGAAACGAGCAAGGAAGGGACTTTGAAATTGCTAAGGGAAAAATTTGATTTGCTGAATATACCTTTAACTTCTAAGGAAGAATTTGACAAGCAGTTCAGGAATTATCAGGAAAACTGGCAGAGATTGATTGGCTGATTTTTAGAAAAGCTTGGTTGGTCAAATACAGCAATCTATAAAAATTGGTAAATCTTCTTTTTTTGATGATAGCAGAGAGAGCTTCTTCTGGAAAAGATTTGCCTAAAATCTTTGAAGAATTGTATGGACAGCATTATCCGCGCCTTGTTGCTTATTTTAATGGATCTTTAAGATGCTATCAGGATGCAGAGGATCTTGCTCAAGAGACTCTTACTCGCGTTTGGGAGCATGGTCAGAAGTATCTTTTTCAGTCTGCAGGCAATCGGGCCGCCATTATCAACTGTATCGCCAGAAATCTCTTGAGGGATCGTTTTAGGTATCAGAAGGTGGCTCCGTGCTTTTATTCCTTGGATGATATTCCAAGTTATGTTGAAGAGGGCCATAGCTTTGCGGGGCTGATTGATGGAGCTAATCCCACGCATTTAATGAACTTGGACGGGCTAATTCGAGAAGAGGCAGTAGCCATGCTCAGAGACAAATTTAAATCCCATCCTTTTTGGCAAATCTGGGAGCAAAGATTAAAGTCTGGTGCTAATTATCAGGAAATGGCTTTAAAGTCAGGCACCCCATATACTACTTTCATGAGTCATGTTTTTCGGGGCAGGGCATTGGTGGTAGCATGGGCTAAGAGGCAAGGCTTTGAAGTTTCTTATTCTGCAATTTGTTAGAATAGTTTTGCCTGCTTGCAGAAGGTGAATGCGGCTTTTCATTAGATTTAAATATATCTTTTCTTTGTTGGTAATATGGGTGAAGAGGTGCATTATTCTAGGGATAAAGAAGTTGCCAGGCTGCATAACATAAGAAGCGCGATTGACAAGCTTGCTGTGGATGTGAAAAGAGGAGATACCAATGCTATGGAGAGGAGCGCTCATCTTGCAAGCTCAGCTGGAAAGATATCTGCAAGAATTGGACAATATAATGACGCAGGTGATTATTATAAATACGGCGGAAATATGCTCAGGCTCGCAAGAGGCGCAGGGGCTGAGGGACATGAAGAATTCATGGATGCATTGTATGACAAATCAGATAGGATGTATAGAATTAATGATAAGGTAAAGCGTGGAAGAAGGAAAGTGCTGGAAGAGCATGCAGAAGAAATTGCCGCAGGCAAGTATGAAAATGCGACTGCTATGATTCTTATTTGGGCAATGCTGGGGGGAGCTACCATGCTCATTGGACCAGTCATAACAGGAAATGTTGTTGGGGAAAGTGCTTTGAGAGTTTCGAGCGTGTTCGGGCTTTGCCTGTTTGTGCTTGGCTTGATTATGGGTTATATTTATCTTAACAGGAGAAAGAATTAGATTTCTTTAGAATAACTTCGTCTGCTTCGAGCCTTTGTTAATGTCTTCGAGGGATTTGCCCAGCAGGGTGAGAATTTGATTGGCAATTGGGGCAATTTGCTTCTCTATGTAATGGTTGTAATCTATCTTGTGCTTGTGCTTCTGAATTGGCTCGGGGCCCTCTGTTGTCATGTAATATTCAACAATGTTTGATTCCATCTTGTCCAGGAGTCTTGCGGCCTTAACATGGGGAGGGGTTGTTTTTACATATTCTTCAAGGGGTTTTCTGATTGATTTTCTATATACTAACTGGGCATCAAGCTTTCCTGCCTTAATTTTCTTTACATATGACTTGATGAAAGGTTCAACGTCTTCTTTATGGAATAGTTTCATCAACAGCTCTTTTTGGAATTCCCTTGCAGCTTCTGTCCAGTCTCCTCTTATTGCTTCCATGCCTGTAATCTCGAGCTCTTCTCTCCCGTCTTTCTCAACCAAACCAGCATAGCGCTTCTTGGCTGCTTTTTGCTCTTCTGAGCCATCCTCTGCTGTTTTTTGCATTCTTAGCTGGGGGATTACCATTGAAATATATTGCTTGTCAAATTGCAGCTCAAGGTAAGAATACCTGTTGAAATTGTCCTTGACATACTCTTTATAGAAATGATTTATGTAGTTTTGGAGCTCTAAGCCGAGCTTGTTGGCTTTTTCTTTCTCGAGATTTGTTTCTATGAATGTGGAGTCTGTATCTTGGTAGATAACCTTGTAGCCTTTGCTTTCAATCAGTTCTGCTGTTTTCTGGATTATCCATCTTGCAAAAGCTGTTATTGCATTTGCCATGTTAAGGTTGAAATATCTGCAGTTCGGGGATGCGAGAACTCCCCAGAATGAGTTCATTGTAGTTTTTATTGCATAGCTCGCAAGTTCTTTCTTTTCTTTCTTGACTTTTTCCCTTGCGATATGAAGTCTCTTGATAATCTCCGGCAAGATTCCCTCTCCATTCCTGAAAAACTCATGATTTGGAGATTCAACAGCGCCTTTTTCTTTCTTCTCAAGGTGTGAGGCAGGGTCAATGTTGAATGTGCATAGGATAGATGGGTAAAGAGACTTGAAATCAAAGACAAGGACATTGTTGAAGACACCTGATTTTGAAGAGAAGACATATCCCCCCTTGATTCTTTCCTCCTTGTTGCCAAATCTTGTTGTTGGAGAGACAAGAGAGTGCTTTCTTGATTCCCTTATGTATAAAGAGTCAAATGCTGCAATTGAGCTTGTAATTCTGTCAAGAGGCATGCCTGTAAGCTCAGAGCGTTCCACAGCCAAGGGTATTGTCTCTGTTTTCTCAAGTATCTCATAAACAAGTTTGCAGTCATTCAAGTTGTAATCTGCAATGAGCTGATGAGACTTTTGGGTGTTTTCCTTGTAAATCTTGTCAATATCATCTTTTTTTACACCTCTTTTCAGGAGTTTTCCTTTTCCAAGAATAACTTGCGAGACATCTTCCAATGTATATGACTCAAACTGTGCATTTCGCATTGTAGGGGCTTGCTGCAAGAATGGGTCGCCAATAAGATTCAAGCCGTCAAGAACTTGCCTGCCTGGAATGTCTGCTGACGAAGAGCGCATGAAGTTTCCTTCTATTCTGAGAGTGGCTTTATCATTTGTTCTTCCCAAATCAAAAGGAATCTTGTGCTTTGCGAATGCTGATTCAAGATATTTTAAGTCAAAGTCAATCACATTCCAGCCAATTATAATGTCAGGGTCAAGCTTCAGAAGTTCTTGCCGGAATTTTGTTAAACATTCATCTTCATTCTTGCATGAGACTGCATTCTCAAGCTTCTTGTCAGTTACAAAGAAGGTTTTCTTGTAATTCTCTCCGGATAAGCCAATACAAATGAGTTTCTGCATTTTGGAATCTGTTTCAATGTCAAGAGAAATTACCTTTAATTTTGGCTTGTGTTCTTCTTTTATTGGTGATATTTTTGGCTCTTTGTAAACCCTGTCTATCTTTTCTGAGCTTTGGTAGTCTCCTTCAATGTCCAGAGTGCTTAGGATGTGATTATCCATCAAGAATCTCATATGGGGCTTGATATCTGCCTCATAAGTGTCTGCAAGATGATGTATGCCTTGGAAGAGCTTGTTCAGTTCTCTATGGTTTGGAGCTATGATTTTTACAACTCTGTCGCCATTGAAGTTTGTTAACGTGGTTTTCTCAGCCTTGTACTTTGAAAGGTATTTCTCAACAGCTTTCAAGTCGCTTTCTTTTATGAAGAAATAAGGCTCAAGAGTGTTCTGAGTGACAAAAGACTGCCCGTTCTCAAGTTTTCCAAATAGCTGGATGATTGTTTTCTCGTCTTGTAACTCATAGGTGGGATAGACAATGAAACCTTTCATGACATTTGCAAGAATGGACATTATATAACTTATTTGCTTAGTTTTAATGTAACTTTATGGTGGTTACATATGGCAAGATTTAAATATCTTGGATGTGAATAATGATTATGATAAATGGTGCATTAATATTCTATGGAGTAAAAGACTCTGAAGAAATCCTAAATAGGTTCAGGAGAGTTGGTGTTACTAATATTACACTGGATGACGTGGCAGATTCATTGAGTTTTTCTTCGAAGGGCATGTCTTTTTCAGAAGCAAGACAGAATCAGGCGGGATTGCTTGCAGAGAGGCTTGAGAAGAGGGGCATGAGTGGCAAATATGCTTATGACTTGTCTTATAGGGTTCTTGCGGTAAAAGGTAATGATGACCTTCCATATTTGCAGATGTGGGATGAAGTCTGCAGACAAGGAATACGCCCAAGCCAGATATTTATACAGGCAGATGCCAAGAGAGAAATTCTAGCAAATCTCTTTGAAAAATTTAGGGATGGTGGAAAGCAGGACTTAAGGGGAAGAACAGATGCATATATTGGCAAAGTATTTCAGGGTGTTTACAGGGGAGCACAAAAAAGAGCCAAGGAATATGGCTTGATTGGCGGTTCTAGAAACTAATTCGTTAATTATTTAACCTAATAATCACAAGCTATTTCATGGGATTGCAGATAGGAGATATTGTTCCGAGAAAAGAGGTTAAGTTCGAGGAACTGAAGGGAAAAGCAATTGCTGTGGATGCATTCAATGCTATTTACCAGTTTCTAGCTTCTATCAGGCAGCCAGACGGCACTCCACTTATGGATTCGCAGAAGAGAGTTACATCGCATCTTTCTGGCTTGTTCTACAGGAATATTGCGCTTCTTTCTGAGGGAATAAAATTAATTTATGTTTTTGACGGGGAATATCATCCTCTCAAGGGAAGAACTCATGAGATAAGGCAGGAAGCAAAAGATGTTGCAAAAGAGAAATATGAGCAGGCAAAGGAAGAGGAAGACATTGAGGCAATGGGCAAGTATGCAAGAGGTTTTCTAAAATTGGACAAGGAAATGATTGAGGAAAGCAAGGGGCTTCTTAGTGCAATGGGAATTGCTGTTGTGCAGGCTCCTGGGGAGGGAGAGATGCAGTGCGCTGAGCTTGTCAAATCCGGACAGGCTTTTGCAGTAGGAAGCCAAGATTATGATGCGATTGCTGTTGGCGGCAAGAGGCTTATACAAAATTTAACACTTTCAAGAAAAAGAAAAACAAAAAGCGGCTATATTTTCATTGCACCTGAGATGATTGAATATGAGAAAGTCTTGAATGAGCTGAATATTGATGGCGACCAGTTAATTTCTCTTGCAATTCTTGTTGGAACTGACTTTAATCCAGGGGGAGTCAAAGGAATCGGGCCAAAGAAAGCTCTTGCTCTTGTTAAAGACAAAAAATATCCTGTAAAAATCTTCGCTGAGCTAGAAGAGCAGGGAAGGCTGGACTTTAATTGGAAGGAAGTTTTTGAAATTTTCAAAAAGCCGAATGTCTCAAAGGAAAAAATAGAATTTCCAAAGCTTGATGAGAAGAAACTCAAGGAAATTCTTGTAAAAAGGCATGATTTTTCGGAAGAAAGAGTGAATAATCAACTTCTTAAGCTCAAAGAACTCAGGGAGCAATCGAAGCAGAGGACTTTGTTCTGATTATTTAAGCCCCTCTATCCTTTTCTTGGTTATTTCTGCCTGTGTTTGAATAACTTCCTGCGCTTCTGAAGTTTTTTGTTCAGCTTCCTTTTGTTTTGCTTTCTTTATCTTTGCTTTTATCATCTTCCCGAATCTTTCCATCAGAAGCACCAATATTACTGCAACGGCAAAACATATCCAGGCTATCCAGGTGTTAATAATCACTGCGCTAAGCATGTTTACCACTATCCTAATTGCTCCTGAAATTCCTACAAGGCTTGCAATCGCAAACGAAGAGAACAATCCGAACAAGCCATTGTTGAAGAACTGGGACATCACTGGATTAAGCAGCAAGAAAAGACATAACCAAATAGCAACTGCGAATATAAATGCCCATGAAAGATTAGAATCCACGCCAAGAACAATCCTGAAGAATGGGCTTAGAAAAGTAAATACTGAATTAATAACTTTTACTACAGGACCGAGATATGCATTTCTTCCAAGAACTTCAACCCATTTCTGCTTAAGGTATTCTGTCTTGTTTTGTGCTGTTGTGTATTGCTCATATTGCTGCTGCCCCTGCGTAACTTCATTGACAAGCGGGGCTTCGCCTGGATTCAAGCCAGGCGCTTCATTCTGTGCACTTATAAATGGAATGAGAGATAGTAATAGTATACCTATAATCAGCAAACCAGCTTTTTTCATGCAAATATGAAGAATGATTTGTTTAAAAAGATTTGTTTAGAGCTTTATGTTTTCAGGCCTTCCAACCTTTGTTTCTCATACTTGTTCAGAAGCTTTTCACGCTCTATTACATTCATTCCCTCTTCCTTAAGCTCTTTCAATTCTTCTTTGGTGAAGAATCT
Source organism: Candidatus Woesearchaeota archaeon (assembly GCA_964354195.1). Lineage (GTDB taxonomy): Archaea > Nanobdellota > Nanobdellia > Pacearchaeales > GW2011-AR1 > JAOAJC01. The sequence goes on along the minus strand of CAYGYN010000018.1, from coordinate 3,792 downwards.
CCTTATCGGGATTATAAAGATGAAGATAAGTATTCCTGCAATCATTGCCCCCCAGTAAGGAATTGACTCTGCAGAGAATGCACCCATTGTTGTTGTGGCTATCTTGTAAATTGTGAGCGCAAGGAAGTACAATGCATAGAATACCCAGGTTATTCTTGCCACAACCATGCTTCCTACCTTGACTGTGAATACTAATAAGATGACGAATGGAATTGCCGCGAGAAGCGCTGCTCCCATGGCACCATATTGAAGAGTTATTGCTTGAAGGAAGTTTGATGGCAAAGCAAGAAGGGAAATTGCAGTTACAAGTCCTGACACTATTAGACTTAAAGCTTTCTTATCCTTGAATATTGTAATTATAATTGAATAAAGGAGCATAAACAGCAGGGCTGCCAGAAAAACTCTCGTGAGAAGTTCTGTATCACCAAACAGAGGGCCTAAAATAGGCTTGAATATTTCTGACACGACTCCGATAGTTCCTTTGGATATCTCCCCGGCAGTTGTTGCTGCGCTTGCTGCATCTGCAGCAAGAACAAAGTTGATTGATAGCGAGATAATTGCCAGGCTTATCAGAGAAAGTAAGAGAACACCTGAAACCTTTTTATTCATGAGTTAGTGATGCACGGCATATTTATAAATCTTTTTAATAAACAACTCTCTTGTTGCATATAATCTTAGAAATGTTTAAATAGTAATTCAAAGTTAGTTTAATTATGAAAAAGAGAAGCATAATAATTGGCTTGATTTCCTCTATTTTTGCATTATCTATCGCTGGCTTGGTTAGTGCTGCTGTTTCTGCCGCAGAAATTGCCGGCGGCATCCAAAGTTTTCTTGATGGAATATCAACTGCCTTAGCGCCTATATTTTCATTTCTTCTTGGAGATGTGACTGGAACAGGCGCACATGGTCCTACTTTCTTCCTTCTTGCCAAATTGCTGATTTTTGTGCTTGTGGGTTCAATTGCACTTGCGGTAACTGATTTTATTCCATTGCTTAGTGAGTCAAAAAATAAATGGATGAAATGGGTTATTGTATTGATATTTGATGTTCTTGCTGTTAGATTCCTTGAAGCAAGCACAATAAGCGCAATTATACTTCCGTATTCTGTTGCTGCAGTGGCATTAACTGCAATCCTGCCATTCGTGGTATATACCATTGCAATTTATAAGGGAACAGAAAGCAGGACATTCAGGAGATTGGCATGGATATTCTTTGCTGCTATCTTCATAGTGCTATGGACAGTCAGATATGACGAGCTTGCAGGAGCAAAATGGATTTATCCATTAACTGCTTTGGCTGCATTGGTTATGCTCTTTATTGATGGCACGCTAATTAGTCTATTTAGAGGCATGGAGAGCGAGAAAGTTTTGTCAACAGGCAGACAGCGCGATATCGCAACAATAAGGATAGAGATGAGCAAATTAGGAAAGGAGTTGGCGGCGGGCAATATACCTCCAAAGGAATATGATGAATTTATGAAGGATCTTAATGCAAGGTTAAAAAAGCTTGAATCTCAGCAATAAAATTCTGCAATAGATATAATTGTTTAACTTAAAGGAATGTTTTTAAAGTTGAGATTTATCTATTTATATGATTAATAAAAGAGCACTGTTGCTGAGTTTTATTCTTGCGACTATTTTATCGTCGAGCTTTGCATCTGCATATTTCTATTTCCCTGACTTGAGGAGTGTCACGCAGAGCGTGATTGACAGCTATGTAGGTGTTGGAGAGCCCATCCTGGGCGCCTTGTTCGGCGGCAATGGATGGACAGGCTTCATGCTGTTTGAGAGGTTCCTGCTGTTTATTCTTTTGATATGCTTAATCTATGTTATATTAGGAAGAGTAGAGTTTTTTGATAACCAGAAAGCAGTAAAATGGGTTGTCTCGATTATTGTTCCGCTTATAGGAATAAGATTCATTGATTTTGACTGGCTAAGCGCAATATTATTGCAATATCAGCTTTTGGCAATTATCTTTACTTCGCTCTTTCCTTTTGTCTTATTCTTCTTTTTTGTGCATAGTCTTGGAAAAGATTATCCTATGCTGAGAAAGATTGCCTGGATATTCTTTGTTGGAATTTATGCAGGGCTTTGGAATACAGCTCAGTCAGGTGTGCAAGGCTCTGTATATTTCTGGACAATGGTTGCAGCTATCCTTGGATTCTTATTAGACAGAAGAATAGAGACGTGGCTTATGGCAAGGGAGTTCTCAAAGAAGGAGCGCTGGAGAATTGATGATGCGATTGCTGCGATAAACAAGAGAATCGACGATATAAGAGTAGATATGCGTACAGGCAGACGTCCAAATGCGAGCGAGGCGCAGAGAGAGATAAAAGACTTGGAGCTGCAGAGAAAGTATCTGATGCAGCACAGCGTATCCCCTTAAACTATTCTTAGAGTATTTTTATTATCTTTTTATTCCTTGCTTACTCTTTGGATTGCAACTACTTTTCTTTTCTCGCCTGTGCCTTCGTAAATAGGGACTTCTTTTGGTTGTTCGGGCTTTGAGGACTTTGTCAGCATAACAATTCCGACAATAAGAAGGACTGCTCCTGCACCCATTAAATATAAGTCTATGTTTGTTATTGCAATGGCAGGTATTTTGAGGAAAGTCCTTAGTTGCGGAAATGAAAGCGCCAAGACTAGAATACCTAAACCGCCAAGAATATATGGTAGTGATTTGTTCATTTTTTGCCTCTTTATTATGATTGTTTTTAGGTAGATTTATATTTAAACCTTTTTATATAAGATTATGAAAGGCATGCGCGGGCAGGATATTCTCGGGAACATAGCCATATTGAAATTTGACTGGAATGAGAGTTTGAATGATGAGAAGAAGGAAGCTCTGCATTTCTTAAAGCAACACAAAGGTGTCAGGACTGTTTTGGAAAAAACAGAGAAGTTCTCAGGAAGGTTGAGAACTTTGAGGACAAGATGGCTTGCTGGGGAGAAGAATCTTGAAGCGCTTTACAAGGAGAATGGCTGCGAGTTCAGGTTTAATGTTGAAAGCTGTTATTTCTCTTCAAGGCTTGCTTCGGAAAGGAAGGAAATTGCTTCAATGGTTAGAAAAGGCGAAAATGTGCTTGTAATGTTTGGAGGTGTTGCACCTTTTGCGATTGTGATTGCTAAATTAGCGAAGCCTAAGCATGTTGTTTCTGTTGAACTTGGCAAGGAATGTTCAAAATATGCACTTATTAATGTGAAGCGGAATAAGCTTGAGAAGAGAGTTGATGTTGTTCAGGGAGATGTTCGCCGAGTTTTGCCGAAAATGATGAACAAATTTGACAGGATTATAATGGCTCGTCCAAACTTGAAAGATTCTTTCCTTGATGTTAGTTTTCCTCGCGTCAAGAAAGGTGGAGCGATACATTATTATGGCTTTTACGACGAGGCTGATTTGGGTGAGATGAAAGAGCTGCTTATGAATGAAGCAAAGAAATCCAAGCGAAAAATTAAAATTCTAAGGATAAAAAAAGCAGGTGATATAGGTGCTTACAAATTTAGATATAGGGCTGATATTAAACTCTTGAATTAATTCTTGTTGATTAAATTAATAATTTCTGATACAATCTCTTCAGGATTTGAGTTTGTTGTGTCAATAACAAACTCATATTTCTTCTTGTCATAGGGATTGACATTGTAATATTTCTTGTACCTTGTTATTTCTGATTTCTCCCTCTCTTTTATGTTCTCTTTTGCTTTATCGAGGTTTTTATTGTTTTCTTTTCTTGTTTTATCTTTGAGGATTCTTTTTGCACGAACCTCAAAATCACAATCGAGAAATATCTTTTTT
>CAYGYN010000017.1:0-2582 GCA_964354195.1 Candidatus Woesearchaeota archaeon | reverse complement strand
AATTCCAAATTCAAACGCCTTTATGGTAGCTCGGAGTTCGCATTCACGCCCATTCGCCATGGACTTCGCGAAACGGTGCAGTGGTTCGTTCAAAATTATCACAATGCACGGAAATAAGGAGTGTGGTCGTCATATCATTTTATTTTATACAAACAATGTATAAAACAAATAAAACAATGCGTAATATGCCACGACGAAAATGCAAAACATGCAAAAAAGGATCACGGCGCTGTTTGTCCGACCGCAAATGCTACAAAAAATCTTTTCGGAAATACCGAACCACTACCGGGCGCAAATGCGTTCGCTCTCGCAAATGCAATGACAATAAATGCCATAAACGTGTGCTGAAATTAAGGGCATAATGAAAAAATTGAAGGCCATTTCATGTGAAATAAAAAACCAGAGATCCAGAACCAAACATGCCTATCGGCGAAATATTTGTCATGGCGGGCGCATTCACCGTCATATTCGCAATTCTGTTTTGCGGAATGAAGCCAGACCGGGAACGAAGACGCCCACGAATCCAGGACAAATGCAACAAATGCAAATGCAAATCCAAATGCAAATTTAACCAAAAAAGTTGATTGAACCCGAAGCTCCTGCTGCTGTTAGACGAGCGAGGGGGGGGGGTTTTCATGGAAATTTATATTTATCATAAATGCATGGTAAATCTATTTTGCAATTTTCTTTTTCTTGGTTATACATTCGTATGTTTACACTTTGCCCCTTTATGCGAGTGAAATGATTGTCAGTTTCAACATTTGTAAAATCAGTGTAATTTACTTCTATATTCCATTCTTCATTGCCATTGGTTGCTGGTTTTTCCCAACCGAATTCTTCGTTCGTTCGGGTTCGCCCGTTGTGACTTACATATTCAGCAAATGCTATGACTTTTCCATTGTTTCCACTCAATATAAACCATAGTATGTCTCCTGGTTTGACAAGATAATCAAACCCTTTTGTTGATTTTGTTTCTTTCATGCCCCATGTTTTGTGCTGAACGCTATTCATTAAATTGTGGCCATCGTCGGCGCGGATTAACCAGTGATTTTTTGATTGAATGTCGTCGTTAAAAATGGCCCATGCTGGTATAGTAGCTCGCCAGCAATCGGTAACGGAGTCGTAACTGACATCTTCCCATGTCTCATAAAATAAACACAACTCCATTCGGCGGATGGGACACATGGTTGGCGTGAATTCATCATCCCTCCAATATAATTCTTCTTCTACGTATTTAATTTGTTCTTGAAGTGTTTTGTTGTTGAAATCAGTGTAACATTTCCAAATGTGGGCAATGAATTTGTCTTTTGTTTTTCTCGTATTAAATCTAACATAATGTTGATATCCATGCAATATGTTTATCACATAATCAAATATCTCAGATTTTAATAGTTGGGTCGGATGAGATGAATTCATGTAATGGTATGGATATGAGGTATGATACAAATGTATAAATACTTATATTTATATATTTTCATATCAACTAATCTATCGCCGTTTGCATGATTTGGATTTAGGTTTGCCTCCCATTTTGGATGGAGATTTTTTGGTTTTAGGCGATGATGTCCTTGGCGACTTCTTTGGCGATGCTTTATTTGGTGTGCGCGGAACCGTTCTTGACAAAGTATGCACGGCGGTTTTGCACAACGCCGGCTGCAACCGGCAATTTGGGGATTGTGTTGGCCCCGTGCATTTGCAGGGGCGCATTATAGTCCGTAGATTCGGGGTCGGTTGCATTGAAAATCTCTCCATTGCGCGCTGACTCATTGCCCCCATCGGTCGCTCCCGTTGGATTGTTTTGGTGATGACTTTATTTACTTTGGATTCCATCTGCATGGCCGCATCCCGCTCTTCACGTGTTTCCATCGTTCGCAGGTGAACGTCTGCCAGTGCATACGGACAACGAAATTCATGCGCGTGTTCTATTGCTAAACGCACCAACTCGGCTTCGTCGCACCCCGTTCCGAGTGCGCATCCAACCACCAACGCATCCATTTTTCGGGAATGCTCTCGTTTTTGTTTTTGTTTATCCATATTTTGCTATTTGAGTTGTTGTAATTTTATTATAAATTAAAACAATACTATATTTTTAATTATTATTAAAAATCAGCGCTTCTCCTCTTAAGGCTGCGACCAGGACTGTTACGCTTTGCACTGCGACCAGGACTGCTACGCTTTGCACTGCTACGCTTTGCACTGCTACGCCTTCTGATGGGGCTGCTATTTGGACGACGCGTTTTTCGGGTTGCCTTCATTTTAGGCCATATTACTTTTGCACGACACATGGGACACTCCTTTTTTTTCATGTCATTTATGCACACGGTGTGCATGGGATGAAACCATTTTCCCTTTGCATCTTTGTGAAAAACAACTGGCATAAAAACGGGAGACCTTCTCTTAACGGGCTGTTCAACAAATTCTTCCATGCAAAGGGGGCAGTTTGAATCCATTTGGTCCCCGCCCATGGCTCTGAACTCAGCCAGCGTTCGGGCAATGCGTGTCTCTGCGCCTGGCGCTTCCTCAGCTGCCCGGCGTGCAGCTTCACGTGCAACATGAACTGGATTTACCCAGGGCGCATGATG
>CAYGYN010000016.1:0-8597 GCA_964354195.1 Candidatus Woesearchaeota archaeon | reverse complement strand
CAAGGGAGTTCTTTTCGTGATTATCAACTAGGATTTTTGCTGTTTGCTTTGGCTTCTTGCTTGTTTTTTCGCTTCTTCTTGAGAAAATATCGTGGAAGGGCATCTTATTTTATGGTTCTTTAGATTTAAAGTCTGCAAGGGTTTTGTTGTGGGCTTTTGTTTTTAATTCCTGCTTGACTGTGTCAATGACTCGGTACATTTTTCTTTCTCTTGCAGCAGCAGCATAGTGATGAATCTCATCTCTTGTGTCTTTTGTGACGAGGATGATTAATTTTCCTGGGGAAAGTCTTGCGGTTCTTCCTGCTCTCTGAATCTTTCTGATTGCGCTCGGGATGGGCTCATAGAAAATAACTGCAGAAACCTCTGGAATATCAAGACCTTCCTCTCCAATGCTTGTGGCGCAGATAACATTGATTTTTCCTTCTCGAAAATCTTCGATTATTTTCTTTTGCTCTTTCTGGGATAAGCCAACATTCTTCTTTTTTGCCTGTCCAATAAAGATTGATGACTTTATACTTTTAATTTCATTTAATTTGCTTGAAATTGCCTGTGCTGTCTCCCTGAATTGGGCAAAAATAATTATTTTTGCATTTGGATTCTCTTGGAACTCAGATTCGGTTATTGCAACTATTTCAGCTAACTTAGGATGCTCTATCTTTTTTGCTATGAGCTGCTGCAGGAGTATGAAGGCTGCATTGAATTCGGGTGATTTGACAAGATTTTGCACGGCACGTGATTTTTTCTGAATAGATTGTTCAATCAGTGACTTAAGATAGACATTGAGACCTGAGAGTGTTTGGGTTTCTAATAATTCTAATGCATGGGAGACTTTAATTGACTGGGCTGTTAGTGATAATCCTGTGAGGGCTGCAAAATTTCTCTTAGAGACTTGGGCAAAGAGGTTGTTTTGGAGCTTTAAGAGAGTTACTTTGTTTGCAGGACCAAACAAGATGTTCCTGCTTTTTAGCTGTTCTATGTTTTTATCCCAGATTTTCTTCAATAAAAATCTTATTTCCATCAACTCTGGAGGAAAAGGAATTTCTACTTTTGTAAAATCGCGCTCTTTCAAATAAGGCTTAACATCCTCTGATTCTCGGGTTCTTAGCTCTATCTCGTTAAGCGAGAGATGATTGCTTATCTGCTTGACTTTGTCAATGTCATGCCCAGGAGAAGCAGTCAGTCCTAAAATTCTCTGGTTTTTTGCCTGGTTCTTATAAAAATTAACAACCTTTGTATAATCGTAATTCTTGAGGCAACGATGGGCTTCGTCAATTATCAACAAAGAGACATCATTTAAGTCATAAAGATAATTTCCCAAGTCATTTGCAACACATTGGGGGGTTGAAAAGACAATTTCTGCTGTCTGCCACAAATCTTTTCTCTTGTTTGCAGGGATTTCTCCTGTGAAAAGATGGGATTCTGCAAAAAGCTCGGGAAGATGCTTCTTGAAATATTCAAAATGCTGCTCTACTAGTGGTCTTGTTGGAGCGAGAAAAACAACTTTTGTTGTCGGATGCTTTTTCAGCCTTTCAACAGAGAGCATTAATGCTATTAATGTTTTTCCGATGCCTGTGGGAAGAACTACAAGTGTATTATTGTCCTTTGCTGTGTTAAAAATCGCTTTTTGGTACTCTCTCGGCTCTATGTTCAAGATTGTCATGAGATTGAATGAGGGTTTGAGAGTTTAAATTTATCTTTTTTATCTTCTTCTATCTTCCTTGTGCAAATTTTTCATCAGGTAGCCTTTGAACTCCTCAAAGAATGGCTTGTTGAATACTAATCTTGAGAATGCCTCTGCTTCGAGCCTGGCCCCCATAAGGCCGCGATGGGGTTTTGGCTCTGCTGGCAAACCCACATATCTTAAGGTGTAATCCAAATTAATATCTGTTCTTCTTTTATTCAACGGGACTTGAATATTTTCACCTTGCTCTGCTCTTCTTAAATGGTCAATATAACTTAACGTATGAATGTCAAGGGTTCTTTCATTAAGTGGATAATCAAGCCCATATACTCTCATGGCTTCCATCAAGAAACCCTGGTCGAACGAGGGATTTTCGCCAACAAGAACACCTTTGTTGCCCAGCCAGTAATGAAAATCCCTGATTGCTTTTTCAAGCGAGGGCTTGCGAGAATCTCTTAGCTGCGCTTCTGTGTAACCATTGACTTCCATGGCTTCTTTTGTTATTTCTGCATCAGGGCGGATTTGACAAATACTCTCAAATGTCTGGTTTCTTATCAGTTCTATTGCGCCGATATCACATATTGAATTTCTTCTTGGGTCTAATCCTGTGGTTTCAACATCGCAGACAACTATTCTCTCCACTTCAATTGTTTCATTTTGCGGATAGAAAAAATGGGGGGGCAATTGTGCTTTTTTAAACTCTGGAAACAACGGCTTTTTGTAAATCAACCTTGAGAATGCCTCGGCTTTTGCTTTCAATCCTTGCTCTGTTTTAGGCAGCCCAATATAACCTAGAATATAGTTCATATCTATATTGCTCAGGCTTTCTCTTATTGGCATCTGCTTGCCTGATTTAATGTGGCTCACATATGCCAAGGTATGCAAATCAACTGCCCTGTGGCCAAAAGGAGATTTAAGCTGGCATTCTTGAAGAGCTCTTGCTAGGAACTCTCTTGATATTGAAGGATTGTAATCTGCAAGGGTTATATTCGGGCAGCCATCAGTCCATCCGAGAAAATCTTTAACAAAATCAGTAAGTTCATCTTTTGAAGGGCGCTCGGAGCATTCTGCTAAAAATGGCTCTTGGTTTCCTGAGAAGTCGAAGGCTTCAAGCCTTGTGATGGAATCTTTTCTTGTATCTTCTCCTGTAGTTTTAATATCAAGTACTATCATCACCATATTTCTTTTTAGTTATATAAAAAGGTAATTTACTACTAAGATGAGTGAAAATCCTTGATTAGAGCAGAGGATTATGCAGAATTAGGATTGCTCCGACTGCCAAGATAAGAGCAACGACTGCAAGGGTTGTATAAAGAACGCGGGAGCCAAAGAAGATTTGCAGTCCATCTAATTTTGGCAGTGGAATCATGTTCCAGAATGCATAGAAGATAGTTAGCTTTGTCAAGTACTCCTGGTTAATCAAATAGCTTACTATTGCAAGAAGGAATAAGACAACCATTCCTGCTGCGCCTATTAATCCATTGTGCCATTCTGTCAATTCAGAGAAACTAAATGGGCCAAATCTCTTAGCTGCGCGCTTCTTTAACGCGCGTGCTTCATAACTAAGAATGGCTCCGAACTTTACAATGCCCCAGGAGAACAAAGTGAGAATAAGGGGGAAAATTATCCCTGCAGGAATTTCTTTCTTGAGGTAGTGGGACTGCTTGATTCCATAGCGGGAGAATTTCCAGACTTCGTGCTCGACATCACAGTCAAGAAGATATGCAGCTAATTTTTTTGCGAATACTGCAAGAAATATGATAATGGCTGAAAATAAGAAGACTTTTGGGAGCGCTCCCCAGTTTTGAAGGACAAGATAGGAGAAACTGCCCACCACTGTAAATATTAAGACTCCGGCAAGGATTTGGGCAAACTCTTTCAGCTCCATATCCTTATGGGATTGCCCAGAATTATAAACATTTGTATTCTACCAGCAAATTCATTGTATGTTATGAAAAAACATAAAGTATAAATAGTCCCCAGAATAGAATTTAATTATGCTTAAGATAAAAAAGATAAGCGAGGTTTTGGGAAAACATGTCTATACGTCTGAGGGGGATTATTTCGGACAGGTAGAAGAAGTAAACCTTGTGGACAACAAGATTGACGGATGGAAGATAAGAATAAGCTCTGGAATAATGGGTTCTATTGGCGGAGCAAGAGGAGTAATAATACCTCACCAGTTTGTAAAGGCTATTGGTGATGTGTTCATAGTAAACAAGGCTTCTTTGCCTGTTGGCGGAGGGGATGTTGAGCCAATGGAAGCGCCTTCATCTGGAAGCCAAGAAACTGTTGACTTGGGTTAACCCTAAAGAAATCTTCTGTCTTTAGATATATGTTAATATATACAAAATGATTTCTTTGGTCTCACAAAACTACAAATAAACCTGAGAGTTTTGTGATATTTTAGATTTCTTTATTTTAGATATTTGAGGGGAAAGTTTAAATATAAAGGAGAAGGATGTTAGGTATGGTTGAAACTATACTATCAAATCCTTATATACAGAAGATAATCTTGCCTTTCCTTCTTGTTTTTGCGCTTGTTTTTGCGGTGCTGCAGAAAGCGCAGATATTCGGGAAAGAGAAGAAACAGATAGATGCAATAATTGCTGCTGTGATTGCCCTGCTTGTGGTGTCTGTAGGTTATGCGACCAACTTGATTGTAAGCCTTATTCCTTTCCTTGCTGCGGGCCTGGTAATATTATTGATATTCTTCCTGCTATGGGGATTTGCTTTCCAGGGCTCTGAATTCAAGATTCATGATTCAGTAAAATGGGTAATTGGGGGGGTTGCAGCTGTTGCAGTAATAATTGCCGTGTTGTATTTCACGCCCGCCTGGCCAAAGGTTGTCAATTTGTTCAGCGGAGAGGGCTCAACATGGGTTGCAAATATAGTCTTCATTGTGGTTATTGTTGCTGCTGTTGTAGCTGTGATGTTTGGCGGTGGGCAGAAGAAAGAAGGCGCTTCTTCTTAATTGCAGGATAGCGAAACATATTTAAACAATTTAATTTTAGTTGAGTTATGGTTACAATTGTAGATATCTTGAATCAGTGGCAGAATGTAGGTGTGTTTGATTATGTATTGCCTTTCTTGCTGATTTTCACAATTGTGTTTGGCATACTTGAAGCCACAAACATTGTTGGCAAGAACAAGGGCGTGCATGTAATTATCGCCTTGGTTGTAGGTTTGTTGGCGCTAAGAATGGGCTTTATGCAGACATTCTTCGCAGAGATATTCCCAAGACTTGGGGTGGGATTGGCAGTTATTCTTGCACTATTGATAATGACTGGCTTGTTCATCAATAAGGCAGAGGCTAAATATTGGATGTGGGGGATTGCCGCTGTCGGCATTGTTATATGGATGATTGTGCTTGTGGGCTCGCTCAACGTTGTTGGATGGTTTGGCTCTTCAAGCTTCTATGGAGATTATGCTGGATTGATAATCGGTGCGGTTTTGCTCATTGGGGTTATAATTGCAGTTGTTGCCTCAAAATCTGAGGGTGGAAGTTCTGGCGAATTTCAGACACACAAAAATAATTAACAATGACTAATGTTGATTTATCTTGGATGCAGGATTATTTCCCGATTGTAAGTTTTCTTCTTGTATTTACTGTTGTATTTGCGCTTTTGATGAAAACAGAGGTTCTTGGGAAAAACAAGTTCATACAGCTTGTTACTTCTTTTCTCATGGCTATTATTTTTGTCGGGGTTACAAGCGCAAGAGAGTATGTTGTGAGAATCACTCCATGGTTTGCGGTGATGCTTCTCTGCCTGGTATTTGTGCTTATGCTGATGGGGTTTGCGGGAAAAATACCGGAGGGATTCCACAAAGGCATTGGAATTGTTTTTGTGATTGCCTTGATTATCCTGTTCCTTGTGTCTGCTTATTTCACATTCTCTGACACGCCCTTTGTTGACACACTCAGAGATTGGGTTTCTTCACCTAAGGTTTATGGGGCATTGCTGCTTCTTGTATTGAGCGCAATAGTAAGCTGGATTCTTGTAAAGACGAAATAGTTATTTGATTTGGGACGAGTTATTATCAAATACCTGCGAGGTTGGAAGGGGTTAGAAATTATTTTTGGTTGGAATTAGGATTGCTTGAGAGAGGTTTAAGGAACTTCGTCTTTGAGCTTCTTTGGCTTTTCTGCTCTTTCTTCTTTTGAACTTGCTGGCAAACCAGGAACCATGGCTTTGAATGATTTCTGGGTTTCTGTGATTTCTTTCTTTATGTCATCTATGTTTGTTATGTACTCGCCGACTTTTTGCATTATTGAGAGCTGAAGGAGGTCAATTATCTTTTCTATCCTTTTTAATCTCTCATCAAGATATTCCATCTTTGATTCCATGGTTGTTTTTAAATCTATGACTTTTTCAATGTCTTTTCTCAGAGGGGAGAGCTTTTCTGCAACAACCTGCTCTGAAATTTCTGTGATTGTGTCCGGGCTTATTGCGCCCATTTGTGGCTGGGGCTGATATGTTTGATATTGCGGTTCATATTGCTGAGGGTATTGCTGGTATTGGGGTTGCTGCTGGGGAGCTGGTGCTTGTGCTTGCTGATATTGCTGTTCATATGGCTGAGGATAGTTCTCTCGTCCTTGAGGGGCTGCAACTGAGGGCACCATTTCTTCTGCAGGGGCGGCTTGCTCCTGGGGAGGCATTAGCGCTGCTTCTGGATTTCCATAAGGTGATTCTCCTGCAACTGCTTCCCTTATTTTTGATTGAGAAAGCGCCTCGGTAATCTCTCTTGGGGAAACACCTTGCTGCTTCAAAGTGGAAAGTATTTCTGCTTCGGTTTTTCCTTCAACCTGCATCCTCTTTATATCTGTTAAGACTGTCATTTTTACTCTCTTTCTATTTTGTATTCAAAGGAGTTTAAAATATTATGCTTTATGAGCCTTTTCTCATAAGGTCAAACTGCCTTTGCAATATTAACAACTCCTCTTTACGGGACATGCCTGATATCTGTTCAGCTACTCTTTGCATAAGTTCCTTGAGCCTGGAGACATCCTCTTTTAGCTTGATAACTGAGGATTTCATTTCCTGCAACTCGCGGAAACTCTTGTCGCGCTCTTCTATGACGCTTTGCCCGAGCAGGAGGACTCGGTCTCTTATTAGCCTGTTCCTCTCCTCCAAATCTCTAAGACGAATGCTAATATCGAGAGAAGGTTGTTCCTGCATTACCTCTTCTGCCATAGAATATTTAATTTTTTGGAGTTTAAAATAGTTCCTAATTGGTATAACCATAATCTATTTAATCGTGTTCTTTTATGTCTTTATGAGGTGAATGATTAAAAGATGCTTTTCAAAGAGGGCTCGCCGCTTTATTCAATAGATATAGAGAGGACATCTGGCGAGGACGTAATGTATGTTAACTATCTCAATGCACCATTTGTGCCTTCAATTGCAGACAATCCTGCAGTAATGGCAAGAACTGTTGACTCGCTTATTGAGAATCCAAATGTTTCAAGGATAATATTTGTACAGCAGAGAAACTACAATTATCCTTTTGAGCAGATATCGTTGCTGAGCGAGATAGCTTCAATATACAATTTCCTCTCGAAGCAGGAGGCAATTCTTTCTGTAGAGAAATTGATGCTTTTTGGGAATGTTCCTGAGATTCATGCTGAGCTGACTTATTTATTGACTATATTGAGGCAGGACCCCATAGCTTGTTATCTCGAGCTTAAGAAAAAATTAAAGAGTTTGAGAGTGCAGCTTGAAAGCGGGCAGATTGTAAATAAATCGGGGCTGATAAATTACATACGCGTGCTGGAGAGATTTTTTGGGATGGTTGAGAATTCCAAACTGATAAGGATGACTTTGAGTTTACTCGCAGATTACGTGATTGGGAACAGGGAACTTTACCGGACAATATTCAGAGCAGATATTCTACCTAATTTCACATTTACTCGATTGGTTGCACAATTGCCAAGAGATGCTGAATTCATTGATCAGTATGAAATAAAGTCAGAGTCAGAGACAATTCCCGTAACTATATTGAAGAGGCCGGATGAGCCAAAATATTTCTATCATATAATGCCTCCTGAATATGCTCTGACTGAAGAGCAGCATATGCTCTTGAATCTTGCAAGAAATGTTCTCATAGAGCACAGACCAAAGGCAGAGGAGTTTACGGATCCTGAGAAGACAAGACAGGTTTTCTTTAATATTTCTAGGGATTTGATTAGCGAGCTGTCAAAGACAAAGAATATCGATTTAAATCATAGGGAATTGACAAAGCTTGCAAGAATACTCGTGAGATACACCATTGGCTTTGGATTGATAGAAATATTATTGATGGATACACGACTGCAGGATATTGTGCTTAATCCACCGATTGCACAAAATCCCATATTTGTCAGACATGAGAAGTATGACGAGTGTTCTACTAATATAATTCCGAGCTATGAAGATGCTGATTCGTGGGCTGCAAAACTCCGATTGCAGTCTGGAAGGCCGCTTGATGAAGCAAATCCTGTTTTGGACACTGATTTGTCTTTTGGGAATGCAAGAGCGAGAGTTGCTGCGATAACACAGCCATTATCTCCATATGGGTTGGGCTATGCAATAAGAAGGCATAGGGATGAGCCGTGGACATTGCCCCTTTTCATAAGCAAGAAGATGTTGAACTCGTTTGCAGCAGGGTTATTGAGCTTCATGATTGACGGGAATAGAACTCTCCTTGTGGCTGGAACAAGAAGCAGCGGAAAATGTGTTGATGGAAATACAATTATACAATTAAGTGATGGAAATATTGTTAAGATAAAAGAGTTGATTGGAGAAAAGAAAAAAGAGATTGATGATGGGATTATTTATAATCCTGTTTCAGAGACTTATGTTAAATCTTTTGGTGATATGAAAATAGAAAATCAAAAAATAACTGATGTTTGGAAAAGGAATTCTCCTGAAAAAGT
>CAYGYN010000015.1:0-3267 GCA_964354195.1 Candidatus Woesearchaeota archaeon | reverse complement strand
TGCCCACCCACGACATCATCGATAACCGGAACGTTTTTAAAATATCCACATGAAGTTACATAGTAAACAATGCCCTCCATGTGTGTGGGGATGAATCAATAACTTTTCAATACAGCACCTGTCCCCCGCTTGCAAACAGGTTCCACACCACAGCGCCGATTATCAATACCCCTGCTGCTATATAAAAAACCAGGTCCCAGCGGTTGTACAGGGAAACGATTATGCCTACTACAACAGGAACAATGACTCCAGCAATATTTCCAGCCGTTGTCTGCATACCCATAATGATTCCTGCATAGCGGGGCCCGATATCCATGGCATTTGGTCCGGTGGTACTCCCGGTCATGGACAGCATGCCCAGCGCCAGGGTAATCAGGGCAATTACTTCCCATTTCGCATCAGCCCGGGCTAAAAGGATCAGGAAGAGGGTTGCGCTCAGCAGGCTGACTGAGTGAAATACCTTTCGAATACGGGTTATATCTCCTGTTCGCTTTATACAATAATCAGCCATCCAGCCTGAGCCATTGCTTCCTATGACCATGGCCAAGTAGGGAAACATCGAATATATGCCCATCTCTTTGAGAGAAAAGCCATGTGCTTTCATCAGATAGGTGGGGAGCCAGGTGAGAAACATGAAGAATCCCCAGCTCACGCAGAAATGGTTAATGACAAGAGCCCAGACTTCGACTTTTGAGAGGATTATCTTCCACGGGATTTGTTTAACCGGTGCAGTTTCCGGTCGGCATGCCTGGATATATTCAAGTTCCTGCGGTTTGATTGATGTATGTTCTTCCGGCCGGTTTGCTGCAAGGCAGATCCAGAATGCACACCAGACAAAACCCAGAAGGCCGAACAGATAGAAAACAGAGCACCACCCAAGAGTGGACATGATTACTGTTGCCAGAGGAAAGGCTATGATATTTCCAACGGAAATTCCCGAGAGAGTAAAACCCATTACCCGTGAGCGTTCTCCCGCAGGGATCCATTTTGACATAAGGCTCTGGATTGAGGGGAAATTGACACCTTCTCCCAGGCCCATACAGGCACGAAAAGCTGCCATGGAACCAACTGTTCTGGCAAGTGGGGTAGCCATCGTGAACAGAGACCACCAGAGCACCCCAATTCCGAGTATTTTTTTTCCCCCAAAGCGGTCAGCAAGCCATCCTCCGGGGATTTGAAGTAAGGTATACCCCCAGAAAAAGGACGAAAGGATAACCCCGAGAGCTGCCGGGTCCCATTCCAGTTCTTTCATGATAACCGGGGCTGTGGGGCTGTTGAAAAACCCTCCTTTAAGTTCTTATTGGGACGAACTGTACCATCCTGAGATTCAAAAATTCCTGAATAGTTGACACAAAGCAATAAATAAGTCTCGATACCTGTCTGAAATGCCAAGAAGAAGGATATAAAATGGCACCACCCCTTGCCAACCGTTTCAAGTTGATCACCGCTGCTATCAAGTATACCTGAATGGCTACATTAACCAATCCCCGTCGTATTGCCCGTCGCAACCCATGTTGCGTTTTCCCTTCTCCATGTACACCCTCAACCCGACTCCTGTGCCGATTATATACTCGTTGAGTGTTCTCATCCCACCCCTGCTGTTTCCTTCTCCGTGCTCGTAACAACGCCTCATAACCTTCTACAATTACTATTGTCCTCACTTTTGCTGTCTCTGGTAAACACCGTTCACGCAAAACACACGCTGCACAATCAGAGGTCTTAGCCGTGTATGCCAACCCATTTCCCCGCTGACTTGTGCGACTTAATATCTTCCCCCCAGGACATTTAACCAGATGATGTCTTCCATCATATTTGAATCGCCTGATCGGTATTCGCTTGTCTTTGCTTCGCTCCCGCTGCGGCGGTATTATTGCATCAACCTCTCGACGCTCGAGTTCTTCATAATTCCTTGCATGTGCATAACTGGCATCAGCGGTAACCTGTTGCAACTTCCTGCCCGTCGTATTCTCTACACGATCTATTGTCTCAATGAGTCTCTGCCCTTCGTTCTCTTCTCCTGTGGTCAACTCAACATCCACTATCACACCAGCTTTGTCATCTACTGTTGTAT
Source organism: Candidatus Woesearchaeota archaeon (assembly GCA_964354195.1). Taxonomy (GTDB): domain Archaea; phylum Nanobdellota; class Nanobdellia; order Pacearchaeales; family GW2011-AR1; genus JAOAJC01. The sequence goes on along the minus strand of CAYGYN010000015.1, from coordinate 1,196 downwards.
GCTGTTTGTATGAAGGCTCAAGGTGAAAATCCCCTCGCGACGTTGCCAGCGTTGCATCCGGATCGGTTATGCTTACCTTCTTTGGATGCTTCTCCCGTATCCGCGGACGTCCCATCCTCCGTCCCTCTGAATTGTTTGACCCGGTATCTTCTTCCGTTTCATTCTCTGTTACCACCGTCTCTGCATGTCTCTCGGTAATGCTTTCCCACGATACATCTGCCCGAATCAATGTCGCATCTATATGAACCGTCTCACCACTTACTAACCCTCTCTCAATACACGCCTTTACACTCCGTTGGAATATTTTCTTAAACCGTTCTGCTCCCCATCGCTGCCGTATCCGGCTCAGGCTGGAATGATCCGGCAATTCATCCTCCAAACTGTATCCGGCAAACCACCGGATCGCTAGATTTACCTGTGCTTCTCTCATCAGCTTCCGATCATGGACTACCCCATGAAAAAACCCGGCAAGCATCAGTCGCACTGCTGCTTCCGGGTCTATCCCTGGACGTCCGTTATCTTCACAGTAACACTCCCGCACTTCATCACGTAACCAGTTCAGATCAAGTATGCTATCTACTCGCTTTAATATGTGATCTTCAGGAATAAACTGTTCAATGTCTCCTGCTATAAATAACGTCCTCTGCTCTCGGTTCTTTCTCCCTATCATATGCACTCCAGAAAAACTGTTTGCCTGCATTATACTATTTTGTTATCCTGAAGCTACATGTTTTGGGGTTTTTCAACAGCCCCGCTGTTATCGCTATGTTAATCCTGTCTAGGTAACAGATAAGGTTGCTGGTAAAAAGTAGGATGATCAGATTGAGGCGTTTGGGCATCTTTTGGACTTTCCCGTCTTACTTCTCCTCTAATGGTTCCAGGTGGACCACCACATCAATCACCCCCTGAAAGCTCCTCTTTATTTTGTTTTCGATCGCATAGGAGAGGTGGTGGGCTTTGTGGACATCCATGGATGGATCAACCAGTACGTGGAGATCGATATGAATATCGTATGAACACCCCCGACTGCGGATCTTGTGACATTCCTTCACGCCCTTGATGGAAAGCACGACCTGTTTAATCTCGTCTACCGGGATCGCCGCAGCATCGCTCAGGACCATGGAGCTCTCCCTCAGGATGGTGATCGCAGCGTACCCGATGAAGAATGAAATGAGGATGGAGACTGCCGGGTCGAG
>CAYGYN010000014.1:0-6084 GCA_964354195.1 Candidatus Woesearchaeota archaeon | reverse complement strand
ACAACTACATTAAAACCTCTGGCTTCCCATTCCTTTTTAAGGAGGGAAGTTTCTGTTACATCTTTGTTTAGAAAAGACCCAACAACTTCAGCTCTTGGCCATACGCCAGCAGCAACCATATTTACAACTTTAATATTATATTTCATTTTTCTCTCCAGAGAATTAATGATCAGGAAAACCCCAACCTTGAATCAATTATACCTTACTGGGTCCAGAAGGTCAAGCACTTTAATGACCATAATTACACCCGATATAAGCTCTTCTTCCATTTACTTCAATAACAGAATCGAAAGACCCACAACACCCACGAAATTGTTGATTTTCATATTGTTCCAATGCTATATTGTCATCTGTGTAAGCGAAGCGATGATTATCAGCATATTCCAAATCCTGTTCATCAACCCATTGCCACGCTTCTTCTACGGTGTTAAAAGATGGTCTAGTTATAATATCAGTCATTTTTCTCTCCAATTAACTTAAGATTCATTATACCGTAACAGGAACTAAGAAGCAAGCACTTATTGAAATGCTTCTACAGTAAGTTCCATCATTCCTGGACCTCGGTGACGATTATACAACCAGCATCGTAAAGAAGCCAGTTCATTTTGTTGGGTGAAACCAGCTTCTTTAGCAAGTTCTTTTAAAAGGATAATTTTAGCTTCAACTTCAGATACGTTCATTTTTCTCTCCGGAGAATTAGTGATTAGGAAAACCCCAACCTTGAATCAATTATACCGTAACAGGAACTAAGAAGCAAGCACTTTAAAATAGTTTAGACGGAGGAGCTGGGTTTGCACCAGCAACAGCGGTAACTGTATAGCAGTCACGTATCCTATAGCCGCATCGGCACCACCCGTGTTAAGCCGCGAACAAATACGTCAAGTCGGATTCGATCACCGACGTCCTCCGTCTAAACTATCTCGTTTATTTTAACAGTCCCAAGGTTCGGTTGGCTGCTCGGGTGGTAATTTCGCATGTTCTTCAAGAACACGATTTAAGTTTTCAATTTCCCGTTTTTTCCATTCGGGCATTAAAGAACTAGGTTTTTTATTTAATTCTTTTTTCATAAGTTTCTCCAAGTTAAGATTCATTATACCGTTTTTGGTGTATAAGAGCAATCACTTTTTCAATTATATCAGTTCTCATGTTATTCTCTAATTAAGCATAAACATCTAACTGAATATTCCAACTATCAGTTAATCTTCCACCAATACCTAAAATTACATCATCGACTTTGCATTTTGCTTCAAGGCATATCAATAAATTATTGACTTGCATATTCAATTTCGAGTTTTGACCAACTCCTGCTCTGATTTGATTAACAGTGGTGTAGAAAGATATTCCGTCTACGATTACTTTCATCTTTTGTGAGTTAGCAAATTTAAATTTTTTCATTTTTCTCTCCAGTTTCATTAACTTATGATTCATTATACCTTACTGGAGAGAAAAGATCAAGCACTTAATCAAAGTAAAAAGTTTCTACAGTAAAACCACTTTGATCATTCATCCATCCACCCTTGGGTTGTAATTCGCTGACAGTATAGGAATCACCTGCCATAACTTCCTGACGATAAATTTCATCAGCATCACCACCTATTTCTACAATAAGCTGACAATCGTTCTCAAGAACTGCTTTGTACCGAAAACAATATTTGTAATAAGAACTGAAGGTAACGACAACATCACCGTATTTTTCTATAAATTCTTCGTATGACATTTTATTCTCCGTTGGATTCGGTTACTGTTACACGAAAACCTTTGTCTTCCCATTCTTCTTTAAGGAGAGCAGTAACGTTTTCATCAAAATTACTATAAGTCGCCATCAAACAAGGTTTCGGTAACCATTTACCAGTAACAAGGAATTCAACTTTAATATCAAATTTCATGTTATTCTCCGCCATCAAAATAACGTCCAGTAAACTCAAATTCGTCGTCTATAAGACCACCGCCATCTTTGTCCCATTTTGCATTACCATAAAATGCTATCATATAATCCGGTTGCCACTGATCACGACCAGAATCTGCAAGATAAATCTCTGCATCATATTTTTTCAGAAGAGCTTTAAGTTCTTCTTTAAATTTTTCTTCTCTAGTCATTTTTTCTCTCCAGTAAAACTTCGTTCAATTCATTAACTTATGATTCATTATACCTTATCAGCTCCAAAAGATCAAGCACTTTATTATTGCTCCTGTGCTTGCTTCTTTCGTGTAACACGGGTATAGTTACCTGAATGATACTGCAGGAAAACTGGATCGCTTTGAGGATTATAACTTATTGATTTGTATAGAAGGAATAGGAAGAAAAGAGGAGCTGCAGACAAAAGTAACTGCAGCATCAGAGGAATTGCTATGAGCAATAAGGTTGGCAGCCCAGAGCTGGAGAGTCCCTGAGCCACCGAAAAGACCAGCCTAATAGTGTGATTCTGGAGAAGATCACTGGTATAATATTCTTACACCCTATCAAACCTCAGCTCCCATGCATGGAGCTGGAGAAAATAAGTAGAATCAAATAAAATTCTGGAGAGGAGATTTTATTTGATTCAAAGTGGCTGACGACAGCCCGATAATACAACCACTAAGATAACAACCGGAGAGAAATACTCTTAGTGGTTTTTTATGATATTATACCGAGGGAGAGAATCTCGATACAATACCTACAACGAACCGGAGCAACACAATAATATCTAGACGGAGAGAGTCGTTTCGATATCAAAGGTGCTCAACGATTCAGTTATTCTTTAACGAAGCATTACAGTTCTTGCTAAAGGTTTCCAGTTTGATTTATTCATTAAGAATAATACCGAAAGCTTTTCGACCGAGCGGAGACTCAATTCTTTCATTTTATCAGCATTATCAATTACGAACGATAATATTTCTTGTTGCTCAGAATCAGATAATCCTTTGTCATTTAACATACCTTTCTTAATGGTTTGTTTAATCTTAGCTAGGATTTCTCTTTTAGTTTTGATTTTAAGATCAAGAACTAATGAACGAGATTCAAGAGCAGCTAAATGTGGCGCATTTTTAGAATTGCCAGAAGCCATCTCAGAAAAGTTCAAGTTGGTCAGGAAAATCACATTACCTTGATATTGAAAATATCTAGGAATTTCTTGACCGTCTTCATCTAAAAATACTTTCTCAGAACCCCAAGAAACAGTTCTAGATGGTTTTAATTCTAGAGCTGCCTTTAAAATATTTAGAGCAGTTTCATCAGAGAATACAGCATCAGAGTCATCGATTACAACAGTTTGACCTTTCTCTTTGTTTTCCCAAAGCAATCTGAATAAGTGGGTGGCACGAAGGTATCCACGGTGAAAGATAAATCCATATTCACCTTTATTGATTTCGTTAAGAATTCTATTCACTTCATAAGATTTACCCAAGCCAGCAGCACCAGCCAGAATCAGACTGTTAACTTTATTACCAGCCACAGCTTCAACCAAAGTATCAAGAGTTTCGTAGGTCTCAGAGATTCGAGTATCCAATTCTTCATCAGTTTCTTCAATCTTAGCGACCAAAGCAATAGAATCAGTTTCCAGATTAGCAGAGAAAGTAAAGACACCACGACCAACAGAATTATCCATATGGATAATATTTCCTGGCCATTTAGCACCAGTTTGTTGACAAACAGTTTGGGCTTGTTTTCTGGTAATGGTACCAGACTCAAGGATTTCAGGATACATTTCAACAGCAGCAGTTTTAAAATTCATTTTTCTCTCCAGAAAGTTTTTTTTGGTTAGAGACAATTCCCTAACCTTGAATCAATTATACCTTAGTGGTATCAGTAGGTCAAGCACTTATTAAACTAATTTAATTCCGTATTTTTTAGCATCAGCTACAGCAGCAGCTTTTGTTGTATATTTGTCGAACAAGTCCTGGAATTTATCACCAAGATAAATCGACCATTTACGTGTAGGCTCACCGCTCATATAGTCGCGATAGTTTGGAAGATCATTTTTAATCAGTTTACCGTTATTCATTTTTCTCTCTCCAGATTCATTAACTTAAGATTTATTATACCGTATCATCAGTCAAAGGTCAAGCTCTTTTATTTACTAAATACTAATGCAATAAAAATGCCTCTCGCGATGCTCTAACATCCAGAAGCTCTAATCATTCTTTACATAAACAGGAGTCTATATGACCAGCACAAATACTTATACGCCAATTACACCAACCTATCTTTACATCAAAAAACATTCAGTTACTGGATTAAAATATTTCGGTAAAACAACAAAAGATCCAATAAAATATAATGGATCAGGAAAACATTGGCAACGACATATAAAAAAACATGGCAAGCAGTTTGTTGAAACAATATGGGTCTCTGAGTTATATCATGATAAATCAATTGTTGATATTGCACTACATTTTTCTAAAGAAAATAATATAGTTGAATCAGACGATTGGGCTAATCAAAAACCAGAAAATGGACTAGACGGAACTCCACCAGGAACAATTTTTTCTGAAGAACACATAGCAAATATATCTTACTCTAACAAAGGAAAGAACACCAAACCTAAGTCTGAAGAACACAAAGCAAATATATCTGCCTCTAACAAAGGAAAAATACGAGCACCATTTTCTGAAGAACACAGAGCAAATATATCTGCTGCAAGAAAAGGTAAATCTTATTCACATAAACCACATAAACCAATGACGAATGAGCAAAATTTAGTCAACTCAAATAACAGAAAAAAGAAATTCTTTTCTATAATTGAAACTCAAAAATCTTATCCGAAACATACTTTATCGAAATATTTTCCTGAATTTAAGCAATATTATTAAAAAAATAAGATATAAACAAACACACCAGCAACAAAGATATTAGCAACAACCAACCCAACATATTTCAATACAGTTTTCATAAGTTTCTCCAAGTTAAGATTCATTATACCTTAACGAGAGAGAAAGGTCAAGCACTTTAATTTGGCAAGCCAGCAGGGAATCGAACCCGTGTCCGCAAGGTTTTGGAGACCTGCATGCAACCATTACACTTCTAACTTAAAATTTGGTGGTCCCTGTAGGACTCGAACCTACGACCCTCCGATTATGAGTCGGACGCTCTAACCAACTGAGCTAAAGGACCAAAATTTGGTAGCGGAACAAGGAATTGCACCAAGATCTCTGGCTTATGAGACCAGCATTCTACTATTAAAATATTCCGCAATAATTTATGGTCGCCTATTATAATCCGGGCGATACGGATACGGACTTCTACCACTGGTAGACCCCAAATCTTAAAGAAACACACTGGACATTACTGTTGGTCTTTGCCATTTACTAGATGCGCATCTAAACCAATGTGTTTCTTAAAGTATTCTCAACAGGACTCGAACCTGTGTTACTCCTCTCAGAACGTCCTAACCTCTAGACCACGGCAGTAATGCCTGCCGATGGGAATCGAACCCACGTTTTCCCCCACAGAGCGTCCTAACCACTAGACGATGAGAATATAATTTTTATTGATCAAACAACAGTTCCATATAATACTTTTCAAGATCAGTAAATTCTTTTGCTAACTGCTCTTCATCCAAATCAACATAACGACCATCAGGCATATCAAATTTCTCAAAAGAAATACCTTTCAACTCATGGTTTTTTAATCGATAGATTTGACCATTGAATTCAGCAACTAACATTTTATATAATATTACAGGCATTTTTCTTTCCAGATTTAATTAACTTATGATTCATTATACCTTAACTAGAGAAAACAGTCAAGCACTTATTTAAAAATTGTTGACCAAACCTGTAACTTATTGTATTTGGCTTCTGCTGCTTTATTTATATCAGCTCCATCAACAATCTCTGTTATTCTACATAAATCGATCATACACTGTAAATCCCCTAATTCAAGTGCTAGATGCTCTCTGTTAACTTCTCCATTCCAATCCGTATCAATGCCGAACCGGAAGATCTTAGAGATCGCCTGGATCACCTCAGAGCATTCTTCGGAGAGTATCAGGAGAACTTCTTTCTGTTGGGGTGTTAAATCATCCATCATACAATAATAAAGTCCAAGATTAAATAAGCACCACCGAAAGCAGCAGCGGCAGTAAGGATTAAAACATTTTCAATAAT
>CAYGYN010000013.1:0-26787 GCA_964354195.1 Candidatus Woesearchaeota archaeon | reverse complement strand
CAAAATACTGAAAATAATCAAAACCAAAAAACTTAAATACTATTTTTCTATCCAAAATCTATAGAGGTTCTAACTTCTTATGAACGAAGATATTAACAAGTCAATATTGAAATCAAACACCTCATTAGTGGGAATAGTCTGCAAGGATGGCGTTATTATGGGCGGCGACAGGAGAGTTACTTCCGGAAACCTAATTATGGATAAGAATTATCAAAAGCTCATAAAAGTAAATGATTATGTTCTCGTTGCTTATACGGGGGGAGTTGCAGACGCGCAATTAACCAATAAGTTAATTGCAGCAGAACTAAGGCTAAAACAACTAGCTACAAAAGTAAGACCGACTATAAAAGAAGCTGCACACCTTCTTGCAATGATGACTTACCGGAACATTAGAGTTCCTGCTATGCTAATGAATATTGTCGGAACTCTTATTGCCGGGGTAGATGAAGATGGCAAGGTCGAATTATATACAATTGAACCGGCTGGCGGAGTTTACCAGGTGAAACAATATGATGCTAATTTCTCGTCAGGAATGCCTTACATTCTTGGACTTTTGGAGAGGCAGTATAAGAAAGACATGACTGTCAAGGAAGCAATCGAACTTGCAAAAGAATGCCTAAAATCTTCAACCCAGAGAGATTCTGCCTCTGGAAACGGAATCGACATATTCGCCATAACTAAAGATGGGATAAAGCATGCGGTTTCTGAGGAAATCGTTGCAGAATATAAATAATAAATCTATACAGATTAAAGCAAAAGATGGACATTTTGAAGAATATAAAGGAAGAATTGCCAAGACTTGTTAGCGATGCAACTTTTGAAGGCGCAAACATAGTTCTCTACACTGACAACAAGGAATTTTTCAAGACAGGGGAATCAAAGATAAAGGAAATAGTTGATAAGATTAAGAAAAGAATAGAGCTGCGCGCAGAAACATCAATTCTTGCTTCAGAGATTGAGACTGAAAAGACAATAAAAGGCATTGTTCCTGAGGAAGCGGAAATAACAAACATAATTTTTGATGTCCAAAGAAGCACAGTTATAATAGAAGCTAAGAAGCCAGGGCTTGTGATTGGCAAGATGGGCTCAATTCTAAATGATGTAAAAAAATCAACAATGTGGTCCCCTGTTGTGCAGCGAAGCCCGGCAATCCCTTCAAAGATAACTGAAAAAATACGTTCTGTTCTCTATGCAAACAATAACTACCGAAGAAAATTCCTTAATGATATAGGGAGAAAAATTTACAACGAGTGGAACCCTGAGAAAATGGATATGTGGGTTCGAGTTACAACCCTTGGCGGCGGGCGCCAGGTCGGGCGTTCCTGTTTCCTTCTGCATACTCCAAAATCAAAAATTCTCCTTGACTGCGGAATCAATCCCGCAATATCTGAAGGCGCAGAAAAATTCCCTTATCTCGATGTTGCAGAGATTGGCGATTTGAATTCAGTTGATGCAATAATAATTACTCACGCCCATCTTGATCATTCTGGTCTTGTGCCTTATCTCTACAAGATGGGCTACAAAGGCCCATGCTACATGACTGCTCCAACAAGGGATATTGCTGCCCTTCTTGGATTGGATTTTGTCGGAGTCGCATACAAGCAGGCAGCCTCTCCCCTTTATCGCGCCGAGGACATAAAAGAAATGGTTAGGCATTCAATTTGTCTGGACTATGGTGAAGTCACAGATATAACTCCCGATATTAGAGTAACTTTATACAATGCAGGGCATGTTCTTGGCTCAGCTCAAGTACATATCAACATTGGCAATGGATTGCATAACCTTGTCTATGGTGGCGACATGAAATACTCAAAAACCCGCCTGTTAGACCCTGCAATAAATCATTTTCCCCGCGTTGAGACAGTAATAATGGAATCAACATACGGCTCAAAAAATGATATTCTTCCGCCAAGGCAGGAGACCGAGTCAAAGTTTATTGAATTGGCAAAGGCAGTCATAGCAAGAAAAGGCAAGATTCTTCTTCCAGAGCTTGGATTAGGGCACGCGCAGGAAACAGTTCTTCAGGTTGAGGAGGCCGTTAGAACAGGGCAACTGCCAAATGTTCCCATATATGTTGACGGTATGATATGGGATATAAATGCAATTCACACAGCTTATCCTGATTTTCTAAGCTCTTCAGTTAGAAATCAGGTCTTCCAAGACAATAATCCTTTCATATCTGACATACTTAAGAGAGTGGGAAGCCCAACCGAAAGGCAAGAAGTAATTGAAGGGGGCCCCTGCATCATTATCGCTACTTCTGGAATGTTAAATGGCGGTGCATCAGTAGAATATTTCCGGAATCTCGCAGACAGTCCAAATAATCTAATAATCTTCAAGTGTTATCAGGCTCTGGGTTCTTTGGGCAGGCAGGTTCAAGAAGGGGCAAAAGAAATTATAATGATTGACAATAATGGGGAAAAAGTGCATGTTAAACTCCAAGTAGAGACGCTTTCAGGTTTATCCGCTCACTCCGGAAGAAATGAGCTGATTCAATACATAAGCAGAATGAACCCACGGCCAAAGAAGATAATAATTAATCACGGTGAAGCTTCAAAATGCCTTGACCTTGCTTCTTCGTTATACCGATTAAACAAGATAGAGACCAATGTGCCAAAAAACCTTGAGACCATAAGGCTAAAGTAATAAATATAAACTCAAAATAACTAAAGAGATAATGAAACACTCAATAAAAATCATCCTGCTGCTTCTTGGAATGTTCTTGGTAACACAAATCATAGGGTTGGCTGTTGTTAATATTTATTTCATGCATAACGACAATATTCCATATGGTATGAGCCCGCCGCAGAATGTTAATCCAACAAGCAGCCTTTTCTCAATAATTATTGCAATAGGAATCGCAGTTGTCTTGATGCTTCTCCTTATGAAATTCAGGACAGAACTTTTCCTAAGATTATGGTTCTTTGTAGTAATAGTTCTTGCCTTGGGCATAACAATAAATGCGGCTTTTCTTAACACGTCTCTCGCTAACTTTTCAATAGTGCTTGGCTTTTTTACGATGAGCCTGCCTTCTTTTATCTCTGCGTTGATTGCCCTCCCTGTGGCATACATAAAAGTCTTCGGCAGGAATCTCCTTATGCACAATCTCACCGAACTATTAATTTATCCGGGAATTGCAGTTATTTTTGTCCCTCTTCTGAGCATCTGGACAGTCGTTCTTTTGCTTATATTGATTTCAGCCTATGATATTTATGCTGTCTGGCATGCGGGCTTCATGCAGAAGATGGCAAAATACCAGATACAGAATCTTAAGGTATTCTCGGGCTTTTTCATACCTTACATGAACAAGAAAGGAGCAGAGCTTGCAAGAAAACTGAAGGAAAAGAAAGGAGCTGTTGTTAAGAATATAAAGGTAAATCTTGCAATTCTCGGTGGCGGGGATGTTGTCTTCCCAATAATCCTTGCAGGAGTCGTGCTTAGGGAAATGGGTATGGCAAGCGCGCTTATAGTCTCTCTTGGAGCCACCCTTGCTCTCGCATTCCTGTTCTATATATCAAAGAAAGGCAAGTTCTATCCGGCAATGCCCTTCATCTCAGCAGGATGCTTCATTGCTCTTGGGGCAGTTTGCATCCTCCAATACTTCTATTAGACTCCACGCTTGCCATTTTCACCGTCTATAAAGCCTTATTTTCAGCTCTCTTTTAAACCTTGCTATTGTTGTAACTATTGAATGGGTACAACAGAAAGGTTTATATATGAGTTATTTGTCATCTAAGAATGATAATAAAACCAGAACTAGTGAAAAGAATAAAGGAATACTTTAATCTTAATATTTACGAAACTAAGGTTTGGCTAGCATTGCTTTCAAAGGGAATTGCCTCTGCAGGCGAAGTAGCCGAGCTTTCTGGAGTTCCGAGAAGCAGGACTTATGACGTTCTCGAGTCTCTCGAAAAGAGAGGTTTTGCCATAACAAAGATTGGCAAGCCCGTAAAATATATCTCTGTCAAGCCTACAGAGGTTATAGAAAAAATAAAGTCAAAAGCAATGCTTGAGGCTCAGGATAAAATAAAGTCCCTTGCATCCTTGAAAGACACTCAAGAATATGCAGAGCTTGAACAACTCCATAATTCTGGCATATCCCCAATAAAATCAAGCGAAATTGCTGGTTCTATTAGAGGTCGTCCAAATATTCTCTCAAGAATTCGTGAGCTTTTGGAAAGCGCCAGGAAAGAAGCATTGATATGCACATCTGTTCTTGATTTTGAGGACAAGTCAAGAGTTTTATCATCTGCTCTTGAAAAGTTAAATAAGAACAATATAAGGCTCAAAATATCACTTTCAGGTGACCCTGAAAAAATAAAAAAGATAAATGCCAAATATGGCTTGAAGGCAAAGGCAATTGATTCTAATGCCCGTGTTTTCGTGGCAGACAGGAAAGAAGTTCTTTTCATGGTAACACCCGAAACATCTGAAGAGGAAATCGGTGTCTGGCTTGATTCGCCTTTCTTCACAGAATCCCTTACAAATATAATTGACAGTTCTATGCGAAATGGCAAGGATTAAATAAAATGACAGTCATATCAACCAAATGCCCAACATTGAACAGACACTTTGCTAAAGAGTGCATTGGCAGTACTCCTGATTTGGAAGTTCTTATTGAAATTAGCGATTGTCCTGGTGTTGGAAAAGCAACACAAATAATTTGCCCAGAATATGATAAAGAATCAAAGAAATGTCAGCTTTTTGATAAAACTTGCCAATATGCAGAGGGTTTTCAGCCACTATAATTATTAATTTATCTTCAACCCAATAATTCCCATTCCCTTAATGGTTCTGCTATAATTTTTCTCTAATTTTCTCAAAAAGTCTTTTGCCGTGAAATTGATTTTTATTCTTGCGTACAGGATTCCATTCTTTTCATAGACTTTTTTGTTTTGCTTCCTGAATGCCGCAGCATGCTTCTCAAAGCTTGTTGGAGGCCCTATTTTTATGATTTCTTTCTTTGGCTTGGTAATAATGTAAAAATCTGCTCTCTTTCCTCCTTTATAATCAAACTTCTTGTCAATAATTTCAAAATACTTTGCCAATTCCTTGCTTATGTAGTTGGAAAACTTTTTCATTTTTGTCCCTGCAATATCTCCTTCCTGTCTGTCTGTTTCAATTGACAAGGATACAAACTGCTCTCCTTTCTTTGTTTTCTTCTTGAACTCAGAAGCATCAAATTCCTTGATAATAAAGAAATCTTTGCTTGGCTTCTTTAGGAACTTGGATGCCGTTTCCTGGAATTTCCTGAATGTTTCTCTGCTTAAAGCTGCAAGGGCATTTCTTTCTTTCCAAGTTGGATCAATAAGGATAATTGGGCTTCCAAGCTTGCTCTCATTAAGCTCAAACAGGATATCTGATTTTTTCTTGAACTTCTTCCCAGAGTCAATGATTAATCTATCATTTTCTTTTACTTTTACAAGTTCTCTTAGCATCTTTTCAAAGGATTTGTAATTAATAACCAGGCACTCGAGTGCATACCCTGAAAAGCCATTCACATAGCTCTCAGCCCCGTAAACATCATTGGCTTTGCAAAACTGCTTTGCAAGAATAACTTCCCTTGCAATATTCCCTTTCAATTTTCTCTTGACATAGTTCACATGGAAATAGCTCAAATCAGTCACATTCCTTGCTTCTTTTGGATTATTTATCCTTGTAACAGGAATAATCTCAAAAATTGCTTTCTTGTCTTTATAGAGCCTGAAATAATCCCTGCTTCCGTGTATTTTGTCTATCTTGAACTTTCCCTTTTTGGCAACTTTTTTCACAATTCTTTCAAGAATAGGAGATAACTCTTCATATTTCCAGTCAAATCTTGCAAATACATCGATGTCATAGCTCTTGCCCTTAATCAGGGTGTTTTTTGTATAACTGCCGCCGACAAAAACCTCCGCCGCTATCTTATCCTGCTTGAATGCTTCCTTTAATAAGGCGGTTAATTTTCCTGTTTCTGTCTTCAAATAATCAATATCTTCCTTCCCAGGAGTCAAATCCAAGGCTGAAAGAACTTCTTTTATATTCATAATCTTCAAAAGCAGAATGTGTTTTTAAAACTTCTGTGTAATTTCCAACACAGAATGGGTTAAAGATATCAATCTTTAAAACCTCTTTTTATTTTTTCTTCCGAGGTATAGTCCTAATGTTCAAGTCAATGACATATTTGCCGTCTTCAAGCTTGTAGACTCGGGGCTTGTCCATTGCAAAAAGCTTCTGCACATCGAGAAGGTATTTCCCAGGTTTCAATATCTTTATGCTCTCAAAATCAAGGAAAACTGGCTTTTCATCTTCTTTTATGCCCACCAACTCCCGAACATCTTTTTCCATCTGCCTCTTTTCCTTTGCATTCAACTCAGGCTCAAGCTCTTTTCTCGCTTCTATCTCTTTCAATTTCTCATCTTTTATATAAAAGAAGAACTTGCTCTTGCACTCTTTGTTTGAACAGCCATTAAGCACTTCTGGCGCGCTATCGCTGTATATTGCTGAACAATGGACACACTTGTATGCCATATTTCCACAAAAAAACCTTAGTTAATAAACTTATTTAAGAAGAAGCTCAATTTTCTTTGGGTCTTTCTTTATCTCTTTTATTATTGAAGCAGGCCCTATGACAGTCAATGCAGAACTGTCTCCCACTAATCTCTTGGCTATTCCATGCTTCAGCTTGATAAATATGCCCTCTCTTCTCAAGTCCGGCTCAATAACAGCCAATTCAATGCCCTTGAAGCTCTTGACATGGTCCACAAGAGCCATTGTGTCTTCAATCAATCGCGCCTCTTCCTCAGCCCTTAGCCTTCCATGAACAATCACTATCTTGTTCCCAAGAACAAGCCCGAGAATCTTCTTGACTCGCTCAGAGATAGATAAATCTGTCAGTTCCGAGAATGGAATCACCTGCAGGCTCAACCCTTTTATTTTTTTGCCCGTCATTTTTTATCGCCCCTGTTTGCCAACCCCTGCAAAATCATCATCAATGACAAAAGTATTATAATTATCAGTGAATATTGTAAGGATGCAAGTTGGTCTTCATATGAAAACTTGTTTTCCATAATCAAATCAGTTCTATATATTGCCAGAGCTAGCTTACTCTCATTTGAAACAGATGAATTAAATTTCCAATGCTCTGAATCATCCAATGCAAAAAGATTTGTGAAATCCTCTTTTTCCTCATTGATTTTTTGATAGGTGTAAACTCCCCCCAATATGGCACCAACTAACAAAATTATCCCAAGGGTTAATTGTATCTTTCCTATTGTCTCTTTTTTTATCAATTTACACCTTTTTAGACAGCCTGAATAAGGCTTCATAAAAATCATCAAACTTAAGTTCCTCTTTGGCTGAGATGCCCACCACTTCATAATCTGGGAAAGCACTCTCAACTCCCTCAATGTCTGCTTTTTTCAAGTCTATCTTGTTTGCAGCTATAAGCACGGGTATTTTTCTTGCAATAAGGTTTCCGATAATTGTAATGTTTACCTGTGAATAAGGATTCTCACTCGCATCGAGAACTACAACAACAGCATCCATGTCTTCAAGCCATTGGATTGATTCTATAACTCCCTGGGTGGCTTCCTTTGCTCTTTTTTTTGCTTCTTTCTTCTTCAATCCAAATCCAAGAAAATCTTCATAGTCAATCTTTGTTGCGATTCCTGGAGTGTCAACAATCTTGAAAGTCAGGCTCTTGCCTTTATAGTCTATCTCAACCTTTTCCTTGAATTGCACATGCCTTGTCTCATGCGGCACCTTGCTGACAATTCCCAATTCTTCCCCAGTCCAGTCTTTGCATATCTTGTTTGCAATGCTTGTTTTTCCGGCATTTGGCGGCCCATAGAATCCAATCTTTATGCTTTCTCTTTTCTTGAATATTCTCTGCCATATCCTTTTGGCAAAGCTCTTTATTATTTTTAACATGCTGATTTAAATTTAGGTTCTTTAATAAATCTTGCCCTACTTTATTTGAGGAGGCATTTTCTGACCTGGCTGGGTTTTGGGCGGAGGGGTTTGCCTCTTTGCAATCTCCTGCTTTATTTTCTTCTGCTCAAAGAACCTGAATATAGGTATTTCCCACATTCCTGTTCTCTTGCCGTCTATCTTCTTGAAAGCATAGCTTGTCTGCTCGCCCTTCCATCCAGCGCTCTTGAGCTTCTTGTCTATTTCACTATCACTCATGCCATTCTTCCTCGAGTTATGTATAAAGTTTATGATATTATACAAATCATTTGGATTCTTGAACAATGAAGATTCGTAATTTCTCTTGTACCATTCCTGCAGTGCTATGTAAATTGCAAATGCAACTATAATCAATATACCCAGCCACAAGCTGAATCTTCCCCAATTAAACCCTGGTTTTTGTACAATGCCATAGCTCTCAAATCCAGGCAAATTGTTCACTTCTGGTGAAACATAAATTCCAAGTTCAGCAACTTTAATTGCATCATTAACAACAAACTCAATTGTTGTTGAATCCCCAACAGGAAGGTACGTTGCAGAGCCCACAGATTTATCAGAATAATTCTGGGTGAATTTCATGCTGTCTTTTGGATAGTCAATTATAAGATAAGCAGGATAGTCTGTGGTTCCTTTCTTTGTGGCTGTTATTTTTACATATGTTAAAAGAACTTCCCCTGTTTTGTCACTTCTGTCGGCATATTTTGAGATTATCTTATAGTCTATATTTGCATTATAATTGCTGTCCATCCAGCTTATTATTGCCTGTTTTAATTGCTCTTTCTTTTCCGTAGAATCCATTGTATTGTCAGATATCTGCTCTATAGGATTTGTGTTTATATTTGCAAAGCCAATTGAAGCAGGCATGCTGCTGCCTTCTTCTTTAGAAACAATAGAATATGGGATATTTAAATCCAAGACAGATTTTATGAGTGTCTCATAGCCCTCGTCTGTGGTTGTATTTCGCAAATCATATTTTGCCTTGTTAAACAGCAGATTTGTATTATCCAAGTCAAGTTTGCTCTTTATCTGCTGTCCTAAAGAACTGGGAAACGCAGCTATCTCTGCGGTTACATTATTTATCCTGTAAGTATACTCATTTACCAGCTTGGTTGCAGACTCATTTAAGCTTCCCATGCTCACATCAAATGTTCTTCTTGCAATTCTTCCATCGTTTCTGGTTAGTTCAACTCCAATCTTATAGCCCTCTGCCTTTGTTTCAACATACTTGTGTGTTATGAATTTAGTTGCTGACTCTGCAGTTGTTCCATCCCCAAAATCCCATGAAGAACGAGTTATTGTTGCAGGCAGAATCGCCTGAAATTCTGTCTCTGGCCCTATTAATATTATTTTTGGGATTATGTCAAAATCAAAACTGGGCGAAACGCTGATATCCAGCGGCTTTGGCAAAATTAGCTGTCCTCCAAGATATAAGTAGAGTTTTACCGCGTTTGAAGTGAGTGGAATCTTAAATCCCGCCTTCTCAACATCAATATTCAGGTATTTCAGAGTAGTTATTTTAGATTCTTCACTTTCCAATCTATAAATTGTATGGTCTGTATAAATTGTGCTGCCACCCCCAAGCCTGTATTTAATCCCATACCTGTTCCCACTGTCATCTAGATTCAAGTCTTGATTAACACCCTCTATCTTAAATGGAACAATGCATCCCTTCGTGCAATTTTTTTGGTATCTGTCAGTTAAGTATTGGTTTACATAATCCACTAGGGACATCTCATTATTCTGCGCGCCAAAAAGGCTTTCATTTATTTCAAGAGTTCCAATGATGTCGAATGCCATGGACGTGGCGAATAGCTCATAATCTATATTGAATGGAGGCCCTTGCATATCTGTGCCACATACCGGGTTTTCTTTCTCTGCTCTTACTTGATAGCCTGAATCATCATCTTTTGCTTTAATACAGACAAAATAATCCTTCTCCGTGCTCACAGTATAATTAACAATGCAGCCCACACTCTCTGTTTCTTGTGTATTTTTTGGAAGTTTGCAGTCAACTAAAAAATCTCCTTGGCTGTCTTCTTCAGCATTGTATAATTGCATTGTCAAGTCAGTGGTCTTTGTTCCATTTATAACAACTGCCCCAATTTTATAAGCAGGAGCAGGATTCAATCTCATCTTTTCGCAATAGGGGCTTGACGTCAAGTCAACGCTAAGATAATCACCAAGCCCACTATCAAAGCAGCCCTTGTTCTGTTCCGTGCAAGCCACGCCTGAATTTTTGTTGCTTTGTATGAATGACTCATTCTTGCCAAGCACATCAATTAATATCTGCCTTGTGCATGATGCACCCGCATCGCTTGTCAGGAGAAATTTAAGAGAGGTTACTTCCACATCTTCGCCATTTATCTTGAATCCTATTGTTTCAGGCACATCTTCATCCAAGTTTAATGAAGATACACTTCCCTTTACTTTATAGTCGGTTATACAATTCTTGAATGTGCATGTATAATCTGCATTCTCTGAGAGGCTGTTATTCTTCAATAAGGCAATCAATGTTGTGCTTCCATCAAAATTGCTTGTGAATGCAGAGCTCGCAGGCTCGCTTGTAAAGCTTATGTTTATTGTACCCCTTACTATTTCCCCGCCAGAGTATATTGCCGCCAAATTATTGCTTTTATAATCAAATGAAGCATGCACAGATGCAGAAACCGCGAGTATAGATGCCACTAGGACTAAAATTAATGTTCCCTCTTTGTTCATAAATTCCAGAACAGATTATTCTTTAAAAAACTAACTGTATTGTCTCTTTTTGATATGTTTGTTAAGAAGCAGGTATGCAAATAAAACTGCAACAATGGACAATGCAAACTGCCCTGCTCCAAAGAACGGCAAATCCGCAGTTATAAACCCGCAGGGCGCTTCCACAGCCCCGCTCAGGCAATCAGGAGCTGTAGCAGGGCATTGAGCAGCTGTTAGGGGCACAACCTTCGCATCCAAAACAACGCTCTTCATGCCAGTCGCATCATTGCATATTCCTTCAGAAGTTACAGTTCTTGTGCATCGATAACTGCAAGCTCCAATCTGATTGTTCCAGCTAAGCACGCATCTCTTTCCAACAACCGTTTGTGTGTCATCCCACCAGCAATAGCACTTTGCCTTATCGCTGCCTGAAAAAGGGCACATAATGTCTGTAGTTTGAGCTATCTTTAGGTCCGTAGCGTCGTTATTACAGTTATCCTTCCCTTGATAAGGGGGGTAATCACTAATATTGTCATAATGCTGGCACTGTGTTGGTTGGGTTGGGGGGGGTCTTGGTGGTATTCCGCCACCAGTGGTATTCTTGCAGCAGATTGTAATGGGATAGCCTGCTGCAGCTGTTTTTGACAAGTGTGCATTGGTTATGCTGGAAAGATAAACAATTGGTTCTTTATCTCCAGTGCAGATAGTATTGCAATCTTTCAGTCCTTTATGGCAAACAATTCTTGGGTAGGAAGTAGTTGCAGTTAACAATGAACTCGCATGTGCATTAGTTACTCCAGTTAAGCTGATTACACCATTAGTGATTTTGCCATCTGCATCTAATGTGCAATCATGAGGTGCAGGGTCTGTTGGGGAAGAGTATTTTGCTCCAAATATAGTGTTATAGCAGATTGTCACAGTATATCCTGTTTGATCCCAGATTGCACCATGCGTGTTTGTGCCAGGATTATAAAGTCTCATTATTGTTTGGTTGTCATCTGAGCATTCAGCAGCACATGCAATGCCTGCCATGCTTAATAATGTAAGAAAAACAAACAGGACATTAAGCGCCTTTTTCATAAAGGTATAAAATAAAATAAGTTTATATATCTTATTCTATTATCCAGAGAAATATCTGAACTTTCTTCGGCCCTGTTCCTTCTGATGTCAAAGTCGAGCTTATGATTCTTCCTGCAGAATAGACATTCCCTTTTGCATCCTTTGGATATGTATTCAGCCCGCAAACATCCTGATAATTGCAGATTTTTAAGTCATAGCCTATATTGGGATCTTTTAATCTCTGTCCTATAAATTCTCTCAGCATTGTTTCAGCATAATCAGATTCATTAGTGTCATTTATCACCTTTTCTCTCATAGTGACATTTTTTGCTATTTCCTCAAGCATCGGAGTTATTCTATTCGACAAGTCTGTTTGAGTCGAGACAATTGTTCTTTGTGAAACAATTAATAGGACCGCCATAATAATTAATATTGCAATGCTTGCTTCAACTATCCTCAGCCATCCTTTTTTGTTTACCATATTTTCACCATGAAGTTTGCAAACTCAGTTGTTCCATCTTCTCTTAGTACTTCTTTTATATTATTTTCTGCAAATACCTCAGCTCTTAGAGGTATATCTCTTGTGGCTGATATCTTGTAACCATTTGGAAATTCAAGCTCAAAAGCAAAATCCACTTCAGTTGGTATGCCTAGTTGCTTCTTAAGCAGGAGATAATCATTGTAGTAGCTGTCATTCAGCCACCTTAATCTTTTCTCAGACATTACCTCCTCTGAGCTTGAGCTGGCTATCTTATAAAATCTTGAAAAAGGAGCGGGCTTTTCGGAAACAGCCCCTTGTGAGAAATCCTCACTGAATTTAATAATTGTAAAATTAATAATTGTCTGCCCGGTTCTTATCTTGAAATAAACGTTATTATTAATATCTTTTTCAGATTCTATTTTATTGCCATAATAATCCTCAACCCTCACCTTCTTGTTTGGTTCTATATCGAGTATGTTAACAGCAATTGTATCAGTGGGGCTATCAGAAAAAAAGGCATCTTGTATTTTAACAGAATAGGAATTAAGTTCAATTGTGGTATTCCTTGTTAGTTCTCCTATAACATATGACTTGGAAGATTCAAGGACTTTCACGTCTCTTACTGGATTGAAGAAATATAAAGCAGCTATAACAAATCCTACAAAAAGCACAAAAGACAGTATAAATTCAATGTTGCTTAATCCTCTTTTTTGCATTATTTAATAGGTATTTTCCCGTTTTTATAGGTTTTTGTCGTTTATGGATAAACTAATAAACCAATTCAGCATTAGAATAAAATGGACATCAAGTTTCAGGATATTATCAGGAAGATAAAGCAAAAGAAAGAGCTTTCAGGCATAGATGATGCCCTAGTTTTAGAGTTATTGGAGAAGCATAAAATAATAATCGAAAAACTCAGCGAATCAGAGACAAAGATACTGGTTAAGGAAATCAGGGATAAGCTTAGGCAATATGCTGGCAGGTTCCAGAAAAAATGGAAAGACAGGAAATCTATTTTAGAAAAAGGCGATATAAATTCTATCCTGAAAACCCATGCATCAACCCGTGAGAGACTTGAGTTTTACCCGGAACTTAAGAAGTTGATATCTGAGTTAGGAATAAAATCTATAATTGACTTGGGCTGCGGAATAAATCCTATTGCACTTTCCAAGCCCGGAATGAAATATTATGCCTTTGATATAAACAAGGAAGAGCTTGAGCTTGTCAAGAGGTTTTTCAAGATTAATCATATTCATGGGGAAGCCTCTTTTTGCAACCTAAGGAATATTGAATCCTGCAAGTTTCCAGAGTCAGAGTTATGCATAATTTTCAAGGTTTTTGATGTTATCGAGAAAAAAGGGCATAAACTCGCTGAAAAAATAATAAAGCAGGTTAATTCCCGCTATCTGCTGATAAGTTTCTCAACAAAGACACTCTCAGGCAAGTCAATGAACCATCCCCAAAGGGGCTGGATAGAAAGATTGCTTCATAGATTGAATTTCTCATTTAAGATAATCAAGTCAAGCAATGAAATTTTCTACTTAGCAAATAAGTTAGGCTAATAGTGCCCTAACGCCCGTGGATATCAGAAACGCTGCAATAGTCAATATAAACGAGTGCTTTATCCCTGCTTTTATTGAGCCTTCGCTAAGCTTTCCTATGGTTAATCCAGCAAAGAATCCCTGCGCCAAAAGCAGGTATAAGAACATGTTGGATATCTGCTCAGGACCAAGCGACTCTCCTGTTTTTGTTGCTATGCCTGCACCCACGGAAGACAAATCTCCTCCGGAGAACAGGCCCGTCCCTCCTGCACCATAAGTCAATGGCAGAATCTTGAATTCCATAACAAGCATTATGCCTATGAAAATAAAGAATATCAAATAACCCTGTACAATTAAGTTATAGATGGCAGACTTTCTCTCCTGTTTTAATTTCTCAACTTCAGATATGGAATTTGCTACAGATGCAAGGATATAATCTATCTCCCCGCCAGCTTTCTCAGCTTCCCTTATCAGGGCAACAGCCCTCCTTATTACTTTGTTGTCAATATCATCTGCAAATGTCTGCATCGCTATATTTACTGGAATGCCAAGGTTGATTTGATTAGCCATCTTTTGTATATGGGGATTCAATGCCCCATAATTTTTCTTTGCCATGTTTATTATGCTCTTGCTGACAGGCGTTCCTGTAACTACACTTTCCGCAAGATTTCTGGAGAATTCAAGGAACATCTCGCTTATTTCCTGCTCTTTCTTGCTCTCTCTCATGATATCAAGCATGAAAGGAGCCACAATTATGACAAAAGCTATGCCTACAATAAACATAAACAGCTTCTGCCCGCTGAAGAAAATAAAATCAAGGATTAAAATAATAAGCCCCGCTATTATTCCAGTTAATGTAACTTTTTTTATCTTCATTTTATTGTTTCATCTGCAAAAATCCTAGGAAAAGGACATTTACCAAAGCAACCCCCCCTATAGTCATCATGGTAAGTTGGAATGGCGAGAAAGGAGTCTGTATGCCTGAGATTGTAATCATGACAAGCATAAGCATCAATATCATCGGCGCCGCAATCACCACGCTTATGTAAATATCCATGAATGTCTCGGCACTCTTTATAGATTTCTCCTTCTCAAGCTTGTAGCTTGTGAGCAGGCTGTCTGCCCTCTTCTGGAAGAACTCGGAGAGATTTCCCCCTGAATTTATTGTTGTCGAAAGCCCTCCAAATAACTCAGCAAGATGAGAATTTGACGTGCTCTTGGAAACATTGTTCAACGCAGTAACCAAGTCATAGCCATAGATGTTTATCTGGTTTAGCACCTTTCTTATCTCTTTCCTGAGGGCGGGATAATCCTTGCTCAAGCCAATTATCCTGAATATCTCAGTCGGTTCTATTCCTGAGCCAGATATGGAACTCATATGTATCACTGCAAAGGGCAATTCTTCATCTATTTTATTTGAGATAGAGCTTTTCTCAGCAGAAGGGTAGAAATAGAGAGCAAAGAATACAATTATTGGCAGGACAATTGGTATAAGCAAGAGTTCGAAAAACCTTGTAAGAATGCTCCCGTCATAAAGTGTTATGATTGGCCAGGTCAGGCTAAAACTAAAGAATAAAAAGAAAATTAGAAGGATAATCGATGCAATGAATGAGATCATGACAGAGAAAAGTATCATTGCAACATAGCTCTCAAACAATATGTCCAAGTTTGATTTTTTCAGCTCAACAGGCAGCGTGGAAAAGTAGCCTTTCTTTATCATCTTAGCCGAAGTGTCCAAGAACATCTTGTTTGCCCATCTTAGGTATCCTCTTGCTTTCTTGAATTCCTCGATTTTTTCTTTCTCTTTAGTTCTGCTCTTTCTCAGTTTCTTCAGCAGATTCTCTGCAATATTAAGCTCTTTCATGAATGCCTCCCTCTCAATTTCTACTTTCGGGATAATTTTTTCTGGAACAAACGTGGCTTTTTCCTTAACAGATTGCTTTTCTACCATTGTCTCCTGCTTCTTTTCAACTGGTTTTTCCGGTATTGTCTTTGCAAGTAGCTCTGGAATTGCCCGATTGATATCTTTCATTTTTCTTGCAAGGGAATAGAGGCTGTCCATCATAAGTTTTTTTTCAGTAGGGCTTGCCGTGTCAATTCTTTTTGATAATATAGAAATCTCTCTCAGTATTTCGATTTCATCATCAATGTTTTTCTTTACATCCTTAATCATAGTTTCCTGTCAATTTGTAACTGAAAATCTAATATCTTTTTCTTCACCGCATTAATTTTCTCATAGTCCTTTTTCTTTATGGCGGTTTCAAGCTCATTCAGTGCATCTTTCATATTTGTTAATAACTTGGATAGAACATCTATATCCTCTTTTTTCATTATCATAAAAACTAGAAATTCTTTATATACCTTTCTTATCCTTCGAGGAGATTATATTTATTGAGTACTTCTACAGGATTCTTATAGTAGTCATTTATTATTTTCTGTATGTCCTCATATCCAAAAACTTTCCTCTTAACAAGTTCGTAAAGCAGCCTTGCCCTTATTGTGAACTCTTTTTGCAGTTTCTCCATGGTAATTCCCGACCTCTGTGATATTTTCTCGAATACTTTGCTTTGCTTCTTGAAATAGAACACATCTGCCTTAGGGTCCCAAATAAGGGGGGTGTTTATCAATGCTGTTCCATCTTTATTTACGTTTACTATTTCAGAAACTTCCCTTATTTTTCTTGTTTCATGCTGCCCGACAATTGCATGTGTTGCTATAGCCACACAGTCAAGAGTATTCACAAGGGTAGGAGATAGCTCTATTGGCGGGGTTTCAAGCCTTCTTATTAATGTATCAACAGAATCTGCATGCATTGTGCTCAGGGATGCATGTCCTGAAGCCATTCCCTGGAAAAGAACAGAAGCTTCCTTTCCCCTGACTTCTCCAACAATCAAATAATCTGGATTCTGCCTGAATGAGCTTTTCAAAAGTTCAAATAAGTCAATTTCACCAACTTTTCCTATTCCAGCAGCAGGCCTTGCAACAGCAGGCAGCCAGTTTTCTCTTGGCAGGTTTATTTCTCTTGTGTCTTCAATGCTTACAACTCTCGCTTCAGGAGGTATAAAGAAAGCTATTGCATTCAGGAAAGTTGTTTTTCCAGATGCCGTTCCCCCTGCTATCAATATGCTTGACTTATACTGCAGCAGCAGCCAGAAGTATGCCATCATCTCCGGGCTAACTGTATTCGTAGCTATTAGTTGTATTGGTGTCCAGGGTATCTTCGTGAATTTTCTTATTGTGAATGTCGGACCTTTGGAAGTAACATCTTTTGTATATGTTGCGTTAACTCTGCTCCCATCAGGCAGCGTCCCATCTAAAAGCGGCTGTGCATAAGAGATATACCTCCCAGCCCTCTGCGCAAGTTTCTCCACAAAACTTGCGACCTTCTCTATGTCTTTATAACTCAGATTTGTTTTCAAATTTCGATAAACCCTGTGGATTATGTAGATTGGGGTGTCTATCCCGTTGCACTCTATGTCTTCTATGTAATAATCTCTCATCAAGGGGTCTATCTCATTCAGCCCTATGAAATCCCTGAAAAGATAATAGAAAATCTTGTCATATGCTTCAGGAGAGATTTTAAGGTTAAGTTCGCTTATCAATAATCTTGCTGTCTTGTCAATGTAATTTGTTGTGGCATCAAGTGTCTTCTCCACAGCAACATTTACATTGATAATTTCAAGCATCGCGCTCTCAATCTTTTCCAGCATTTCCCTCTCATAATCATTCAGCATAGGCTCCTCAAGTTCATAAATCACCTCATTTATTTTGCTGTCCCAATAAATATGGGCAAATGCATAGGGTGAGATTAAAGCATATCTTACGTTTATCTTTGTCTTATCTTCCATTTTTGGAAGAGAAGGAGTTTTAGGGTTTAGATTTATATTCACCGTCATTTTTATTATAAATGAACTCAAATATTTATATACCTATCTATTAGAAATCTCCTCGATATTGATTACAGTTATGTCATTATTGTATCCGCTGTTCTCTATAAAGAACCTGTATGGCAACGAGGCTGCTGTGAACTTCTTAATCTCATCTGTGTTTGCATAGGTGATATTTGCCCTGTAATTCATCCTTAGATAAACTGAGTTTGTCTTTTGTTGCACCACTGCCCTCTGTGTTATTCTTCCTCTTTGTATATCCACGTCAGGTTGCGAGACAGGTTTGCTCAATCCAGTTATAACAAGCATTATCTCGTCCCCTGAGGAATTTATGTATAGCTCTCCTTTTTTGATAGAGAACTCTGTTTCCCTTCTGTTGCCGGGTCCTCTTTCAATTGCTTCATTGACTTTCTCATCAAATGCATTCATCGAGTTTACGGCTTGATCGACTAATGCGCTGTCCCTTGCCTGGTTTATCTTTGGCATTATGAATCCTAGAGCCAATCCTATCAGCGCTAAGCCTATTAATGTGTATAAAACAGTTTCAATCCAGACTTGCCCTCTTTTTTCCATATTTGTTTATCTTCAGCACCTTCCCAAGTTTATAAAGTCTTTTTGTTCGCATATCCTTCCTGATTTTAGCACAGGATAAACTTCAATCGATTCATAAATCTCGCTCGAGCTGCCATTGTAAACATAAGTGAGTGTTCCTCCTGCTCTTGGCACCCTCAAATTATTTTCACCAGGCAGTAGAATGCTTCCCAGAAGATTGGAAGAATTGCCGCCGTTCTTTATTGGCAAGGTTTTTTGCTCTCCATTTTTAAGTTTAAACACAATTCTTAATTCATCGCTGTTGTTTTCCAAGTCCCTATCAGAACTCTTTTTGACTGAGATAAGATAAATATTGTCCCCCGTTGAGATATTATAACAATTATAGTTGAACGATTCATCAAAAATGTAATATTCATTGTAATCTGTGCACTCAGTTCCTTTAGTAAGGCTGTTCTTTACAAAAGGCACAAGGAATCCTGCAAGAATTGCAAGCGCAGATATTGTAATCATTATTATCAGCACAGTTGCAACAATTGACGAGAGACCCTTTTTATTTCCCATCATTTTAAACAACAATACTCTTTCCGTATTGCTGATCACAGATAAATGCTTTTCTCTCGCTTGTCTTGGCAGATTCTCCAAGAAGCACAGGAACAATTACTATTTCATTTCCAGTGCTTGGTGTAGCGCCTGTCTTTGCGGAGAAATCAAATGCAGTTGTCTCTCCTGTTTTTGTAGTATATGCCCCTCCTGTGAAATCTGTAAATTCCAAGGAAAATCCTTTCTTCAATCCTATTTCTACCCCATGCAAAGGAACATTTCCTTCATTGAGAATATAAACACTGCCCGAGTCATATTGGGCTGTAAACTGCACTTGCTTGCATGCCTCTTCAATAGGTGCTGCTCCGCCCCCAAGGTCCTTCTGGATTTTCTCAGGCAAAAACGCACGAGCCCATAGATAAATTATCATTGCAAGTATCAAAACAAGAGCCACCAAAAGAACCGTAGCAACCACCGGCGATAATGCTTTTTTAGCCATCTCTCTCAGAGGTAAATTCAGTTTAAAAACTTAACTTAAAATCTTCTAATATTCCTTCTTTTTGAGATATTCATATGCAGAATATGCTGCTGTGCAGCCCTCAGCAACCCCTATGATTGCCTGCTTGAATGCCTTGTCAGTAACATCCCCTGCAGCATAAACCCCCTTTAGATTTGTTTCTGCTGTCTTGTGATTTATGATTATCTCTCCTTTTTCGTTCAATTCCACACCCAATTTCTTTGCCAGTTCTGCAAGCGGCACATGTCCTATTGCAACAAAAACCCCTTGGACATCAAATTCCTTGCTGCCCTTAAATTCTCTATCAAGCAGGAGTTTTCTTACAAGATTATCTCCTTTTATTTCAGTCACATTTACTTTATTCACAATTTCTATCTTTTCATTTTTTTCAGCCCTCTCAAGAGTTATGGGCTCTGCCCTTACTTTATCTCCCCTATACAAGATATAGACTTTTTTTGCATATTCTGCAAGAATCAGCGCATCCTTAACTGCACTGTCAGAGCCGCCAATAACCGCCACGGTCTTGTTCTTGAACAAGGGCGCATCGCACAATGCACAATATGCCACTCCTTTGTTTTCAAACTCCTTGCTTCCAGGAACATCAAGTTTTCTCCACATTGTGCCTGTCGCGAACAATATTGTTTTCCCGTTATGTTCTGCTTTGCTGCTTTTAACAACAAAATGCTCTTTTCCAGAAACTCCCTCAACTCTCTCCTCTTTTATTGTCACAAGCTTGTATGATTCTGCCTGTTTTTTTATCCTCTCAGCCAGCTCGCTTCCGCTTATTGATTCAAATCCAGGATAATTCTCCACGTTCTTTGTGGTCGTTATCACGCCTCCAAGAGGCATCTCGCTTCCATGCGAAGCTCCAAGAACAAGGGTTTTCATTCCGAGCCTTGCAGCATACATTGCAGCCGAGAGTCCTGCAACCCCTGCCCCAATGACAATCAAGTCATAACTTTCTTCTTTAGAAGCCTTTTTTTTCATCCATTAAAAAATCAGAAATTGTTTAAATATCTTTGGCTTTCAGACAAAATATTTTATCTCCCCGCACGCGCCCCTGCTTGTTCCATCCTGCGTTCTTTTGCTCTTCTTCTTTCTGCTTCCTTGAATAATTTGATTTCTTCCAGTGTTGGATTAGCTCCACGACACACCAGGTCAAAAGGATAAACTTCTGTTCTGAATACTCCCTCTAATCCCCTACACCTTGGAGGATAATAAGCACTAACACCAACGTTTATCCTGCAATTCAAAATTTCAGGTCTTTTTTCTCCTTCATACGACACTACCCACTCATATCCTTTTTCTCTTGCTTCTGCGAGAAGCTGTGAAAATGTTTCATGGCCAAAATCTAGTCCTTCTACTCTAAAAACAAAATTTTCCTCTGAATACTTCATTTTCATGGAATACATTTTTCCAAAAACGCCTTTCCTAAGGTCTTCTTCAAATCCCATATTATCTCCTTCCTAAACCCATTAATAAACATAATTGCAATCTAAAATAACCATTGCTTTCCCTCGCCCCAATAAACTATATTAATCTAAATCCAAATGAATAGTCATGGATTCAAACCTGAAAAAATACCTCGAAGAGCATAAAATCTCATACAAGATTCATGAGCATCCGCCAGTATTCACAGTAGCAGAGTCAAAAGAATTATTAAAAAATAAGTCATATTTCCACACAAAAAGCCTTTTTCTAAAGGATGAAAAGGGAAATTTCTACCTTGTCAGCCTGCCTGCTGAGAAAAGATTAAACATAAAATTTCTTGAGAAGAAACTTTCTCTGAAAAAATTAAGGTTTGCCTCTCCCGAAGAGCTGAAAGCAGAATTAAACCTAACTCCTGGAAGTGTTTCTATATTTGGCATGATTTATGCAAAGAAAGTTTTCCTTATCCTTGACAAGGAAGTTTGGGAAGCCAAAGTTTCAGGCTTTCATCCTAACATAAACACTGCAACACTGGAGATAGAGCACAACAATATTGAAAAGTTCTTAAAATCATTAAAATCTCGTACGGAGATAATGGAACTTGAATAAGAAATATGCATTGATACTTGCCCTTCTCTTTGCAGGCTTGGTGATTTCAGATATTTTTCTTTTTAAGACAATATCTTCTTCAGGCAGTTCAAACAGGGAAACAGCCATAATCTCCAGAGTCGTTGACGGAGATACGCTGAAACTTGAGGATGGGAGAACCGTGCGTTTGCTCAATATAAATACTCCTGAACAGGGCGTTATCGGTTGGAATCTCTCTTATTTGTTCCTGAAATCATTTGAGAATAAAAGCGTGACTCTTGAGATTACCGGCTTGGACAAGTACAAGAGAAGCCTCGCACGAATTTACGCGCCAGAATATCTTAACCTCGAGCTTGTCAAGTCAGGCATGTCATCAAAATTTCTTGTCCAGGAATCTGAATTGTCTTTATTCTCAGATGCAGAAGAATCAGCAATTGAGAACTCTCGGGGAATCTGGAAGAAATCTCCTCTTTACAGCTGCTTTAGCTCAAATATTGACAAATACAATGAAATTATTTCCCTGAAAAACAAATGCAATCCTGTCAAGGTTAATGGCTGGACAATTAAGGATGAAAGCAGGAAAACTTATACTTTCGGAAATATCTCCCTGGGAGAGATAAAAATTAATTCTTTGCCTGGAACTGACAATTCTACAGATATATACTGGAACAGCGAAATCAATATATGGAACAATGACAGGGATAGTTTATATTTATTTGACTTGGAGGGCAATATTGTTTACTATGAAAGCTACGGTTATTAGCATTTTATTTTGTATTTTATTAATCTCCAGTGTTTATGCAATGAGAATAAATGAAGTTGAGTTAAATCCCGTAGGAACAGATGCAGGAAATGAATGGACTGAATTTTACAATGACGGAGAAATCTCGCTCGAGGAATATATGATTATGAATAATGATGGGGAGAATGTAAGTTTAAACGGGAGTTTTGACGGATATTTTGTCTATACTTTCGCAAAGCAATGGCTAGACAATTCTAATGAAAGTATTTATCTATACAAAGATTTAGTGTTAATTGATAAGACAGAATTATTAGCAGATTCGAATAATAATGGTTTAACATGGCAATTTTGTGAAGGGGATTGGAAATTTTTGAATTCAACAAAAGAGCAAAAAAATAATTGTCCAGCAGAAGAAGAAACAAGCGAAAACAATAATGATCGAGAAAATGATTCTTCTGAGGGCATGGACTCAAAAAATCAAGAAGAGAATCTATCACAAAATTTCAGACAAACTAGCCCAGATTTTATTCCTGCAGGGAATCAAATCCAAAGTCAAAGCCAAATTGAGCCGGTCTTTGAGGACAAAAATCAAGAGAGAATCGTCTTGACACCTAAGAAAGAAGAAACATTTGTATCAAATCAGGATAAGATTAGGTTATATGCAGTCTATGCATTCACTTTCTTTGCTCTGATTATAATAATCCTTCTCTCGCTTAGAAAACTCTAAGAAACTTTAAAAATACCCCTTCATAGCTTTAACCATGGCAGAAAAGATAGAAGCGCACCTTATACTTGAGATTCTCGGCAGACCAGCGCAGCACATTAAAGATGCATTAAATGGGTTGTTGAAAAAACTTGGCTCGGAAAAAGGAATAAAGATAATAAGCAAGGATGTGCATGAACCTGTTCCTGTTAAAGACTCCGACCTTTTTACTTCATTTGCAGATGTTACTGTCGAGCTTGATTCAATGCAGCAATACTTCGGCATTATGTTCTCTTACATGCCTGCCCACATAGAAATAGTCTACCCTGAGAATTTTAGTCTTGCAAATTTCCAGTTTAACGAGCTTGGCAACAGGCTTCTTTCAAGGCTGCATGAATATGATGCCATAACAAAGAAAGTTATTTTCGAGAGAAATATTCTCGTGGATAAATTAAAACAGGCAGCCCCGCATCTCTTTTCAAGTCCAGAGCAAGCTCAACCAGAAAAACCCAAGTCTAAAAAACCAAAACCTAAGAAAAAATCAAAGAAGAATTAAATTTTTTTCTCAATAGATTCAACTTTCTTCTGGAGAGGATTGCCTTCTACTTTCACTTTCCTGTATTTTATTATCAAGAATACTATTCCTACCAGGACAAGCGCCCCAATCAGGTATCCAACCCAGGCATAGCCTCCACCCCCTGAGGACACTGCACAATCTCCATTCACGCAGCATGAGCCGTCTGCGCTCACAATTGTCTGCCCGCTGCATACTTGGTTTGCCTCGCATATCTTGCCAGGATATTCATAGCAATGATATTTTGCCCTTTCCTCATTTACTACCTGTTCTTGGCTCTGAGTAAGGTTTGTCTCTTCGCTCAAATTCTCTATCAATATAGAGGCATTCTCATTTGTCACGTTAGTTATGGTTTCATTTTCCGTTAAATTAACAGCGATAGTTGTCTTGTTAACTCTTACATAAACAGGCAGATCATATTTCCCAATGCTCGCATTTACAATTGTGGTTTCATTAATGCCCTCTATTGAGAACTTTATTGTGTTCTCTCCAGGCTTCAATGTGAACTCGCTCTCTTCAATAAACTTCACATCAATTGATTTGTCCAAGTCTTCGTTCAATACAACTTTTATCTCAAAATCCTCGGTTGTTAAAACCGCGCCCGGTTTTATGAAATAGTCTGTCAAGTTCCCTGAAACTGAGAAATTCTTCTGATAGCTCACTTCTCTTGTATTTCCAGAAACTGTTGTGCTTATATTATTGATGAAAAGTGTGTAATTATTCTCGCTTGCTGGAGTGATAAACCAGAGATAATAGTCTTCTCCCAGTTTATTCAGTTCATATTCCATCGGAACAAGGATATGTCCTGCTCTTTTGAGCTCTATATTTGTGCTTTTAATCGGAGCAAGAATATTGCCTTCTATTTTAGTTACAACTGTCTCGCCCTGGGAATAAGATTCCCTGATATCTGTTGTTATTGCAAGCGCCCCTTGCATGGACAAAACTAACAAAACCAAGCAAGCAAAACAAGCCAATTTTTTCATGTTAAAAGTAGATATTGTAATTATATAAATTTGCTGTTGTCTCCCCTTTTTATTTTCCTTCATCCCCTTATTTTCTTGACTTTCTTCACGAGTCCAAGATTTCTCTTCAATGAGGAAATTAGCATCTCTGCTTCTCCATAAGAAAAATTCATTATCCCCGAAGACTTGTCGCCGCGGAAAAATATTGTTATATTCTTCCCATGTGGTTCTAGGAGATTTTCCTTTATTACAATATCTTCCATCTTATTAGTTGAATCAACCGTCTTATCCAGAAAGAATCCTTTTTGCTTTATCCTTATTCTCATGAGCCTAGTGGTTTAGTTTATTATTTAAGAATTGTTATAGTAATAAATCAGATATTAGACTTTCTATTTGCTCATCTCTCTGAGCTTTTTCAATGCCTCTTCCATATCCTTGTCCCTGGCTGGTTTGAATGGAACTCTTGGCTGCATAAGGGGTCTTTGCATAGGGGGCATTGGCCTTCCATACGGTGCATAAGGGGCTGTTCTCTGCGGGACTCCAGTTCTTGGAGGTCCAACAGCAGCGCCCGGCTTTTTCTTGAACTTTGTCTTAAACCACTCCAACAGCTTGAACCACCAGACTTTGACTTTTTCTCTGAATATAATTCCTAATACAACCAGAATTATTAATATAACTAAAAGTGTAATCCATATCCAGGCACTGCTTCCTTTTGCCATGCAGCAGACTTCTCCAGAAACAGAGCAGGTTTCTATCGTGCTTTCTTGTTCATTGGATTCGCATGTCTCTCTGCATGCGCCATTCGCAGGAGTGCATGTATCGTCAACAGGCGCTTCAGGTACAACGCATGCAGCAAAGCAGCATGTGCCGTCAGCAGCTTCTTCAGCTCTTCCTGTGCATTCCTGAGGAGGCACGCACTTCATGCCATTCTTCTGGCTGCATGTCTGTTCATTTATTTTTATTGAGCAGCACAATGCTCCGGCATTCGGGCACGAATAATCATAAAGAACATTCCCGCCATTGCTTGTGCAGTCAAATCCTTTTTCGCACGAGAATGTTGGCTCGCAGGGCGTAGGCTCTTTTATTGGTCCAATTGATGCAACTGCTTTCGGCCATCCGGAATAAAGAACAAATCCCGTGTCTCTTATATTGTTGCTGTTCCAGCAGCCATCGCTGGTTTGTATGCTCAAGAGATAACTTCTTGCATTGTCCAATTCAGCAGCATTTTTTCCGGCAAGCGCCATCATTGCAAGGCTTGTATCATAGAATCTTCCTTCCTTTGTTCCAGTTGCTTCCCAGAACTTGCCCTGCTTCTGCTCCTGGATAATTGCATTATATTGCTCATCTCCCCCTGTAAGTATGTAAAGCAATGAACTTGGGAAATATCTTCTGTTGTCATCTGCAAGAGCAAGCAGGTAAGGCATGAACCTCGAGACATCTTCTCCTGTCTTTTGCAAGACAAGAGCAGCCCACAACGTCCCCTCATAATCGCAGCTTGATTCTGTCTTGAAGCATTCACTGCTGACTTTTTCTGTTGTTGTTCCAAGAGATGCAGCTGAGTGCGATTCAGGCAGGACAAACAAAGTTCCGCCCGTGCCTTTTTGGTAAAGAGTTGCGCTTACAAAATTCTGGTCGCATGAAATCTTGAATTCTGTCTTCATGCAGTTGTTATTGATTCGCAGCATATAACCTTGAGTATCAATGCTAAGGCAGCTGCCAACAACGCCCTTTATTTTCATGTCATCACCAATCTTTATCTTGTTGTCTTTCTGCCCGTCGTTTATTGTGCAGTTTGCAGGAACATGCTCGGAAATATCTATCTCCAGGAACCACTTCAAGTCAGAGGCGCTTGCATTCTTTGACAAAAGCCATTTTTTGGTGTTTGCAATATCCTTGCCAACTCTATTATAAGCAAGAGCCGCTATTGCGCTGTCTTTTATCTTGCAGCCCGCTTTTGGCCAGCATGAATTTGTTGTATCTTTATCCGCATCAATCCTGTCTGCTAAATTTGATTTTCCGCCTAAAGCAAGAGAGCTGAATATTGCTTCTTGGAATGAAAGTGTTGTCTTATCCTTGACTTGATTCTCAAGACATTTGTATGCTTTGTCAACCTTGTCCTGGTCTCCTGCAGTAGCATTCTCTGCAGCAAGGCATGAACCCAACATAAGAATAATAAAAATAAGGCTAATAGATACTAATATTATCTCTCTCTTTTTCATGGAAAATTAATGTATTTCTTATTTAAAAATGTTCTTAAGCTATTGTTTTTGCTTGTTTTTTCTCAGCTTTCTTATGACTTCTACAATGGGGTTTTTCACCTCAGGCTTGCCTTCCAGAAGCCCCAAGTCTTTGTAAAAGCTAGGATTGTCATAGTTTGGGGGAAGTATGCTCCTCTTCTGCTTAAGGTGCCAGTCAATCTGGCTTCTGAGATACCCTTCTTTCAGTTGCGGCTCGTTCAGTTTGTTCCAATCACGAACTCGCTGATTTATATAATCTGGCGGGAAGTTTAAACTCCTTAAGAATGTTATGATTATAAACAGCCCTCTTTTTTTGCCCTCTTTCAAGC
>CAYGYN010000012.1:0-3852 GCA_964354195.1 Candidatus Woesearchaeota archaeon | reverse complement strand
TTGGGGATAAAGCTGTTGCAAACAATACATTGTTGCAGCTTACAATAAATATAACAGATGTTGATGGGGATATACTGACTTATTCTGCATCTCCTTTGCCAACAGGCGCCTTATTTAATTCTGCTACAAGAACATTCTCATGGACGCCCACTTTTGCGCAGATTGGAGCCTATTCTGTTAATTTCTCTGTAAGCGATGGAAACTTGAGCGATTCAGAGCTTGTCACAATAACTGTTTTTAATAGCAATAATACAAATCATGCCCCTGTATTGAATCCTATTGGAAACAAGATTGCTTATGTCAATGAGCCTCTTGAGTTTAATGTAACTGCCAGTGATGTCGACGGAGATGTTCTGGGTATGTTTTATATGCCTATTGTTAGCCTGGGGGCAGGTGTTTCTCCACTTGGAGCTACTAGCTGGAATATATCCTGGGTTCCTAATTCAAGCCAACTTGGGAATCATAGCCTGCTGATTAATATAACTGATCCTTTCGGCGCGTCGGATTTCGAGATAATCACAATAAGCGTATTGAAGAGAACTCCACAGCTATCTATAGGCATGAACCCTGGCAGTTCTGTTTATAATGGAACAGAAACAAATGTCTCTGGATTTGGATGCCCTGCGCAGCTAAATTGCGCCCTTTATAGAGATGGAGTGGCAGTAAGCAATCCGGATATACAGACTCTCGATATTGGCAGTTATCAATACATATTCAATACAACTGGGAATGAGAATTATTCAGCTGCAAGCGTCACAAGAACATTATCTGTAATTAAGCAGGGGCACAATGACAATGAAAATGACAACAAGGACATAATCATCATTGACGATGATGACTTCAATGACGGATATTACGTTACTATGAATGTTGGGGACAAGCTAAAGTTCAACTTCTGCGGCTCGCCTTATTACATCAAGCTGACAGAGACAGACACAGATGATGACAAGGCATATTTCTTATTGACTCCGCTTATGGAAACAATTATCTTGAAGAAGCACCAGAGCCAGGAGATTGACCTGAATGGTGATGGAGTCAATGACATTTTATTCAGGCTTGAAAGCGTAACTAGCGATACAGCAAGAGTTTACATCAAGAGAATATCAACAACATGCAATGCTGTTCAACCAAAAGAGGAAAGCGGGTTGCAGGTTTACACCGGTGAAAAACTTGAGCCTGCGCAGGAAGCATCAACAGGAATTATGGGTTATGTTGCTATATTGCTCATGTTCGGGATATTGCTACTTGCATTGGCAATATTGCTTTATCTTATTGACAGAATGAAGAGAATGCAGAGAAAGAAACCTGCAGTTTAATTTATAATTTATTCTGTTGTAATTATTTTCTTTTTATCTTTGTCTATTAGCAGTGTGTGCTCTGCCTGAGAGACTTTCTTGCCACTCGATTCAATAAGCTGGGGATAGTGATGGACTATTCCTGCTTCTTCTATTCTTCGCAATGCCAAGAGCCCGCGAGAGCCAAATCTCTTATGTATCCAGCGCGAGCAGAAAGGAAGTGTCTTGTATTCCTCGTAAATGAATGCCAAGACTTCGCGGGCAAAAGCATCTCTTACTGGCAACTCGCGCTCAATGCGGTAGATTCCAGAGGGCTTGCCATCACGAACAGTTCCCAAGCCAGTGGTTGCGAAGGGTTCAATTGCATAAACACCTGGCTCTATCTTAATATCGCGGGAATTATCATGATTGGGCATTGTTATTCCTGAATGCAGGCTCCAGGGCTCAATGGAATGCCCGGAGAGATTGTGGATTGGTTCAAAGCCATGGGATTTTATTGTCTTTTCTATGACTGCCCCTACTTCCCTTATGAGGACTCCTTCATTTATTTTCTCGCATGCATTCTTAAGAGCTTCTTCAGCTGATTTAATGAGCTTCTTGTTTTCTTCACTCCCATCCAAATCCAGTGAGAAGGCAATGTCCGCAATGCAGCCATCTATATGCGCGCCAATATCAACTTTAAGCAAGCCAGAGGCAACCCTGGCATCATTAAAAGCAGGAGTATCATGGGCAGCTATCTCATCAATAGAGAGATTTACTGGGAAGGCAGGCTTGCCTTTAAGCTCTATTATTTTATCCTCAATTTTATTTGCGATTTCAAGCAAGGGCATGTCTCTTTTTATGAATTCCCTTGCGTATTTTACGACTTCAGAAGCTATTTTTCCTGCTTTCAGGAAATTGTCATTGGTTTCTGTGGATGACTTTGTCTCTTCTGACTTATTATCTGATATCTGCTCTTTAGAAGAGGTTTTATTTTGATGTTGAACAGGGGCATTTTTGAGGGACTTATTTCCAGAACTTCTTCCTGTTGCTCCGCCGTATTGTTTTTCTGTCATGTTGTTTGTTAAGATTATTGCTTTTTAGATGCTTCGATTTTAATGCTTTCTAGTTTTATACCTTGATATTGTCTCTTGCTTATATCCTTATCCTCGTTTAAGACTTTAACATCAAACCCAGACTGCTTAATCATGGCGATATAATCCTCTTTTTGCACTGCTCCAGCAACACAGCCTGAGAGAAGATTTTTGTCATTCTTTTGTTCTTCTGTAAGCTCTCCAAGCAAGACAATGTCTGACAGGTACATCTTGCCTTCTTCTCTTAAGACTCTGAATGCTTCTTTGAAGACTTTCAGCTTGTCTGGGGAGAGATTAATCACACAGTTGCTGATTATTACATCGATTGAGTCTGATTCTACTGGCAGGGACTCTATATCTCCTTTGACAAATTGAATATTTTCATACTTATACTTAGCTGCGTTTTTTCTTGCTTTTTCGAGCATTTCGTCGGTCATGTCGACCCCTATTACTTTGCCTGTTTTTCCTGTTCTTTTTGCAGCCAGAAAACAGTCAAATCCTGCCCCGCTTCCCAAGTCAAGAACATTGTCTCCTGGTTTTATCCTGCTGAGGGCGACTGGATTTCCGCAGCCCAGACCGAGATTTGCGTCTGAGAACTCTTTTATGTCTTTGTCTGCATAACCAATCTCTTTTGATATCTTCTCGTTGTCTTGTTTTTTGCAATTGCAACTGCAGCAGGATGCTCCTTCTCTTGCTATTTTACTGTAATTCTCTTTTACTATCTTTTTTATTTCAGAAGGCTTTATTTTTTCCATTATTCTCCTTTTTGCATCAGGGGCTTTTTAATTCTTCGCTCTTTTGGAACATAGTTGAATATTTTATTGCCATTAGACTTGCCGCAGCCAAGGAAATCCTCTCCGTGGGCTACAATATAGGTTCCTGGAGCCACTTTAAGCTCTAAATCATGCCCTCTTATCCAAAGCTCAAGCTGATTATCGTTAATGTAAAGGATATTCTTTGTTATTTGTGCTTTCAAGAGTTGGCAAGCTTCAAAAGACAAACGAAGGCCTGAGTCTTCTTTCTTCATGAAGTAAATGCCCACTCCCTCAATGTTTGCCATTTTTCCAAGCTCAATAATCTCCTCCTTGCTCAAAGAGCCGGAGAAAGCGCGTATCTTCTCTTTTCCGCTTTCAATCAGGAGATAAGGCAGCTCAGAGATGCCAAATATTCCATTAAGCTCTTCAATAAGCCTTCTTTTCTCAGGTGTTCTGATGAATTTGTGCTCCATTTTATATCAGTTCCCCCTTTCTTTCCTTAATTTCATCAACTAGCGTCATCTTGCAAACAAAGAAGCCTTCACTATCATTGTCTTGGGGGTAAATGCGGCAGGCTTTTTCAACTTCTTTGCTATATGTTTCATTATACCATTGAGTTATACCTTTTCTGCATTTCAAAGGTAATTCAATTTTCTCAACAGCAATGGGGAAGTTCTTTAGTGCGAAATCTATGACTCCTTCATCTTCTTCTGGGGCATGGGTGCATGT
>CAYGYN010000011.1:0-4428 GCA_964354195.1 Candidatus Woesearchaeota archaeon | reverse complement strand
CGCCTTGAGCGCATCCCAAATAAGTATAATTCCTGCTATCACCAAGCAGCGGCTCGCTACCAAAGCTCTCATTCATATAGAAGTTCCACTTGTCATAATCGTACTTGTAAAGATTGGAATAATACTGCTGTTGTATCTCATCAGCGGAAAGCGCCCGATTCCAGATTCTTACTTCGTCAATTGTTCCATTGAAATAATTAGTGGAGCCTGTATAATATCCGATGAGTGCTGCAGCTGCATTGGAAGGCGTTGTCGCAGAAATTGTGCCGCCGAATGTAAGAGATTGATTATTGGCATTGACATAAACCTTTAATCTGCTTGCATTTGTCGAAGCAGAACCATTGAATACCATTGCAACATGATACCAGGTATTTGTGGAAATTAGATTTCCTGTTGTGTAACCATAGGAAGTAGCGACGCCATTGGCAACTCTTACAAACAAATCATCCACACCGCCCAATGCGCCAGATAGCAATAAATCAACTGCTGAAGTAGTGGAAGAATATTTAGAAATTATTCCCTCATAGGAAATTCCCCCTTTTCTGTATATCCATGCCTCATATGTAACTGCACCTACTCCATCAATCTGATTTATATCTCCCGCATTAACATAGTCATTAAACCCGTCAAATGCATAAGCCCCGCCATATCTCCCAGTTGCATTCCAAACACTTCCATTAATTGTCCCATTATTGCTCCACTTGGAGACATCAACAGCCCTTGTAGCATTCTCCCCAATCGCCGAGACATTGTCAAAGTTTATCATCAGCACAAGGGAATCATTATACATCGTATAATTCGTTCCATTGAATCCGAACAGCATCTTGCCCAGGGTGGAAAGACTTGTTATACTGATGTTTATTGCTACGCTTGTGTTTGATGTCACAGTTCCATTCGCAGGAGTCGGAGAAACAAAGGAAATAGGGAATCCTGAAGCTCCAAGAGGTGCAAATACAGAACCAAAGCTTGTTATGTTTGCATAAACAGCATTATTTACACTATCTACCCCGTTCTGTCTTGGCACAACTGTCCAGACTCCGCCGCTGTTCTTGAAAACCCGCAGGAAATCCTCGGCAATATTGCTCGGCACATCTGCATCATTGTAAGAGAAGTTTATCATCAGCCAGCTGTCAGGCCCGTTATTAGTTGCATTTATCCATTTGGTTATGTTGCTGGCTCCAAGAGGGTCTGTCGGGATAGCATCTCCTGTTGCCAAGCCTTTTATGTTCGTGCCATTATAGTCAATCAGTGCAATTGTTGTCCCGCCCCTTATCAAGGTTAAGTTAACTGCGCGGTTGCTTACATATGAGCTGTTTGACAAGCCCCTCCAGTCATAAGCTGTATTGTTGGATGCATTAACATTTGTGTTTATGAATAAGTTGTCGCTGCTGTCCATCAGGTATATTCCATGCGATGAATTCGTGCTTGTAGTTATATTATTTCCTATGAATGTATTATTAGCAGCTCCGCTGTATGCATATATTCCATAATTCTCCTTGAATCCTGTTGTTGTCAGACTGTTATTTTCAAATACATTGTTCCTTGAGTTGAACATTATTCTCAATCCGAAAGTGCTTGCAGATATTGCAGCGCCGCTGATAAGGGAATTGCTTGTTGCAGCCAATGTTAGTCCATCATGCGGTACAAAGTTTGTCAAATTCACATTATTGCATCCAATCAGGCTTACATGAGAGGCAATTGGATTGTCCACCACCAAGTTATTAGGGCATGCCGGAGAATCCCCTGCTCCGCCATAATAATAGATAGGCACATTATCAATCATGTTGTCTGTGGTTATGTTGTGTGTGCTGAACTTTTGCATTGTATTGCCATTCACAAACAAGCCCTCTCCGCTGACATCCCATATCGTATTTGCTCCTGCATGGCATGTCTGCGTGTCAAGAAGATAGATTCCATGGCTCTCAACACCCTCTGTTGATATATTATTGCTGTCAAGCCTGTTGTCTTTTCCAAGCTGGGACATTATGCCATAGTTATAATATGTTCCCTTTGTCCTTACATCATTTGATGCAACCCTTGTGTTATTATCATTATAAATGTAAATTCCAAGGCAGTTATTCGCACCGCAGTTTGCACTTACATTATTATCAGTTATGTTTCCATTTACCATGTCGGCAAAATAGATTCCATAATTAGAGCCTCCTGTTCCATTAGTGGTTATTTTGTTGTATTTGGCTTCTCTAACTCCTTTGGCAAGATAGATTCCGTAATTGTTTGAAGTTCCGTTTGTAGTTATTGTATTTGCCACGATTTTTGTGCCATGACTGCCTCCCCCAGTTGAAACTATTCCATAATTGCTTGAAGACCCTATTGCAGTTATGTTGTTCTCGCTTATATTCATAAAACCAACACTGTTGTCAGTATTGCTTACCTTGTATATTCCGTATGAATAAATTGTTCCCGAGGCAAATATATTATTGCCCTGCACAGTATGGTTAGGATAGGAACTAGCCTGCCCTTCCCAATTCCAATCATGTATTCCCATAGCTCTGGAGCCAATTACAGTGAAATTATTATATGACACTGTTCCTCTGTCTTCATTCAAAATTCCATAGTTGGCATAATCATTGCCCGTTACAGAGATGATATTGTCAGTTATTATAGGAGGCGTGTAACCTGTCTTGACCCAGAGACCTATATTCTCATAACCGCTTGCCCCAGCTGATTTAACATCAACAGTTAAATTATTGTACTTAAACACCAGGCCCCTGCCATCACTGCTTGCATCACCCCATACTCTTACTGCCCGCGTGCCATCAGATGGGAGAGCGGCCTTATAGGCAGTGATGTTATTGTTTAACATTTGCACATATGGGGATTTCACTATGACTGCATTGCATACTCCTCCTGTTGTGCACCTTACATAAATAGAATTCTCTTTAACAACATCGCCAAGATTATTGTCAGTAATACTAACACCCATATTGGTATCCAGCATAGTGATATTATTGTTAAGAAGATGGATGCTTGCACCTGCTAAGATTATCTGTCTGACAAAGAGGTTATTTGAAGTTATATTCCAGTTGCTCCCTAGTATTGTAAACTGGTTGGAAGAGCTTGCTGTAGAAGTCAGGTTGTTATAGCTTAATTCTCCATAGTTGTTTATATTGCCAGTAGTCATATAAATAAGCTGGTTATTATTGCCTGAGCCAGTGATATTGTTTGAGGTTATATTTGTATTATCTACGCTGTTTGCAAAACTTATTCCATAACCATTGATTATGTTTAATTCGAGTTTGTTTCCATCTGAACTTGACAGGTAAACTGCAGCATCAGCCGATAAAGCGTCCCTGTTCTGGATGCTGTTTCCAAAAAAAGTATTGTTGTTTGCCCCGTTTAAGTAAACGCCATAATCTATATATGAAGTCCCATACGTTGAGTTTGTATAAATTGAATTATAGCTCATATTGTAATATTTTCCTGCTGAGCCAAGATAAAAGCCATAATTGTTCGTGCCATTTCCTATTGCTTTAAGTGTGTTGTAAATAACATCATTGTCAGAGCCCCCGGTTGCATATACCCCACTCTTGCCTGTGCCACTTGCTACAAGGCTTGTGACATTATTGGTGGATATTGTACAGCCAGTCAGCCCGCTCATTCTTATTCCAGTTATTGTGTCTGAAATGTTTGAATAACTAACCGAGCAGTTTGTTATGGTTCCCATGCTTATTCCTGTCGTAAAGTTCCTTACATCTGCGTTTAACACATTCTGGTTCTCAAAATCAAAGAACTTTCTGGATATCTCATCATAAACCTCAGCCAATGCTGCCTCATCAGGCGCAGAATAAGATTCTCCACCAGTTATTCTTGCTATATCATACATCAGAACCCTGTCTGAATCTGCTCCAAACCCTATAGCATAGATTGTTACATTCGCATCCGCTGCAGCATAAGCAGCACTCCTTGCATCAGGCGCATATATATTCTCATTTCCGTCTGAAAGCAGAATAATTATTCTTGGTGAGTTGGTAGTTGCAAAGTTATTCTGAGCAGTTTGAATGCCATTCCCGATTGCAGTGCATGCGCCAGGGCAATAAGGTGCAGTCAGCCCGCTTACAGCAGTCTTTACAGTTGCAATGTTCGTTGTCAATCCCACATTAACGCCCCCGCTGGCGGAGTATGAAACAAGTCCTGCCCTGTGTCCTGCTCCTGTAGGTATATTATCAAGGAAATAACTTGTTGCATTCTTTGCATCTCCAATCTTATCCCCATTATTCATGCTTCCCGATATATCAAACACAACAAAGAAGTCCATTGGAGGGCCTACATTAAACTGAAGCCCGATTCCCGAGCCATTTCCAACTATCGCATTATTCTGCCCATTGAATGTCTTTATCCCAAGTTCGCCTTCTATCTTGCTCTTGTTTATGCACGCAAGGCTACCGGAATAATTGATAGATTGTATTA
>CAYGYN010000010.1:0-3314 GCA_964354195.1 Candidatus Woesearchaeota archaeon | reverse complement strand
GTATAAAAGTCTTTAACATGTGCGGTGGAGTGAACACAGTTATCATAAAAGAAGGTATGGCAAGAGATGTCCTTGTCAGAACAAATTCGGCTAAAGAATCTTTCAAATTAATCAAATGGATTCAAACAAAAGAGGCATTCAATTTTCTATCCAAAGAATTTGCAAAATCCAATAAGTTTGCAACTCTAAAAGAAGTAAAACTTGTCTTTGAGAGTCCTGAGGGTTCAACGAAAGTGGTAACAGAGACTGTAGCCATACCTGCTGAACTTGAGACAAAGTTCATCAGCGCTGGCGACTTGGGATTTGATGCTGTGAAAGTAAGTGTCGCAGGCGGAATTGATGACGGAAAGGGCGGAGTTGCTTACTGCAACCCAACTCAACCGGTTAACTGCGTATAAAAATTTATTTTTTTATTTTTTAACTAAAAAATATATTTAGAAATAGAACAAAATGATAGAGGTGGAAACTAAAGTTCTTGTCAGAAATCCTGATTCTATTAGGGCTAAGATGAAAAAGCTTGGCAGATACAAGGGATTAGACATTAAGGTTGATGATTATTATACTCTAGAAACTCCCGACCATTACCCACAGAAGAGCATTAGGATAAGGAAAATAGACGGCTATCATATTGTTAATTTCAAGCATGCACTCTCTTATGAAAAAGGGGTTCATGCAAAGAAAGAGGTTGAATTCAAGGTCAGCAAAATAAAGGATTTCTTGGTGCTTATTAGTGATTTTGGCTTCAGGAAATGGCTGACTAAAGAGAAAAGAAGCGAGATTTTTGAGATTAAGAAGAATTTCCAGATTGAATTGAATAAAGTAAAAGGCTTAGGATGGTTTGTTGAGATTGAATATCTAAGTGATGTGAAAGGAATTACAAAAGCAAGGAATGAGGTTGCGAGAGTGATGAGAGAGCTTGGTTTCACGAAGAAAGATGCTGTAAAACCAGGATATACAAAGTTATTGTGGGATAAAACATTAAGATAATTTTATTCAGCTTCAACTTTCTTTGCCTTTACAGACTTGACTTTCTTTGTGGATTTAGAGGGAGATTTTTGCAGTTCTTCCTCATACTTTTCTTTTTCCTGCTCAAGTTCTTTTTCAAGCTTGGAAAGTCCCTTGATTTTCTCTTTCAAGTCCTTTTTAGATTCAGAGCCAGGTGTTTGCAATTTTATTGCATCTCCTATTGGCAATTTCTTCATGTAATCCATAAGGTTTGATTTTTCCATCTTAAGAACTGTTTGGGATTCGTCTTCCACGTGTGCTTTCAGAATGCCCATGCCTGAGAGAATGCAATTCAAATTCCAGATTTTCTTGCCGTCAATAGTTTGGACTATTGCAATTATCTTTTTTATCTCTTCTGTTATGCTTCGGTTCTTCATTTCATCTTCAAGAATGCCTGGAAGAGCATCAAGGTCAATGTTTGTCTTTATATCCAGCTTCTCAGGAACAATATCTGCTTTCATCAGGTCAAGAACCTGCATTTTAACGCCGCCGTCAACAGTAAAGGCAGCTATTTTCTTCTGGGAAGGGATATAATAGTCTATCTGATGCAGATTTTTTTGAGTCTCTAGGTCAAGTATGAAGAATCCAGCAATCAAGAAAGAATCGTCGTTCTTTTTCTGGAAATCCTTGTATTCCTTTGATGCAATCAGTCTGTCAATGTATGGTTTTATTTTCATTTTCGGTTCTCTATTTTATCCTTCATCTCTTTAATAAAACTATCTAATTTAACCTTGAATTTAGGCTTTGGATTACCCCTTTCTCTTACTGCAATTGTCTTTGACTCTTCTTCCTTGTCGCCGATGACTATGACGTATGGCACTTTCATGAGTTCGGCATCGCGAACTTTGTCATTTATTGTTGTTGTCCTGAAATCAGTATCCAACCTAACACCCGGAATTTCCTTTTTTATCTGCTCAACTATCTTTTGGGCTGCTTTGGTATTCCTCTCTGTGAAATCAATAACCCTGACTTGGACAGGAGAAAGCCAGACCGGAAGATTT
This sequence comes from Candidatus Woesearchaeota archaeon, assembly GCA_964354195.1. GTDB lineage: Archaea > Nanobdellota > Nanobdellia > Pacearchaeales > GW2011-AR1 > JAOAJC01. The sequence continues at coordinate 1,308 of CAYGYN010000010.1, read as the reverse complement.
CCATTTGTGCTCTCTAAAAGCACACCTATGAACCGCTCAACTGCACCGTAGATTACCCTGTGAAGCATGACGGGCCTCTTTTGTTTGCCATCTTTGTCTGTATATTCTAATTCAAATCTCTCAGGCATTGCAAAGTCGAGCTGGATTGTGGAAAGCTGCCAATTTCTTCCCAGGCTGTCTTTTGCATGGAAATCTATCTTCGGACCGTAGAATGCTCCCTCCCCCTTGTTTATTTTGTACTGCATCTTTAACTTTTTCAGAACTTTTTCCAGTATTGACTCTGCCATGTCCCACATTTCATCACTACCTATTCTTTTCTCTGGGCGGGTTGACAGCTCAACATGATCAAATTTAACATTAAACTTTTCATAAAACTTATTTATCATATTGATAATGCCAATTACCTCTTCTTCAACCTGCTTCTCATTGGCACAGAAAATGTGCGCATCATCTTGCGTGAATTGGACAGCCCTAAACAGGCCGGCTAAGACCCCCGAAAGTTCTGTTCTGTGAACAATTCCAAGTTCGCCAACCCTTAGTGGCAAGTCCTTGTAAGATTTTGGAGAATTTCTATAAACAAGCATCCCGCCAGGGCAGTTCATTGGCTTGACAAGGAAGTCTCTACCCTCATACTTAGTCATGAAATTATTTTCCTTATATTTCTCCCAGTGCCCAGATATTTTCCATATCCTCGAGTCCATTATTTGAGGAGTTTTAATTACCCGATAATTCTCTTTCATGTGCTCTTCTTTCCAATATTTTACAAGCTCGTCATAGATTATTGCGCCGTTGTTATGCCAGAAAACCATGCCTGGCGCAACTTCGCTGAAACTGAACAAGTCAAGCTTTTGCCCGAGGATTCTATGGTCATTGTCCTTTAGTTTGGAAGTATCGAGCCTTGTTTTTGATATTTCCCTAAGGAGCTTTGTTGCATCATATTTTTCTTCAACAACTTTCCCACCTTCCACTCTAAATTCTTTGCTTAACTCGGAAAGGGGATGCCCTTTGCATTTCAATTCGAATTCCTTGTAATAGCCGAAAGGCGCTCTTGTGATTTTCAATGATTTTTCCCTTGAGAGCAGATTTTCTGCTTCTTTCATTAGATTAAGTGCAAGTTCGGGAAGAGCAAGATTAGGAGAAAGATGCGCATAAGGATAGAGAACAATGTTTTTTGCCTTGACTTCTGAGGCAGTTGCCTTCACTGCTTCAACCATCTGCTTTACTATTGATTCGTCGTCGCCTTTCTCAACTGCTGTAAGGACTACAAGCGGTTCTCTTACCTCTGTCTCCCCTTTCTCTTTTATTTCC
>CAYGYN010000009.1:0-16272 GCA_964354195.1 Candidatus Woesearchaeota archaeon | reverse complement strand
TGAAAATCCTGAGGGGGCTGGCTTTGACTTGCGTGTCGGGGAAGCATTCAAGATAAAAGATGGAGAGGCTTTTCTTGGAGGGACAGAAAGATTTACTCCTGACATTGAAAGTGTGGCTAAACATGGGCAGCAAAAGCATGTTGTTCTTAATGCAGGAGATTTTATTCTTGTAAAAACTATGGAAAAAGTAAACCTGCCGCATGACATTGCCGCAATATTCCGCCCGCGTTCAACCTTGCAGAGATGCGGAGTTGCATTATTTACTGCAACAGCATCTCCTGGATATTGCGGAGAACTTACATTTGGGATGAGAAATCTTGGAAAGAATCCTCTTAAGCTGGAAATGGGCGCAAGAATAGCGCACATTATTTTCTTCAAGACAACCGAGAACATGTCTGCATATAGAGGACAATGGCAGGGCGGCAGGGTTTCAACAGAAGGCAAGAAAGAGACGCAGGTTTAATTATTTGATTGTATATTTCTTATTGCAATTATGTTTATATATTGATTTAATTGATTAAGAAAATGAGTGATGAAAAAGGAGCATATAATCTGCGAAGTGACGCTATTCAACTGGCAAGAGTTCCTGCAATTCTTGTGAGAGGAGAGACGCTTGGTGAGGCTTACCATAGGGCTCTTGTGGCTTGTTATGAAGAAGGCTTGAGAATAGAAACTCCAAAGCACAGAGAAGGCTTGCCATTAGGTTGCGACGGGCACATTACAATCGAAGTTTCTCATCCTACTGAAGAGCCAATAATGCACAAGAAAGCTCTCCTTGATGACGCAAGAGGAGTAATGCAGTATATTCTCGAGGTAACTCATGGCATCCATAATCATTGGAAGAAAGATCCGAATAATCCTGAAGATGTTAAGTGGGGTTATACTTACAATGAGAGATTTGTTAACCAGCTCCCATTTGTCTTTGCTAAAATAAAAGATGACTGGACTAAAAAAGGCAGAATCAGCGGAAGAGACTTCTTTTTTGCCACATGGAGGCCTGCTGAAGACAGCATAGTTGAACAGGGAGACCCTCCTTGCCTGCAAAATGGGCAGTTGAGATTCATAAGAGACAGAGACGGCAAATATAATATGCATTACCTGACTTGCTGGAGAAGCAGGGATGAGATTGGCGGATGGACACTTAATAATATTGCCCAAAGCAGATTAATGAAATTGCTTGCTGGCAAGGTATCAGAAGTTATTGGCGAAGAAGTTAAACCGGGATATTACACAGATACATCCACTTCATTGCATATTTATGGATTATATCTTAATGGCGGATTTGCGGCGCAAATAGAAGAAATGAGAAGAGGCAGAATGGGCGATTTTACAATGTCTTTAGAAGATTATCTTGGCGATGAAGCTGCTCTTAAGAGACAAATTGCTGCACAGTCGGATTATGAACAAAAAACAGGTAATAAAAATCCAAGCAGAGATACTCTTGTTAGCGCAGGTTATGATTTGGATACATTTGCATATCCTGCTGAATGGGATGGAAGACCTAAATCATGGGATGCCGAGCCTAATCCTGAATTGCTGAGAGTAAAATAAAACTAATGCTCTAATCTATTAATAACACAGAATCCACCTGTTTGTTCTTGTTGCATTTCTCTTATCAAATCGTAAATGTTTCTCTTTCTCTCGACTGGACCTTCAGGGTCCAAGAGTGTTAACTCTGGGTCTCGGAAATCTTTCAACAATAAGATGTGCTTTGCTCGGGTTACTGGAACAGCAACTAAGACATCCAAGCCTTTCCTAATGCTTTCGCTCAATAATGAATCTGGCTCATTTAAAGGGGTTTCATTATAATTATAGAATGTTAAATCAAAACCTCTTTGCCTGAGATACGTTGATATTTTATTCAATTGCTCATTTAATTGAGAGTCATTAGGATTTATTTGTACTATATCCGCAATATTCCCTTGGGTTTCTTCTATCTGATGCCTCCTTAGAACTGCTTGAAGGCAGGCTGGAAAACACCAATATTCATTCTCTTGATTTGAGAGATTATAGCTTATCATAGTTTTCCTATTAATTCAAGCAGTCTTTCCCGCTCTTCCCTTGAGAAAACATCATGCTTAACTGACTTAAGAGCAGCATCAATTTCCAGATACCTCTTCAGGCTCATATCTAATCTATCAATTTGGATATTTCTCTTTCCCAATAAGGCTCTTGCTGTTTCAGCTTCGCTCTCATCATAGTTATTCTTGTAAACAATTCTTCTCAACTTATATGGCAGCAGGTTCTTGGCGCAGTTTGCGCAAGGAAAAAGAGTGGTAAATAATGTAAATTCCTGCCCGTGAAGCGCAGTTATATGCGCGAGACCATTCATTTCAGCATGAACCCCAATGCATTGCCCTGTATTAAGAGATTTTTCATAGACAAGCCCTTTCTTTTCTTTTTGGCATCCTGCTTTCAGGCAATCTTCAACATCTTTTGGAGCGCCATTATAACCTGAACCAAGAATTCTTTTGTCATCAATTGCAACTATCAAGCATCCTACTCTTGCGAATCTGCAGGTGGCACGATTAGAAACATCTATTGCAAGTTTCATGAAATATTCGTCCCAGTTGGGTCTCCATAATGCAGCCTGCCCCTCTTTTTCATCCATCAAAACCTCAGAAAAACCAGTTTATTAATCATTATTATCCTGCAAAATAGTCTTTTTAGTTATGTTTAAAAGCGAGAACTGAGCTAAAATTTCATGGCTGAAAGATTGGAAGTAAGATTGGCAAACTTGAACAGGGATAATGATTCTGAAGTCCTGGCTGTCGCCAATGGAGAATATGAACTTTGCCATGAGACTAAGAGAGATTTCAAGGATGCAAGAAGCCATATTGATGAGAGATTCCAATATTTGACTGATAGGGCGCTTGTAAGAAAAACTCGTTCAAATATCATGATAGCAAGAGTTGCCGGAGGAGTTGTAGGATATGCTATTTACTCTGTTGCAGATGAACTTGGTTTCTTGAGCAGCCTTTATGTGAACAAGCATTTTAGGAATATTGGAATTGGCGCAAAGATGATGGACATGGTTATTAGAGAATGCCACCAGAGAGGAGCAGGCAAGATTTATCTTGTTTCAAGCTCGAAAGCCAAGGATTTCTACAGGGGATTTGGCTTCGAAGCTACAAAAGTTTACGGGCTGAGGAATGAGATGATGTTAACGCTTGATAATGATAAGCGTTAGGTTTATAATTGAATTCTTTGATAAGTTAATATGCCCGGATGGCGCAGCGGTTACCGCGTGAGTTTGGAGAACTCATTTCCGCAAGGATTCCCAGGTTCAAATCCTGGTCCGGGCGTCTCTTTTTATAATATATACAATATTTCACAATAAACCTATTAAAGGGATTACTTTAAGTATCTTAATGGGTGATGCTTATTCTCCGGATGGTATTAAAAAGAGGCTGAGATATGCCTGCGCTTACCAGGGAGTATGCAAGAAACATCCAATTAGCGCAGTGATTGAGAGCACTGACAAGAAATATGTTATTGGATGGAATGGTGCTCCAACTGGGATAAAGCATGATGAATGCGCAAGAGCTGGATTTGTTTCAGGAGAAGGAATGAATCTTTGTCCTACTGTGCATGCGGAAAGGAGGGCAATATCTCATGCTGCAAAATCAGGTATTGCAACAGAAGGAGCAAGAATTTACTTAAGCGAGTGGTTTCCCTGCGCTGATTGCGCAAAGAGCATAATAGAAGCAGGAATAATTCAATTGGTAACGCCTGACGAATTTTATTCTGATAACATTACTCATCTATTAGTACCAAAATTAAGGAATCAGCCTTATAACTTTGAGATGGCAGAGAGATTAATGCGGGAAGCATGTTTAGAACTTCTAGTTGATTTGAGAATGCGATTATAAATTAAATGTTCTTATTTCAATACCAGCTTAATATCAGAGCGAGTTAATGCCTTGTAAGCAAGACCATACTGCCTTTGCAGGTAATTTTCTATAACCTCACATCCCTTCCTATAATTGTCATCCCATTCTTTCTTCTTTTGAGCAATGAACTCTTCAGGATTTAATCCTAATCTTTGCGCTTCAAGTGTTAATCTTTTCCTTGTCGGGCCGTAGATTTTCAGAGGACCAAGATGAACGCGAAGAGAGAAACTATCAATTTCCATGTCCATTCCTTCGAGATATCGTTCAAGTGTTGCAGGATTGGGGTTGTATAATTGCGGATAGATATCAAATCCCGCATGAAGAATTCTTCTTACCGAATTCTTCTGCTGTTCCATTGTTGCGGTTGACTGGACATTGTTTTGGAGATTTTCTTCATCTGTGCCTTTCAATGCAGTAAGAACTTTTACTGGATGCTCTGCAAGTTTTTCAAGGGTATTTTTCTCAAAGATGCCTTGTCTTTCAAACTCATCAACTAAAATGCCTGTTGAGAGATTTGTATCCAACTGCCCGACAAAATCAAGGTTTTTCTTTCTTGCCTCGCGCCAGAGATTTAGAACCCAATCCAAGACCAAGGTGGGCTCTCCACCGGATACTCGAAGGACTTTTAACATAACATCATGCCCATAGGGTTCGTAGACTCTTTTCACTTTTTCTCTTGCTGCAAGCATGCTATCTAGAGTATCCTGCACTCCCAGGCAGGTTTTTCCCTTTCCAGGAACTCCATTATTGCTTTCATCATCAACAAAGCAATACCAGCAGCCGCCAGAACAACTTCCATCATGAAAATTGCATCCAGCCACCTGGAGAATGAAAGGAGGATTATAATCCAAAACACGCCGCATGTTGAATCCGGGGGAGTGCTTGAACCAAAGCGGGAAGTCAAAGTCATCTTTTCTCACTAATTCTTCAATTTCTGACTCTGACATTTTATTGATATCTTGATAGGCAACCTTATATTCCGGCGCAGCAATGGGGTCGATGCTTTTTACATTTACTTTTGCGCGAAAAACATATGCCCCTGTCCTCACATTTGGCATCAAGTCAACAACTCTTGATGTGTCTTTACCTTGGAGAGTGTTGGAAAAATCAACAACTAGGATATCATCTCTCTGCTTCAAGTTATCTCTTAGTTCCAAGCCTCTTTTTACAGGGTCAATCCTCATTTTAACCTCTTTCAGAAATGGTTATACAAGGATGCTTTTAAATAAAATGGTGATTAGAAGGTTATTTTGAATAAGATTGATATTGAAAAGAAGTGATGAATTCTCACTCAATAAATTTATAAAAAGAGTTTACATGGGTATAAAATGAAAAAGAGAGGGGAAATCCTATTAGGAGCTAGCTTGTTTCTATTGTTGATTTCAATAGGAATAATTGGCTTAAATGTTTATTATAATTACAACACAGCTAACAATGTGCCTACAATCACTGGAAAAGCGAGTGATGTAGGAATAATTTCCCTGTTTATTCTGCCACCCGCTAACCTGACTCTCAATCTCTCACAGGGATGGAACTTTATTTCATTCTATGCTATAATGAACAATTATTCGGTAGATAAAGTATTTGCGCCTATTGCTGGTGATTACCAATATCTTCAGGAGTGGAATTCAACAACGCAGGATTTTAATATATGGAGTGCAGATGGAGTAAAAGAATTTGACACATTAAACATAAATAAGAGCTATTTCATATTCATGCTGCGCGATAGAGTGTTAACTTTTGATGGAGCGTATTTCAGGAACTGGAGCATAATTTTATTAAATGGATGGGAGACTCCCGACTATGTTTATGACTATCCCTCGAATGTGACTGGAAATACATTTTACAATGCAACTTTCTATTACATGCAGAAATGGGACACGCCTAACCAGGAATTTTGGGCTTACAGCAATCAATCTCCCATAAATCCATTCGACAAGATTTTCCCTACAGAAGGATATTTAATAAGGACAGATGGAGGAGTATTAAGATATGTCAGGGGATAATTACAAATATTTAAATAGAAAAACAAACACATTTATTAAAATGAAAAAGAGTTTAATTGTTTTAGCTGTCCTCCTTGTTATGCCATTATTCTTAATCTCAAGCGCGAGCGCCCTATTCATGGGAATAACTGATGGTTATGTAAAGGATAACACAGGAAGCCTTGTAAATGGAGCCAATGTTAGTGTGACTGTAACTGGCTGCAGCGGAAATAATAATGGCTGCACTGGCTCTGCATTATCCCAGAGCAACGGATATTACATAGTAAACAACCTTAATCTTCCAAAAAGCGGGGGAGTTAATGTATCTGCTTTTAAGGTTGTAGGGGTGACAACAGGGACAGGAAGCGCTGGAGGAACAGCTGATAGTTTCCAGATTGCTCATGTGAATGTCTCAATTTGTTTTCCTCCTTCATCGCCAAGCCTAACGGACGTGCCAAATGGAGATGAGCCAAACATAACTTTCTCTTGGACTTCAGGAACAGATCCTAATCTGCAACCACAACATGACAAACTCAGGCTTGATAGCGTTGAAACTGATAACCCTGCGACTTCTCCAATCTTTAAACCTGGCTTGAGCTTCATAACACATACATGGGATGTTGCCACATGCAATGCAGCTTGCTGCAGCAATTGGGCAACAGACACATTCACAATAACTTGCCCTGCACCGACTTCTCCTACTTTAGTCGCGGTTCCAGACTCGCACAGCACATCAGCAACATTGAGCTGGACATCAGGAGCAGACCCTCATGGCAGAACTGCCTGGGACAAGTCTGACTTTGATGGCGGCTCTCTAATTGACCCTGCAACTTCCCCTATTAATAAGATCGGCTTGAGTTTTGCTTCACATACATGGAGAGCAGCAACATGCAATATTTATTGCTGCAGCAGCTGGGCTAGTGACGGTTTCACCACTGGAAATCAAGCACCAAGTGCGCCCAACATGACTAATCATACTGTTTCTGGTACAACAACTTCATTGAATTGGACATCAGGTGTTGACCCTGAAGGAGACCCCACTTATGATGAATTCCAATATAAAAATGGGAGTATTGTATCTCTTGTGACTGCTCCATTCGATGTAACAACAGAATTATTAATAAGATGGGCTGTAAGGACATGTGATAATTTTAATGCTTGTAGCAATTGGACATGGACAGACAGCGTGACTTGCGGGAATGTCACAACCTCATGCGCCACTTGCCCTGTATGCGAAGAAGGTGGCGGTGGTGGAGGAGGGGGCAGTACTGGGCAGAAATGGACAGGCGGAGGAGTAGGGTGCAGAAAAGTGGCAATGACTTGCAATGGAATACCTATGGGAGAGGATATTTTATTATCCCTTAACCTGCAGCTTGGACCAAATGGCAAGAAAATAACCATTAAGGGTTTGAATATAACTCTTGAAAACCTAGAATATTGCCCATGGTGCTATAATGGTAAGAAAGACTATGATGAAACGGGTCTTGACTGCGGAGGCAGCTGTGGGGCTTGCGAAATATCAGGACCAATGCCGGTTAATGCAGGGGTGTCAGGGATTGTAATAGCTCTGCTTGCTCTTAGCATTGCCTTAGCAATAGGGAGTTACCTAAGTTATAGGTTTAACTGGGCTAAGAGACTATCTAAATTCTTGAAAAAGAAATAATAAAGCGAACTTTTAGTTATTTTCTATTATTTTTTGTGGAAAGGGTTATAAATTCAGGTATCTTAGAAAACGCATGAAAAAGAAGGTGAGGAAGGCAAAAAAGAATGCCAAAAAGCCAACAGTAAGGGAAATGAAGAAAATATGTGAGATGTGTAGCTGCCATTCAGGCAAAAAATGGGAAGAGTGCTGCGGGAGGTGCAAGCTTCCATGCTAAAAATTAAGATGAAAGAGCAAAAAGAGCCAAAACTTCAGAGACTTAAGGGGAAAGTCGCTGTAATAACTGGCGGAAGTTCGGGGATTGGGCAGGCAACAGCGCTATTATTTGCCAAGGAAGGAGCAAAAATAGTTATTGCTGCAAGAAGCGCTGCAGCTGCAATGGAAACAGTCAATATGATAAGACAACAAGGAGGGGAGGCAATATTTGTGCCGACAGATGTATCAAAGGAAGAGGAAGTGCGCAGCCTTGTTGCGCAGGCAATGGTAAAATACAAGAGAATAGATATTCTGTTCAATAATGCAGGAATTGAACTGCAGAAATCAGTTATTGATACAACGGGAGAAGAATTAAGCAAGGTGCTTGACACAAATTTGAAGGGAGTTTTCTATGGATGCAAATATGCAATACCTTACATGGTAAAACAGGGGGGTGGTTCAATAATTAACACCTCTTCTGCTGCAGCTGTTGTTGGGAATCCTCTTCTTGCTGCATATTCTGCCTCAAAGGGAGGAATCATCTCACTTACAAAGCAGACAGCTATTGATTATGCAAGAAAAGGCATAAGAATAAATTGCATCTGCCCTGGAGCAATAATGACACCAATGCTCCAGAGATTCATGAACAAGTCCCCTGAGCCTGAGGAAACAAAGAGAGCAATGGCTGAATCTCATCCTCTTGGAAGATTAGGAAAACCAGAAGAAGTTGCAAATGCTGTTCTTTTCCTTGCGTCAGACGAGAGCTCTTTTGTAACAGGGCATGCTCTTGCAGTTGATGGCGGATTGACTGCGCAATAAATTAAATACAATAAAACTTATATTTTAAATAATTATTCAACAATTATCTTGCCTTTCATCATTGGATATATATTGCAATGATAATTGAATGTGCCTATTGTGTTGAATGTATGCTTGTAGACTGCTCCCTGTGAGAATTTCCCAGAGTTAAGTTCATATCCGATATTTGAACTTACAGTATGGCTCATTCTGTCATTATTTATCCAAGTAATTTGGTTTCCTACTTTTATTCGCAGCTCAGACGGATTAAAGGCCAAATTTTCTATAATAATAGTCTGATTTCCTTCCAGTGCTGGAGTGCTTGCATTTGCTGCGGGTTCGGTATTTGATTGCATTGATGGTGGAGAGGGCGAAGAAGGGACTTCAAGTACAGATTTAGAGCCCAAGTTAAATGCAACAATGGCAACAACTAATATCACCACAGTAAGGATTATACCAATAAGCCATTTATTCATATTTAAACAAAGATATTGTAATTTATAAGCATTAGGCTTTTTCTACAACCGTGCCTTGAGGGGTGTCTTTAAGCAAGAAGCCTTTCTCCTTGATTCGCTCTCGGAAAACATCTGCTTCAGCCCATTTCTTTTCTTTTCTTAATTTCTCTCTTGCATTGATAAGCTTTTGGACATCTGAAGGAACCTTGATTATCTCTTCTTTCATGTCTTTTATTTCAATTCCAAGAACTTCATCAAACTTTTGAAGTAGAGCAAGTTTCTTCTTTGAGTCAAAATCAAAGTCATCAAGGACTTTTTGCATGACTTGAACTGCTTTTGGAGTGTTCAAGTCGTCATTGATTGCTGCAAGGAACTCAGATTCATATTCCTTGGAATTATCTTCTCCTTTATGATGCTCCTTCTTAAGTTCTATTATCTTTTTTGTTATTCTCTCGAATGCGGTTTTTGCTGCGTCGAGATTTGTTAGCGAGAAATCTAGTGGTTTTCTATAATGAGTTAACAAAACAAAGAACCTATAAGCAAGAGGCTTGTAACCCAAACCTTCAAGTTCTGAAATTGTAAATAATCCTCCTGTTGACTTGCTTACTTTCTCACCCTTGAATGTCAAGAACGCAGAGTGCAACCAATAGTTTACAAATTTCTTTCCTGTTGCCGCCTCACTTTGTGCAATTTCGTTTGTATGATGCACCGGGATATGGTCTTCTCCGCCTGTATGAATGTCAAAGTGCTCTCCAAGGTATTTCATTGACATTGCTGAGCATTCTATGTGCCAGCCAGGGAAACCCAAGCCCCAAGGGCTTTCCCATTCCTGCTGTCGCAAGCCTGGTTTCTCTGAAAACTTCCAGAGCGCAAAGTCAGTATTATTTTTCTTCTCGCGCATTTCAACGCGGGCACCTGCCTTTAATTCTTCTGCCTTCAATTTTGCAAGTTTTCCATAATTCTTGAATTTTGAAGTGTCAAAATAAATTCCATCGCTCGTCTTGTAAGTGTAGCCTTTCTCCTCGAGTATTTTAATAAGTTCTATCTGCTCTTTTATGTGTTCTGTTGCTTTTGGATAAACATCTGCGGGCAGGATATTTAGTTTCTTGATGTCAGACATATATGCAGAGAGATAAAAATCAGCTATTTCTTTGGCTGTTTTCTTCTCCTTCTTTGCTTCTTTTTCCATCTTGTCCTCGCCTTCATCCTTATTAGAGGTTAGATGCCCAACATCAGTTACATTAACAACATGTTTTACCTTAAAACCATTAAGAATAAGAGTTCGCTTGAGAACATCTGCAAATATGTAAGGCTTCATGTTTCCAATGTGGGGGTAGAAATAAACAGTTGGGCCGCATGAGTAAATGCCGACTTTGTCATCCTCCAGAGGCTTGAATTCCTCTTTCTTCCTCTTTAAGGTATTGTATAATTTCAGCATAAATATAGATGGCAGGAGGGATTAAAAGGGTTTTGATTAAGTTTATATAGCCACTAATTTTACTTTTATTGTAATTAACGAAAAAACACATTACAACAAATGGTTTGAAATAGCTAATCCTTCGGGAACATGACTATTTCTTCAGTTAATCGATATATACATGGAAAAGTTCAAGAAATTAGGACTAAGCGAGCATCTCTTGAAGTCCATCAAAGAAGAAGGCTTCGAGGCACCGAGGGAAATCCAGGAGAAGGCGATTCCTTTAGCTCTTGCTGGTAAGGACATAATTGGCGGAAGTGAGACTGGAAGCGGAAAGACTCTGGCATTCGGAGCAGGAATAATTGAAAAAACAAGAGAAGGTGATGGAATACAAGCATTAATTTTAACACCTACTAGAGAATTAGCAGACCAAGTTGCTAATGAGATGGCAAAATTCGGAAAATACAAAGGACTTAAAGTTGTTGCAATCTACGGAGGAGTTTCAATGAACCCCCAGATTGAAGACCTTAAAGATGCAGATATTGTTGTTGGAACTCCTGGAAGAATACTTGACCATCTTGAGCATCGGACTTTGAACCTCGGAAAGGTAAATTCTCTTGTGCTTGATGAGGCTGACAGGATGCTTGACATGGGTTTCATAGATGATGTTGAAAAAATAATCAAGGCATGCCCAAAAGAGAGGCAGACATTCTTGTTTTCTGCTACAATAACGCCGGATATATCTCATATTGCAAAGAAGCATATGGTAAGTCCTGTAGATATTTCTACTGGTGAGCAGGTTGATCCTTCAAAACTCCATCAAATTTATTACGATGTTCCATCAAACCAGAAATTCTCATTATTAGTGCATTTACTACAGCATGAAAAAGGCGGATTGGTAATGATTTTCTGCAACACAAGGCATAATGCTGATTTTGTTGCACATAACCTCAAGAAGAATCATATAAAAGCAGTTGCAATTCATGGAGGATTGGCTCAGAACAAGAGAAGCAGAATAATGGAAGAGTTCAAGTCAAGCGAGGTTTATGCTTTGGTTTGCACAGATGTTGCTGCTCGAGGCTTGGATATTGAAGGGGTCTCGCATGTTTACAATTATGATGTTCCAAAGACAAGCAAAGAATATATTCATAGGATTGGAAGAACTGCAAGAGCAGGAAAAGAAGGAATTGCAATAACAGTTGTTTCGCAGAGAGATTATCTTAATTTCAGGAATATGCTGGAAGACCCTGACATCGTGATAAAGCAGATGCTCTTGCCTGGAGATATTCAGAGAGCTTTCATGCAAATTAATATTCATGAAGGCGGAAGAGGTGGATTCAGGGGAGGATTCAGGGAAAGAAGCGGAGGATTTGGAGGTAGAGGAAGAGGCTTTGGTGGCAGAAGTGGAGGCAGGGGATTTTCTGGAGCAAGGGGAAGAGAAGGTGGAGAAAGAAAAGAATATAGAACAGAGGGAAGAGCATTTGGAGAAAGAAGGACAAGCAGAAGCGGGGGATTTGGAGGAAGAAAGTATGAGTCAAGAGGAGAAGGTGGAAGGGGTTTTGGTGGAAGAGGAAGAGAAGGACGGGGCAGAAACTCTGCAGGCGGCGGAAGAGGTTTTGGCAGAGGACGAAGGTATTAGTCCTTAATTTTCTCAAAGAAATTAACTATTTCATCAAATGACTTAAGCTGCATCAACTCGTTTCTCATTTTTCCAGCACCTTGAATGTTTTTTATGAACTTGGTGCCTAGATGCTTGATATTTACAAGGTTTGACTCTGTTAATTTGTATTTTTTGCTTAGCTTTAGATAATCTTGGAAGCATTTTATGTTATTTTTGAATGAAAACTCTGTTTTCTTGCCTGTCTTGAGATAATTGAGGGTTCTTTCGAAGATTAGGGGGTCGCCGATTGCGCCCCTTGCAATCATTATTGCATCACAGCCCGTTGTTTTCAACATCTCAGCTGCTTTTTCTGGGCTTAGAATGTCCCCGTTGCCAATTACTGGAATTTTGACTGCTTTTTTGACTCTTGATATTTCTTTCCAGTCTGCTGGAACATCATAACCTTGGGAGGCAAGGCGGGGATGAACTGTTATTGCATCGGCTCCTGCCTTTTCAATTATTTTTGCAATCTCGAGAACATTATTCTTTTTGAAGCCCAATCTTATCTTTGCTGTGACTGTGAGATTGTTTTTCTTTAGAAGTTTGATGATATCTGCTATCTTTTCTGGAGAGTTCAGGAGGCAGCTGCCCGATTCATTCTCAGTTATTCTTTCTGAAGGGCAGCCGCAGTTTAAATCAACCAAATCATAATTTCTTAGATAAGGAATGACTTTTTTGAACTCCTCGAGATTGTTGCCTGTTATTTGCACTCCGAGCGGAGAATCTTGCTTCGCAGACTTGAGCATCTCTTCTGTTTTTGGATTTTTATGGATGATAGCTGGAACGTTTATCATTTCTGTATAAGCAAGTGAACAACCAGATTTTCTGCAGATTAATCTGAATGGAAGATTAGTTATGTCCACCATTGGAGCTAAAATAAGCGGATTTTCCAGTTTGATGCTGCCTATTTTCAAGGATTTCATAAACTTTGAAGGAGAAACGCTATTTTAAATATTATGAGAAGTTATAATTTTTATGAACGGATATTACAAATTCTTCAGTTGGGCAGTAACAATAGCTGTTTTATTGTTGTTTGTGGCAGGGATTGCTTACAGAGTAGAAATTGGCGAAAAGGTTAATGCAAGCATTGCAACTTATGGATTCATGGGGCTTTTTATTCTTGTCTTTCTTTTTGATTTTCTACCCCAGTATCTCTCTACTTATGTGCCTATAACGAGCGCAATGTTGTTTGGCATGGACCCATTTGCAGTCTGCATAGTTTCAATAGTTGCTTCGACTGTTGGTTCAATATTGGCATTCGAAATAGGCTCAAAAGCCAGCAAGAGATTCATCAATGATGTAATTAACATAAAAGACCACAAGAAAGTGGAGCGCAGTGCCAATACATGGGGGAAATGGGTTGTACTTATTGCTGCTTTTACTCCGTTGCCTTACATCCCGATGCTCTTTGGCGCATTAAAACTGACAAGAAGGAACTTCTATATTTACGGAGTTGCCGCAAAAACTGCGGATTTTATTATATCAGTCACACTTTTGGTGCTTATTCTCTGATATAAAAAACTTTAAATACAAACCAAACTGAGCGATTGTATGGAAAAAGACATTGCAAGGATACCAAAGAACTCTGAGACAGACGTTATTGTCAGAGTAGATGATTTTGGCGGCAAGATTGGTGTCACAATCAGGGAATTTGTCAAATCCGAGAGGTATACTGGATTTACAAAGGCAGGCACAAGGATTTCTGTAGAGAATTTTCCTGCATTTAAGGCAGCGATAAACTCAATTGATGAGAAAGAGCTTGCTGCAATGCAGCCTTCTCAAGAGGCTATTGAAAAAAGCAAGAATTTTGTAGCAAAGAAATCATTCAAGAAGCCAACTGCTGAAAACGAGATGGAATTCTAATAATTAGATAAATAATGTTATTACTATAAATCAATAATAATTATATATTATAATATGCCTTATATTTCATGGTGGATATAGGCGAGATTGTAAACAGACTTAGGAAAGGCTTGTATTGGCTTGGAGGCGATTATACCTGCAAGAAATACATGAAAGTGTTCAGGAGTGCGAATGAGCAAAAGATAGAAATCTATTTTCCTTTTGATGATTTAGTTTCTGGAGGCGAGGAACCCAAGATATTGGCTACAATAGAGCTTAGAGGCACTAATGGGCGGACAAAAAAAGAGATTAAGTTCCATCATGTGCAGCATATAAGATTTAGAAGAGGGTTTACAGACCCTAAATATTTGGAGCCATTGATAGATATAATCCTGGAATATGACCTTAAGGCAAATGTTAAGGGCGGAGTTATAGGCTCGAAGAGCAATCATAGGTTTTTTAAATCTCGGAATTGATATAGGTTAATGAAAAAGAAGGCTGAGAATAGGGAAGAAAGGACAACAAAAGGCATTTCTATAGGCAAGGAGAAGAACTTTTCTGAATGGTATACAGAGGTTGTGCAGAAATGCGAGCTTGCTGACTTGAGATACAATATAAAGGGATTCCTAGTTTTCCAGCCTTGGAGCGTTCTTTCCATGGAGAAGATGTATGATTATATGGAGAGAGCTTTGCAAAAAAAGAAACACAAGCCTTATTGGTTCCCAACTGTTATTCCTGCAAGCAACCTAAAGAAAGAGGCATCTCACATAGGAGGATTTACTCCCCAGGTGTTTTGGATAACTGAAGCAGGAGATGACAAGCTTGAGGAAAAATTAGCATTAAGGCCAACTTCTGAGACCGCTTTTTACCAGATGTTTGGAATTTGGATAAGAAGCTACAAGGATTTGCCTTTCAAGACATATCAAAGGGCAAATGTTTTCAGATATGAGACTAATGCCACAAGACCTTTCATGAGAAGCAGGGAATTTCATTGGATTGAAGCGCATTGCGCGCATGCTTCTGAAGATAATGCCATGAAACAGGTGCATGAAGATATGGAGACAACAAAAGAAGTCTTGCATGATGTGTTTGGGCTGCCGTTTATTTTCTTTGAGAGGCCTGCATGGGACAAATTCCCCGGGGCGCACAAAACTTTTGCAGCGGATGTTTTAAATCCAGACGGAAGATTAATCCAACAGCCTTCAACGCATATCTTGAAGCAGGATTTCGCAAAAGCTTTTGATGTTAAATTCAGGGATAAGGATGGAAAAGAAAAATATGCCTGGATAACATGCTATGGACCTGCAATATCAAGAATCTTTGCAAGCATAATCATCGTTCATGGAGATGACAAGGGATTAAGGTTCCCATGGGCAATTGCTCCTTTGAACGTGGTAATAGTTCCTGTTGTTGATGATTCAAAAGTATTGAAGAAAGCGGAGGAAATAAGAAAAGAAGTTGAAAAACTTGGTTCAGTTGAAATTGACCTGAGCGAGAAAAGCGCAGGAGAGAAGTTTAATTATTGGGAGATGAAAGGAGTTCCGATTAGGATAGACATAGGATTGAAAGACTTGGAAGGAAAGAAACTGACTGTTTTTCGAAGGGACATTAACAAGAAAGAAGTTATTGCTGAGAAAGATTTGATAAAGTATGTTGAGAAAGTTGCCGCTGAGTCTGGAACTAATTTAACGAAACAGGCTGATAAATTGTTTGAGGGAAGAATTAAAGATGTAAAGAACAAAGCAGAACTGAAAAAAGCAATTGAATCAGGAATGATTGCGCGAGCTAATTTCTGCTCTGTTGAAATGAATGGTGTCAAATGCGCAGAAGTTGTTGAGAAGGAGATTGGAGCAACTGTGAGAGGAACAAAGCTTGAAAAAGAAAAACCTTCCGGCAAGTGCATTATATGCGGAAAACCTTCAAAAGCAGTTGTTTACATAGCGAGACAGTATTAGTCAGAATTAAGCTTCATTCTGAGGATTTCTATTTCCCCATAACTGTCCCAAAGGACCCTGCACGCTAGAAAATAAGTCTTCAAATTCAACACAATCGCCGAATCTTGCATCATAGCTCCTGATATCGCCTATAGGAATAACTGCTGTTTCCTCTAAGTCTGAGGGTATTGCTTGTTCCCCATTTGGTTGATTTGGATTATATGTCATACTTTCTATAGGCATAATAACTATATAAATCTTACTATTTGTAACTACTTTATAGTAACATTATTACATAAAAAGGTATATTTTAAAAATGCAGTTATCCTCGGGAATGCATGAAAACCAACGACAAAACAGGCAATAGTAAAGGCAAGATGAGGCAGCCAATAGTCACTGTATGCGGGCATGTGGACCATGGAAAGACAAGCAT
>CAYGYN010000008.1:0-10383 GCA_964354195.1 Candidatus Woesearchaeota archaeon | reverse complement strand
GTGCTCAACTCGGCTAAGAATACCATACCGTTATGAAGTATAGTCATCGTAGCAGAAACAAGGTCCAAGCCCTTACCGGTCATTGTGGGAAGGTTCATGCTTTGCAATACATACTGATGACCGCCTCCTCCTGACCACATGACACCTTTTGTTGGATCATCCAGTATGAACAAGGTCCCCCAAACTTGATCCATCAGCGCCCACAGATATACTACCCAGGTCGCAAGTCCGTGATATTCTGACATTGTAATCACCTCCTTTCTTCTCCATATTTGCTCTGTGGATTTCACCAGTTAATAGTGTCGTACTACTAAAGTGGCATAACAATGGGATTTAAGTCCTGCTTCACCCTGTACTTTAGTCCTTTTTGCAGGAATGGGCTGGGGGTGGAATTGGTCGAGCGGCTCAAATAGGAAGCGATGTGGGGAAAGGTGGGGAGGTTGTTTTTCTATGTCATGTGCTGTGATAGTAGGGTAATGGGGAGCTAACTGTGTGGGGTACCTGCTATGTCAGATAAGCATTGACATGCAAAGGACGCTGATGGTTGCTAGAGCATTGTTTCGCCCTATCTGAGCTAATGGTGGATTTCCCATATCAAAGGGTGCCCATAAGCGCAACCCATGCTAGAATGGCGTCAAAAGCCACTGTGTTTAGCTTCACGGCAAGGGGCTGTCTGGAGGAACCCAATGGGTGAGAAGGGCCAGGAGGCACTGAAGCTTCAATTCGACAAGCGACTGATACTGGAGTTCCAGGGGGCCAAGATCACCTCAGATGCTGGGCTGCTGGCCTGTCGGGAACTGGCCGGGTCACGCCGCCCTCCCTGTCCCAACCCCACCCCATTGTCCCGGTCTACCATCTGAACACCTCCTCTTTGATTCTATACTATGCCCTTAAGGTGTCCAAACTAATTGTAGACCGGGGGACCCTCCTCCGTTGGTATGGGAAATTCCGGATAATAGGTGAGTTTCCACCTGGCTATCACAGGTGGGATGCTGGCGGGTTCTAGAAGATAGGTAAGTTCAAACCCTGAAGCCCCTATAGGCACTAAATATAGTAGCTTGCCATCGTCTGTTTGAGTTGGTGCGAGGACAGCTCCGAAGGGATCGCCAACATAATAGGGACCACCTATTACCTGGGCTGTGAACTGATGCCCTTGCGAGTCGCTAAGAGAGAAATCACTTGATTGTATGGATATGTTGGCTTTGCCGAGATTCATAGCGGTCAGTTTAAAGATAATGAAGATGGTTCCAGGGGGTGCAGTAACTACATGGCCGGTCATGAGTGTGTAAGAGCTTATCCTGGATGCTGAGTAGACCGTAATTTGCCGATCCGGTGCTATTGCCGATGTGCTCGCACTTATTGGGAAGTCTATAATGAAGTAAGGAGGCAGAGGTGTCGCCATTGGCGTTGCTACAGGTGTTGCCGTAGGGGTTGGTGTGGGCATATTAGATGGTAACGGTGGGTTGGAGAATAATGTATAGAGTCCCCAGGAGAGCAATCCCACAGCCAAAATGAGGAGTATCAGGAGAAGTGCTTTCCACCGTAGCCCTCGCCAAGCTGGTTGAGCGCGGCCTTTTGAGGGCATTGGAGAGGGTGTGGAGGGTACAAACGCATCGCATGCCCGGGTGTCCGCTCTTACCTGCATACCGTATTTCAGGCTGGCGTGCACAGCGCTGGTGCAATCGAAGAACTTCGCACCCTTCTTTGGCTTGAAGTTCTTACAAAAGCCACATTTATTGTTGCTCATGTATTACCGCTTCCTCAGCGCGATGTCAGTACGTCAGTGCTTATCATGCTACTTTTTGTGCAATTTCGGTCGATAACTCTCATCTGCATTTAGAACGAGTTTACATGTAACCAGAGCAGGACAGCAATTACATTTAGTACTGTCTGATACCGTACTTCAGTACTGTTTTCATCAGCGGAAGATGACTTTACACGGAGAAGTCATCTCATGATACTGATTTACTTTTTATCTAACGCCTCTACATTAAATGGAGCAACTTTTATATTGTGAGATACTAGAACATAGTAACGAACTGAGCTAAGAAATGCACTACGCTCACCACTGTCTGGGCTAATGACCCAACTAACTGTGTGCCTGCCGGGTCGGTCAAGGTATTTCCCGTGGCGCTATTTACCCAAGAGTCCAACAGGGAGTTGAATATGGCTGCTGTTTTCGCCAGAATGCTCGCCAGGGCCGGAGGTATATCATCGGCGCTATGTGCTGAAGCAGTGTTGCTCAGCGATACCAGGGCAAAGAGCGATATCGCAATTGCAACTAGAGGCTTCCGTAGTTTCATATTGATCGCTGCCATCAACCCTGGGTTCATACTAACTATACTATCATAGCACTAATGCAGAGGTCTGCCAAATATGAGCCTTCACTACATGGGTTTGGAGTGTACCCAAACTAGGGTCTGGAACAAGGTGGGGAACCTGATACCCCAGTATAAGGCTTAGTGTTCTGGACAATACAGCCAGGCACTTAAAGTAAAGGTGGTCAGCTCTAGAAGTTGATTCGCAAGTAGTCATTTTCGATGAAATTATTCAAGGGCTTTGCTGCCTCAGGATGTCAAGAAACGAAGTGCCAAAAAAAACAGAACAACATATGGTACAAAGCCTATGTTGGTTGAACTATAAGCTACTAGGGTAGCTTCCACCTGCCTACCGTTGGTGGGATAGTTGCTCTATCAATTATATAGTTGACAGTCAGTCCCGAGGCATAAGTTGGAACTATATATGGTATATTGCCGTCTGCTGTTCCCCCTGCATAGATTGAGGGTGGATTGTACCGCCAAGCGAAATAGACTGGATTGCCTGCGGCATTGTATATCATTCCGAATGAATCAGTGAGCCAGAATGAATATGGTGAAACACTTATTAAGTAACGGCTGAGATTTGTGATCGTGACACTAAATGATATGAAAAGTGTTCCAACGGGTGCGGTGACACCTCCGAAGGAAGCTGATATCAGAGGAGAGTGAACGTAAGCCGCCTGAGTCGAACTCATAGCCCATTGGTTCATCTCAAGGTCCTGGTAGATGTACGGGGGGATGGGGGTTGGAGTCGGCTCTGTCGATGTAGGCATTGGTGTTGGTGTTGGCGTTGGCGCAGGCCCCCCTCCTATATTTTTAGCACAGGTATAGATGCCCCAGGAAAGTAGTAGGATAATCAAGATGGTAGCTGATAGCAGGATTACTCTCCCCCAGGGGCACAATCCCACCGGTCGAGGGCGATCTCTTTTTGCAGTTGGTGCAGGTATTGGTGTTGGTTTCGGTGGCGTAGCAGCTTTAAGTGGCGCGAATGCATCGCAGGACCTGGTATCTACTCTCACCTGCATGCCGTATTTCAGGCCGGCGTGCACAGCGCTGGTGCAGTCGAAAAACTTCTCACCCTGTTTCGGCTTGAAATTGAAGCAATTGCCACATATATTGCTGCTCATATGCTTTCACTTATTATCAATAATAGATATACAGCACAGATTTTTGGCCTCAAGGTTTAAACTACAAATTGTTACCAGGTAAAAGAAGGGAGAACTGGGCATAGAATTTTGCCATCTGCTGAATTATCGTGTCTAAAGAGGACACAAGGCCAGTGCCCCAGGGGTCAGTCAGACTGTTGCCACTAATGCTATTCACCCAGTAATCGAGTAGTCTATCGATTATTACCAGTATCGGAACGAGAATATCGCTCAGAATAGAAACAGGCGGGTTGGTATCCTGTGCCAACGCTGTACTAGAGCTTAACCATGGTATGAGAATACTCAATGACAAGGCTGCCGCTATTTTCTGCCAGACCTTCATCTCAAACCGGCTCCATCGTCTCCCTTATACACAGTGTAAGCTACCTTGGCTATGACTGTCAAGGCTGGGAGTGCTGCGGCCTAGGCCAAGATAACTGATATTCAAAGTGCATAAATAAAAGAGGGGGTGAACTCGACTTCACCCCCTCTTTCTTGATGAATACACTCACTTACTACATAATCGAGTTACATACATCTTAATCCGCTTGTTTCGCATCTAGAGCCCAAGTTAGATGCCTGTACTAATAATAAGGACCACGTTTTTACGATAGGGCGTTAGAAGGCAGCAAGGTGCTGATTTGGGCGACCGCAACCAGACCGTTGTGGACTATGGTCATGATAGCAGCTATGATGTCCTCGCCCTTTGTCGTCAGATCAGGTAGGTTACCTGTCACTGTCCATTGACTCGAGCTGGGCAGTGTGGGATCGAGCTCTTGAGCGGTATGCCCGAACATTAGAGTCCCACTCTTCAAATCAAATAGATGTCTAAACACCTCCTGCAGCATGGACATAAAATAGGCTATGTAGCCTACGATTCCGCCATAAGGCAACTCCATTTATATCACCTCCTTTCTCTATGCCCCCGCTTCTCCTTGGGAAAGAAACTTAGGGCTATTACCTTAGTACTAAGGATTAGTACTTCGGTACTAGTGACTATATCAACTTTAGTACTACTTGTCAAGTACCACCCCGACTTTTAGTGCAACTCGGATTTAAAATGTAATTAACTTTTCCTCCCATTTTTCGTCCTAGGTACTAGTTGATTGAACTATAAGCATTTGCAAGTACTGCGAGGTGTGAGTAAAAGTACTCGACTTTTCTATCTATTTGCTCAGTTCACGTGAATTTGACACTAAATAGGTCATGAATTAGAATACACGCATGGAATATCAGCCCGAACATGTGGCCTTTGGATGGGTTATCAATTTCCTCCGGAAAAGGGTCACATGGATTATCTTAGTAGCACTTGCTGCTTACGCTGTTCTCATTCGTTGTGCTCATCTGCAAAACCCCAACAACTATTACATATTGAGCCCCGATTCGTATTTTTTCCACTGGGTAGCGAAAGGGATCTTGGCTGGCAATACACCCGCCAGCAGTCCCGGGGCAGAAAGTCCATATACAATGCACAGCGGATTGGCTTACCCTCTTGCTTACATCGCTAGGGCTGTAGGATCGATCTTTAACCTTACGTCTGCGGAGTCTCTAGATATAGTATGCAAGATCTTACCCCCACTGATCGGGGTAATCAGCTTGATATTGCTATATGTAGTCGTCACCAAGATCTACAACCGCGGGGTAGGTCTGTTCGCTGCATTAGCTTGGGCTGTGATGCTTCAGCCGGTCTTCTTTAGTGCTGCTGGTTACCTAGATCGTGATGGCCTCAGCGTACTGCTTCTGATGATAGGCCTTTTCACCTTCTATCTTGCTAGAGAATGGCACTCCTATATATACAAGAGAGATGTAGGATGGCTACTCGCAGGATTTGCGGTGCTCCTGACTGAATTAATACTATACCTAGAGTGGAGCTTTGCTGGCCCTGCGCTGCTGCTTGCCGTTCTGGTGATATATTATCTGGTACAAATTCTCATAGGGTATTTTAGACATATGCAGTCGGAGCCAGGTGTCATGCGCAGGTTCACCGCCGCTGCAAAGGGACTCAACTGGAGAGCTTTCACCCTGATTATCGGAGTCAATATCGTGGTTGTTGCTCTGTTAGCAGCCATCGTTCCAAACATGATAGCCTCTTGGTTCACCAGTGTCGGTAACATTGTCCGACACAATGCGGTTGGCGCTAGTATAGTCCAAGAATTGCAGGGCTTGAGTCCTGTTGATTTACTCATATACCACTTCTTCCTTATTCCTATACTGCTTAGCTTATATCTTGCTTGGCGGAATCGAAACAAGGCTTCTCTTTTTTTCGTATGCTGGTTTCTCTGCATGCTGGTTTTGAGCCTGTTTACCAAGCGAATACTAATCTATGCTGCCCCTGCAGCCTGTGTGCTTTCTGGGCTAGGTCTGGCTTCAATCTGGGAATGGAGAAAAACTGGGCAAGTGCGGCTTTTTAAAAACCTTGGTGTGGCTGCACTGGGCTTCCTGTTGATTGTAGTTTCCTTTATCACTGACATCTCCGTCGGCACGCAAGGCGCACCAGCGGAATGGCAGGCCGCTTTGGCTTACATTCGTGATACGAAGAACACTCCCCAGGATGCCGTTATAATGAGCCAGTGGGGCTGGGGCTACTGGATCCTTGACTTAGGAGAGCGTAAGCCCCTAGTCGATAACGGATATTATTTCTACGATTCAGAGAAACTTCGCGATGTCGCTCTTGCTTACTCTACCTCCGACCCGTCAGAAGCAGCGCAGATAATGGAGAAATACGGGGCCAAATACCTAATTTTTTCGAAATCTGACCTGGATGTGTCGTCGACCATAATGGGGTGGGCTGGCCTGGATAATGGGCAAGGGCATCAATCATTCCCCAAGGATTCGATGGTTATGAGAAGCCTCAATGGTCAATTTGACTCGGAAGCTGGACTTAAGGTAGTATATCGGTCTGAACCCAATAAGCAGGTGGTTATTCTAGGTTTAGTTAAAACTGGCAACCAAAATATAGGCAATCAGTGAAGTCGTTGCAATCACAAAGGTCTGCACTCAAATGGGTCAGGGAATGGATAACTAACTACCGGGCATTGTTATTCTTATCCCTGGTAGTAGTCTTTGCCTTCTTCCTCAGATGCCTTAACCTATTCAATCCAAGCAACTATTACGTCATAAGCGCTGACTCCTACTTTTTCCAGTGGCTAGCGCGAAGGGTCATGACTGGTGAGGGTCGTCCGACTGATGTACCTCCTGAAGCTGTTTATACTTTACACACCGGGCTGGCTTACCCCTTGGCTTACATTGCCAAAGCAGTGAGTTTTGTCTTCAACCTTTCGGCTGACGAGTCGTTGGACATTGTATGCAAATTTACCCCGCCACTTATAGGTATCATCAGCTTGGTTGTAATATATCTGGTTGTCTCGAAAATCTGGAACCGTAAGGTCGGGCTGCTTTCCGCTTTTGCTTGGGCTGCATTCCCTTATGCAGTTTATGTTGGGGCGGCAGGCTATCTCGATCGCGATGGGCTTACCGTACTGCTCTTGATGGCAGGAGCTTTCGTGTTTTATCTCACCAGGAATTGGCAGCTGAATATCAGGGGACTAAACATTGGCTGGCTGGTGGCAGGTCTCGCGGTTTTGCTTATTGAAGGGTTTCTTTACCTCGAGTGGGGTTTTATGGGACCTCTACTATTGCTGGCAATTATTGTTGTGTATTTTCTGGTCAAGTCTATTCTCGGCTATGTGGAGCGTGAACAGACAGAGATAGGTAGGATGCGTAGGCTCGCATTTGCCCTTAGTGAGGCGAACTGGCGTCTTATAGCTCTTATAGTCTGTGTAAACATCTTAGCGGTAGGTTTGAGTCCCATGCGATCCAACTGGTTAAGCACAGTAACTTTCATAGGTCAGAGTCAGGGAGGAATCGGCGTAGCTGAGTTGCAGGGTATATCACTTACGGAGTTGATCTATGTCTATGGTTTTTTCCTCATTACGGTAGCAATTGGTATATATCTCGCTTGGAAAAAGCGTAGCGATGGCGCTATCTTCTTCAGCTGTTGGTTCATCTGTTTTCTAGCCTTCAGCCTGTTCGCAGGGCGAGTCATCATATTCGCGGCACCAACAACAGCGGTTCTTTCGGGATTAGGGCTAGCTTACCTGTGGGGCCGGGGACGCACAGGGCAGTACCAGGCTTGGAAGAAGGCTGGGGTAATCGTGTTTCTGTGTATACTGCTCCTAGTACCCTATAGCATAATCCATTCTTTTGGTGCCAACCCTTTAATATCCGTGGATAAGGAGTGGCAGGATGCTATGGCTTACATCCGTGATACGAACAACACTCGCCAGGATGCTGTGGTGATGACCCAGTGGGGGTGGGGCTACTGGATCTTAGATATGGGACAGCGGAAGCCGGTAATGGACAATGGATTCTACGGCTATGACCAGAAAAGGATGCACGATGTGGGCATCGCTTATACCACCACTGATCCCCAGGAGGCAGTGCAGATTATGCACGAGTATAGTGCTGATTACCTTATTTTTTCCAAGCTAGACCTTGACTACTATCAGAAGACTATTCTGGAATGGGCTGGGCTGAATGAAGAATACGATATATTACCCGAGGACTCATTGGTTGTGAGAGGCCTCAACGGTCAATTTGACTCGGAAGCTGGGCTTGAGGTAGTATATCGTTCAGAACCAAATGGCGAAGTGGTTATCCTGGGATTGACTAATTGACTAAAGGCATGTAGTACTAATCCCTCTTGCTCAGTTAAAGTTTTATTGGTATACTTTTAATATTAATCTTTGCGACCTTTTAGGAGCGGCGATGGCGCGGGAACAAGAGAAGGAATCAACTGGTGCGAGGTCCCGTTATGTGTGGGATCCCCAGAAGCTAGCCTGGGTGGAGACGGTGGAGGAGCCACCCCAGGAAGAACCTGCACGGGAAACCACTCGTAGAAGGCAGGTACAGGCGAAAACTGTAGTTGCATCACCTCGCGAAGATATCGTAGAAGAGATTTCGGTGGAACCAGAGCCGTTTGAGGCTATGGTGGAAGCCCCCGTGCTGCAATACAGAGGCGCTTGGCTCCGGCTGGCAGCCTTCATTATAGATATTATAGTCCTGACTGTCATCATTACCATAATCGGCAGAGTGGGGACAGTTCCCAATTGGTCGGGAGTAGTTCTCGGTTTTGCTTATTTCGTGGGTTTCTGGTCATGGCGCGGTCAAACGCCAGGTAAGATGCTCATTGGAGCCAAGATCGTCAAGACCGATGGTAGTCCTGTCAGTCCTATTAATGCTGTTGTGCGCTATATTTTTTACCTGATACCGAGTTTTGCCCCAATACTTTTCTTCGCCGGGGCTCTTGACCAAATTCGCAATAATTTCACATTGATTATTATCCTCGCTGCTGTCATAAGCTTGCTCGTTATAGGTTTTAGCAGAAACAAGCGCGGGATACACGACTTAATCGCTGGTACCTGTGTGGTAAATAGCCGAGTGGGAGTGCTACGGCCAGAAATAGCCGCGCGACAGCTTGATACTGCTGCGCATCCCGACACAAACAAGCCTGGCCCAGACAAACAAGAATAAACTAGTTTCTCGATCGCATCCCTGTTCTCCCTTTCTCTACATGATGTTCCCGAGAGATGATTGTCATGCGCGTAGCCATGTACTATAGCAATAAGGATGTGCGGCTGGAGGAGATGGCAACCCCTCAGGTCGGCCACGGCGAGCTGCTGATGCGGGTGGAGGCCAGCGGCATCTGCGGCAGCGATGTCATGGAGTGGTACCGCATCCACAAGGTGCCCCTGGTGCTGGGGCACGAGGTGGCTGGAGTGGTTGTGGAAGTGGGGGAGGGGGCAAGCCGCTATAAGGCGGGAGACCGCATAATTGCAGCTCACCATGTTCCCTGCAACACATGTCACTATTGCCTCAGTGGAAACCATACTGTATGCGACACTTTGCGCAAGACGAACTTCTACCCGGGCGGCTTCGCCGAGTACATCAGGCTACCCGCTATAAATGTGGACCGTGGGACGTTCTTGCTGCCCAACGAGGTATCTTTTGAGGAAGCTACTTTCGTCGAGCCAGTGTCCTGTGTGCTGCGGGGGCAGAGGCGAGCAGGCATGCGACCAGGCTGTAGCGTGCTCGTTATCGGCAGCGGCATCGCAGGGCTGCTGCATGTACACCTGGCGCGTGCTCTGGGGGCAGGGCGTGTAGTGGCAACAGATGTAATTAAACACCGGCTGGATGCGGCTAGGCAGTTTGGTGCCGATGCAGTTCTCCATGCTGAAGATGATGTGGCGGACTATCTGCGCAAAGTCAACGATGGTCGTTTGGCAGACCTGGTGATAGTATGCACTGGAGTAGAGTCTGCCATAGCGCAGGCGCTTAAGTCGGTGGAACGCGGCGGCACCGTTCTTTTCTTCGCACCCACTGGTCCGGGTGTGACCATTCCTATATCTATTAATGACCTTTTCTGGCGCAACGACGTGACGTTGACCACCTCTTATGCCGGCAGCCCGGCGGATCACGCGGTGGCGCTGGAAATGATACGCGCTGGAACCCTGCACGTGAAAGAGATGATTACCCACCGGCTGAGCCTGGCGGAGACGGGCCTGGGATTCCGTATGGTCACACATCCCCAGGAGCACAACTCCATCAAGGTTATCATTCAGACTCAAAGGTAGCCTGGTAGTTCAAATAGAAAATCCCCCTACCAGGGGATTTTCTGCTTGGGAAAGTTAAAATAGCGAGGGCCTGAAAATAATTTAGCTTTTATTAAGCAGGCTCTCTCGTTTGTCTAGTCTGAGGACGGCAGAGGCTTGGGTTGCTGGGCGGTCATGGGCTTCCCGCAACACTCCGCTTCCCCTTCGCCTGCTTTGGTGATAAGTACCTCAGTATTGCAAACCTCGCAGCGGAACCTTCTCCCTAATAGATTCGGCATTTTATTTAAGACTCCCTTCTTGCTTCTATGT
>CAYGYN010000007.1:0-3051 GCA_964354195.1 Candidatus Woesearchaeota archaeon | reverse complement strand
CTTGGCAGTCCTGTAATCTGCATTTGCGCAACTCCTGCATGGTGGAATACTCTCAATACCATTTGCGTTGAAGCTTCTCCGAATGATTGGGCTGTAATAACTCCTATTGCCTCTCCAGGGGCAACCTTGTTGTCCTTCAGGTGCAATCTCGAAACATCTTTGCCGTCATCGCCATAAATAAACTGCACTATATTTTCAGAAGCATCCCTTACTGTCCCGTCATACTCAACTTTCAAGTCCTGCAGCGCAGACACGAGTCTCCTGTACAAGTAACCTGATTTAGGAGTTCTAAGTGCAGTGTCCATAAGGCTGTCTCTTCCTGTTATTGCTCCGAAGAAGAATTCAGTAGGCTTTAATCCGCTGAAGAAGCTCGATTTGATGAACCCTCTTGATTCCGGACTTAAATCATTTCTCTTGAAAAACGGCAAAGTTCTCTGAGTGTATCCAAACCCAATTCTCTTGTTCCACAATGACTGCTGCCCTACTGAGCAGGCAATCTGTGTTATGTTAACCATGCTTCCTCCGGCTCCTGCCGCAATCATCTTGTTGACATTTCCTTCCTTGGGGAAGTTTTCCTTGACAACATCGCCCATTTCAGTTCTTACTTCGTTCAAAACCTGCAGGATTCTTGCCTCTCTTGTCTCTTCCATTGACTTTCCAGGTATCAAGACAAGATTTCCAGTCTCAAAATCATTAATTATCCCTGAAGTTTTTCTTTCCGCCTCATTGATTATGTCCTGAGTCATTTTCTTTACTTTCTCAGGAACATTCAAGTCCTGCAATGCAAGAGTGTATCCTTTTCTCGAGAGATAAAGCGCTCCAAGAAGGAAAGACTTGTTTATTGACTCAAGGCATTCGTTTCTGCCGAACTCCTTGTCAATAATCTTAACCATTCTTCCGTCTTCTGTTGCAAATGTATCGCTTCCTGTCAAATCCCCTGATATCTTTATGCTTGAACCTTTTGGAATAATCTGCGCAAATACTTCTTTTCCATCCATTTCTTTTTTCTTGATGGTGTTCATGACGCCCGAGGAGTACAGCAGCTCATCTGCATCTTGTTTTGAGAGAGCGTCTTTTGCAAGAAGATAAACTCCTGTAATTGAATCAGTGATTGTTCCTGCAAGATTCATGTTATTCTTTGAGGAAATTATATTATTGCTCAATTCGAGCAGAATTTTTGCCTCAGCTCTGGCTTCCTCAGTCTGCGGGCTGTGAATATTGCATTCATCCCCATCAAAGTCAGCGTTGTAAGGTGCAGCTGCGGCAGGATGAAGCCTGAATGTCCTGTTTGGAAGAACTCGCACAAAATGTGCCATGAGGCTCTGCTTGTGCAATGAAGGGTGCCTGTTGAATAGAACAATGTCTCCATCTCTTAAGTGCCTCTCAATCTTGTATCCTGGCTGGATTTCTGCGCATAATTCGTCTTTCAATTCATTTGTTATCTTTTTCTTCTTTCCATCTCCTCTTATCACATAATTTGCTCCCGGATATTCGCTTCCTTTCTTGATAAGCTCTTTCATAGTCCCAATATTTGCAGTTGTCACGTTCTCTGCTACAGTTATTACTCTTGCAATTTCAAATGGAACTCCAACTTCATTTATTTTTATGAATGGGTCAGGGGAAATGACTGTTCTCGCAGAATAATTTACTCTCTTTCCGGCAAGATTATGCCTTATTCTTCCTTCCTTGCCCTTTATTCTTTCTGTGATTGTCTTCAAAGGCTGCCCGCTCCTGTGCCTTGCAGGAGGAATCCTTGATACATTGTTGTCAAAGAAGGTTGTAACGTGATATTGCAGCAAATCCCACAAGTCTTCAATGATTACTTCAGGCGCTCCTGCATTAAGGTTCTCCCATAGTCTTTGATTTGACCTAATGATGTCAGATAATTTGTGTGTTAAGTCATCCTCGCTTCTTTCCCCGGATTCAAGGGTTATAGAAGGCCTGACAGTTACAGAAGGCACTAACAATAATGATAAAATTCCCCATTCAGGCCTGCATGTTTTTGGATTAACGCCTACTTTCTTCAATTCCTCGTCGGTGATATTTACAAGCCTCTCCCTAACTTCAATAGGAGATAATCTCTTCTTTCCGAGCATGAATGTGCTTGGCTTTTCCAATTTGATGCGCTCAATAACCTCGCCGCAATGGGGGCACTTCCTTGCATCTCTTGCTTTCTTTGCCCTCGCACTTGGCACCAATCCTTTTTGTTTTTCATCACTTAGTGTTAATTTCCCGCACTTCGGGCAGAAGCTTCTCAACGAGAGCTCAACAAGAGGAATATATTTGATATGAAATACAGGGCGCGCAAGCTCAATGCTCCCAGGGTGCCCCGGGCATTCCTTGACTCTTTTTCCGCATGTCCTGCATCTTACTCCAGGGTCAATTGCTCCAAGCCTCAAGTCCATCAATCCGCCGTCAACAGGGAACCCATCAATGTCATAAAGCTCGGGAGTCACAATTTTTGCAGTGCTGACTTTCTTTATCTGTTCAGGGCTGATTAGGCTGAACCTCAGCGCCCTTACTTGTTTCTTGAAATGCTCATTTATCATTGTGTTATTGTTCGTATTTGTTCTTCAATTCAAATGAAGTATGAATTCCCAATCCTAGCAACTCGTCCACGAGTAGTTTAAATGCATATGATATCTCAAGCGGCTCTGCCTCATTCCCGCCGCACACCTGGCATGCAATCTTGTTTCTTATTGTATCTTCATAAGTCATGTTTCCGCAGTCCTTGCAGATGTAAATGACTGTCTTGTCAGAATCATATCTTTCCTTGAGCAATAATGCTGCCCCATGCCCTGCCAATGCCTGTTGCTCCATCTCACCCAATCTCAAGCCCCCGCCGCGAGCTCTTCCCTCAATTGGCTGTCTTGTCAATAATGCCACTTTCCCGGATGCTCTTGCATGCATCTTGTTCTTTACCATATACCTTAATTTCAGGTAGTACATGTTTCCTATGTAGATTTTTGCATCCATTTTCTTTCCAGTTATACCATTATACATGGTCTCTTTTCCATCATATCTAAAGCCCATCTCTTCAAGCTGACTTTC
>CAYGYN010000006.1:0-6082 GCA_964354195.1 Candidatus Woesearchaeota archaeon | reverse complement strand
TTGCTGCTGAATAAGTTAGATTAGCACTTCCATTGTTCCACCATACATAAACAGCATCACTCGAATTAGTTATGTTAACCAAAACAGAAGTATTATAGTAAGTTGTTCCATTGACAGGCGAAACAAACCGCATATAAGGAGGAGTTGTATCAGCAGCAGTATAATTTATACTCACTGTCCAGTTTGCAGAAGCAAACGAGCAGTTTGATGCGTTATCACAAGCGTAACAATTCCATTTTATAGCCCCATTGCTAAGATTAGTTCTCGAAAAGGTAGTCTGATTGAGTTTGCCAGAAACAGCAACTGTCCCATTCGCAACAAAGCTTCCGGAATAATTCCAATAGAAAGTTATGTTCTTTAGTTTTAAGTCATCTGTTGCATTGCAGGTAAAATTAGTATAGTTATTTGCAGTGATTCCCCCATTCGCGGGAGAAATTAAAGTTACATTCGGTGCATAATCAACAAAAGTTGTCTTTATAATCACAAAATCATCAACATGAACGTCCTCATTGTTATTATTTGAAATTATTGTTATTCTGAATCTCGCATCCCCTATAAGGCACTGGCTTGAAACATTTGCACTTCTCAAGTCCCACTGCCCATCAGTTGCCCAGTTCCCGCCGTCTTCCTCATAAATATTCGTATATCCTCCCGTAGAATTCAGGCACCATACTCTAAACCAGTCGCCGGCATCAAAATCGGTATCTTCCCTTACCTTAAATTCAACGATTGCAGAGAGGGCATCAGAAAAGTTTATGAGATTTGCATTGGTATTGATCCAATCTGCAGCTTCTGTGCATGTTCCATCAGCATGCGCGCAGTCCCCAGTTCCCCCATAGCAAAGGGCGCCATTTACAGAATCCCAGTCAGTGCCCTGCCTTGTCCAGTTATAGTTATAATAAGGAGAAGGCGTGAAATCCTCGTTAAATACGCTAAGATTATTAGTTCCCATCACTTCAAAAGTCCCCTTGGATTTATCTGAAGTGTTCTCACCTTCTTCAGATGATTCAACGGCTTCTTCAATAACGACCTCTGCCTCAGCAGAAGCAATCTCCACATCTCCATAAACAAGCTTGACTGAAAGTATCCCTTGTTCAGCGCTCAAATTCAGCTTGGAAATATCAATATCTAAAGAACTGGTTTCGTTGCCTGAATATCCAAGTCCACTCCCAGAAATATTAACTCCTTCTGCAAAGAAGTCGCCTGAAACAGGAGCATCTGCAACAAGTTCTGAGAGAGCCATTTCTTTTGACAAATCCCCTAATTGTAAGATAACTCTGGAATCAGCAGGAACAAATTCCCCAGGGCTAAGCCCAAAGTGGATATTTCCCTGCAATTGCTCTCCCAAAACATAATCAGGTTCTATGTTCAATGAGACTTTCCCCGAAGTTGAATAATTGCTAATTGCAAAAAACAATACAGTCAAAGCAACTAAAACCAAAATCGGAATAATCAACAGCCATTTATTCGATACCAAAAAGTTTTTACCTGTGTTTGTTGCAGCTTCCCCCTTGACGTATTTATTAATTACCTTGCCATTATCATCTCTATATGATTCATAATAATAAGGTCCATATGATTTCCCGTTCCTTTTTATATATTTCTTGTACATTTAAGCCTCTTTTTCTAATGCAAAGCATAGCCTAAGATTATATTTAAATTTACCTTACATAAATTTAAACCTTAAGCCTTGGAAAATGCCGTTACCTTACAATTAACCCTAAGCCTTAAATAGGAATTTTCCCTGATAAATTAATGATACAAGCACATTTTACAGGAGACAAAGTAGTTTCCAATGCTGTAGAAGCATTCTCCCTTTACGAGAAATCCTCTTTGGGCGAGAAGAAAGAAGGAAAAATAGAATATTCCCTGGTTGAATCCCTGTTCCTGCTATCAGAAAGCAAGATAAACGTTATCTTAGGCAAGAAACCCCTCTCATTTGATGAGTTATTAAAAAAATTAAAGAAGCTTGACAAGAAAATAGAGACGAAATTCATAGTCTTCAGGGACTTAAGAAAGAGAGGCTACATACTCAAGACGGCATTGAAGTACGGTGCAGACTTCCGTGTCTATACCAAAGGCACAAAACCGGGCGATGAGCACGCAAGATGGGTATTGTTCTGTGTTAAGGAATCAGATATGTTGAACTGGCACGACTTTGCAGCCAAGAACAGGATAGCTCACTCAGTAAAAAAGAACCTTCTTATAGCAATAGTTGACGAAGAATCTGATGTTT
Source organism: Candidatus Woesearchaeota archaeon (assembly GCA_964354195.1). Lineage (GTDB taxonomy): Archaea > Nanobdellota > Nanobdellia > Pacearchaeales > GW2011-AR1 > JAOAJC01. The sequence continues at coordinate 3,846 of CAYGYN010000006.1, read as the reverse complement.
CTTACTATGAAGTTGCCTGGCTAAGGCCATAAAACCACTACAATAATGTTTATAATCAGAATTCTTTTTTCAAGGTTGTATGCAGAATGTAAACCAGATAAAAGAAAGAATACTGAATATTATAAGGGAAAAAGGCCCCTCTCTTCCTGTTCAGATTGCAAGAGTCATTAATATTGCACCAATGTTCTCTTCAGTCTTTCTCTCCGAGCTTTATGAAGATTCAAAGTTAAGGATGAGTCACATGAAAGTCGGCAGTTCTTCATTGTTTCTCCTCCCAGGACAGGAAGCCCAGCTTGAGAATTTCACCGAGCATCTGAACCAGAGGGAAAAAGAAGCCTTCTTCCTGATAAAAAAAGAGCTTATTCTTGATGATGAAATCCAAACCCCAATAATTCGAGTAGCGTTAAGAGCAATCAAGGACTTTGCCATTCCTCTCAAGATGAATATCAGCAACAAAGACAAGATATTCTGGAAATACCATCTCCTTTCTGATGAAGAAGCAAGGGCAAAACTCAATTATATCCTCAATCCCCTTCTTACTCTCCCTGAAAAGCCAAAAAAAGAGGAGACAATAAAAGAAAAAATAACAGAAAAAGCAGAGAGTGATAATTCCCCGGTTTCACAAGAAAAACCCAAGAAAACAAAGAAAAAAGAATCTTTTGACTTCCCAGACAATCTCAAGGACTATCTTCTTTCTAAAGACGTGGAAATTCTTGAGTCAATTCTTGAAAAAAAGAAGGAATTCGCAGCAAAAGTAAGGGCAGATACATTGTTTGGCAAGCAAGAATATTATCTGATAGCAAAAGACAAGAAAAAAATCACAGAAACAGACCTAACTCTGGCTTTGCAAAAAGCCCAGAGCGAGAAAATGCCTGCCTTAATAGTTTCTCCTGGAGAAATTGATAAGAAAGCCCGCGAATATCTCCGCGTCTGGAAAAACCTCGTTAAATTTGAAAGGATTAAGTTTTAATTCCTTAAATCTAAAGAAACCTTTATAAAGAGTCCTCTCAAACCATAACTATGGGAAGAATTAAGTCACTAATGGTTAAAAGAGCTGCAAAGCAGCTTCTTGAAGGGGAAAATCTCTTCAATGATAGCTTTGAGCAGAACAAGAAGATTCTAAAAAATACAATGCCCAGCAAGCCAATAAGGAACAAGATAGCAGGCTACATAGCAAGGCTTGTAAGAATGAAGAAGTTAAAGCAAGATGGAACAAAACCAGCAATCCCCGCCCAATAGCAATCCTGAACCAAGCCCAGAAGTAAAGACTCAGGATGCCAAAGAAAATAAAAACGACAATGTTGTTTTCATAGGCGAAAAGCCCCTTATTAACTATGTCCGGGGCATTTCTGTGCAATTAAGCGTTAAAAAGAGCCCTGAAGTTATTGTCCGTTCAAGAGGAAAATTCATTTCTAAAGCCGTTGATGTTGTTGAAGTAGCAAAGCGCAGGTTTCTGGAAAAAGAGGGCTTTAAAGTCAAGGACATAAAGATTGCAAGCGAAGAATTCGAGCGCGAAGGCAGAAAAATCAATGTTTCAACAATAGACATAACAATAGGGCAGTAAAGCTCTCAGGAAGAAAACAAGTCATAGGCTGTTGTAAAGAAAACTTCTTCTTTCAGCTTGTCATAAAAATAAAGCCAGTAATGGGTGCATTCTGAATCTCCCCATTTCTTTGAAAGCAGGATTGAGCGGTCTTCATATACAACCAAATCAAGAAAAGCAGGATTTGGTGAGCTTGTTCCTGGCCTGAATATTCTTGGATTGCCCATCTGAAGATGCCTTACCGGCATCCTATGCAACAAATCCTCAATTCCAAATTTTTCCGCCCTCTCATTGCTCTTTGAAGAGTCTTTATCTCCTATTAGATATCTGCCGAATATCCTGAATACCTCTGCTTCTGAAGGATAATCAATATTCTCCAGATTCTTGGCTTTTTGGGATTTTTGTTTCTTCATTAGCAAGTGGCTCTGGGGAGGATCGAACTCCCGGCATCTGCCTCATGAGAGCAGCACTCTACCACTGAGTTACAGAGCCCTGAAAATATCAGAATTAAGAGGTTTTTAAGGGTTTATTATTTCTATTTCCTAACCAAGAATCTTATCCCATCTCCTTCTTTTCTCGGGATTACATGAATGTGCGCGTGCATGACAAACTGCCCTGCGGGCTCAAGATTGTTCATTATTACATTAAAGCCATCCCCAAGCTTTTTCTCAAGCATCTCAGAAGCAAGCTCTTTTGTGAACTTTAGAAGCTCCTCCGCTAAATTATTTGGAATATCAAGCAAAGTCACAAAATGCTGCTTTGGTAGGATTAGCAAGTGCCCATTGGCAACAGGATTAGCGTCCTTTATTGCAATGAAGCTGTTTCCTGTTTTAACAATCTCAGACTTAATCTCTCCCTTGACAATCTTGCAGAATATGCAGTCAGGATTAGCTTTTGTCATTCTCTTCTTCAAACATACTCTTATAAAAACTTTCCCTTAGCACTTGCCTGTTAACTTCTTCTTTTCCGAAATTAAATGAGAATAATTTCTCGAAGAAAGACTTCTCTGTTTTTGCTCCTGCAAGCGCATCGCTCAATTTTGCTATCTCCCTTGAAAACCTTGACTTCTTGTCATAGACAGTTGCTGGAATTCTTGTGAACAGCGCTTTTATGTGGTTCTTGTCATCCAATATCTTTGCAACAACAGGGATTCCAATAGCATTCTCTATCTCCTCAAGCTCAAGCTCATATTTAGGACTTCTTATTTTGTTTATTATGATGCCTGAAATTGGTTTACCCTTGTCCTTAGCAACCTTTGCAGCCCTAAGCGAGCAGCTCAATGTTGGATAATCAGGAGTCGTCACAACAAAAAGATTGTCAGAAGCCAATATAGTTGATAGAATCTCGTCATTAAGGCTTGGAGAAGAATCAATCACTACAAAATCATAGTTTTTCTTTACATCTTTTATTCTGCTGCTTAGTTTCAAGTGATTTATTCCTTTATTGTATATGTAGCTTCCAGGGATAACATCAACCCCATAGCGGGTATGTATCGCATGCTCCATCTGTGCTCTTCCCGAGAGAACATCATGTATTGTTTTTACAGGCTCAACAATGTCCATGTGCAATCCAAGGTTCGGAGCAGAATAATTTGCATCTATCAGCAGGACTTTCTTCTTGTGCCTGTTTGCCAAATCAGCAGCAAGCGCAGCAGAAATTGAAGTCTTTCCCACACCACCCTTTATAGCAATAATGCCAATTGTCTTTGCCATTACACTATTATAAGAAATTAATTCTTTAAAAACCTTTTCAGAACCTTATTTGCCTGCTCCAATAGCCTGCAATCCCCTGATTCTTACTTGCGTGACTGAAGTCCGCCGCCGCACTTCCGCGCTAAGAGGCAATTCTCGCTTTGTTCTCTCAAAATACGCTTCCTGCAGTCTCCTCAAGTCCGAATCCCCTACAGAGTCTGTCCAAAGCCCCAAGCCACTGATAACAACTTGTGCCCTTGAGCCCAATTTAGCTATCCCTTCAGCCAAATCATCTATCGTAGAATAAGGAATTCTTTGGTCATATGAAGAAGACCTGCTTAATGCATAACCCCTTTTGCCGCCTTGCAGCACATTTTTGCATAAATAAATTGGAAGAACACCCCGCTTTCTTTCACTGTGGGTTTGCCCGCCACCAGAAAACAATCCCAACACCCCTTCTAACATCGTCCACTCTCCTTCATCTCCCTACTTTAAAGCGGTATAAAAACTTTTCTAAGAAAAGTTTTTGGCTTATGGACGGAGAGGGAATACTTCAATCTCCCTTGGAGTTGAAGTTCCCGCGGAGCTTTGCTCTGCGTGGACTTCGATTCC
>CAYGYN010000005.1:0-4210 GCA_964354195.1 Candidatus Woesearchaeota archaeon | reverse complement strand
ACCCCAAAACTCAACATATTTGATTTTGTCCTTCGGGTTCGCCTTTCCTACTGCGTTTTTTATTTCTTTTTCTTTTTCGGGAAACTTGTTTATAAATTGCTCAACATTACACTCCAATTCTTCCCAGATATATTCGCAGTTTTCTATACAGGTCGCCCTTTTATCAAAACCCACTTTCCTTGTAAGGACATTTTCTGTTACGAATCCATTTGTTGCGTCCCACCTATATTTCCACACCCCAAGTCTGAAAAGAAACCACATCCTAACAAGCTGTTGGAGTTTCTGTTGTATCTTGTATTTGACCTCATAGGCTATTTTAAGTCCTTTTTTTATAATGACCGAATAGTCGTTGTTTATGTTCCCAACTATCTCTGGGTCTGGGGGTTCTGCCGTCAGAATCGGAAGTGCTGTTTCAACATCGGTGAATATCCTATTTGATGTTATCCTTGCCCTTTTGGGGTGGAACCTTGAAAGGTCTTTTTCCGTTCCCTTAATCCAATAGAGTTTGTTTCTTTTGCCGACATTATCCATCTTTTCTTTGAGCTGTTTTGACTCCATCATAGCCACATCAATAGCCCTAATGAGTTCTTCATCTGTTGCGTCAAAAGAAAGGTTCTCTCTCACAGAGAGTATTGTTTTATTTAAATCCTCCGCATAAGTTGGTTCAGCCATTATTTAATTGCCTCCTAAATTATTTGTGATTCGTTGTCAAATGCTATTTTCGCTATCTCTGGGGCTATCCCGTCATAGGGTTTCTTCTCCCCCCCAGAATACTCTTTTATTTCGGTGTTGCCTTCTGTCTTCTCAAGGGCTATCTTCCAATAGTTGGTTGCGTGAACGAAATGGTCTTCACCCGTCGTCTGCCAGACATCCCTGTCTATGCCCATTGAATCTTTTATGATTTCTTTATAAAGAGATGTCCAATGCCTTATGTATTGTTCCAAATCCCTCGGCTCCATCTGGAATTTTATTCTCCCTCCTACGAACTCGTCTATCATCCATTGTATTAGTTTTGTCCTGTCAGAATAGACGGTGTGGGTGGTATAGTCCCATTTTATGAAATCCGCCCTCTTTATGTCCTTTTTGTAGTAATTGAGCCATACCTTTCCTGGATATTTCTGCCTCAGTTTTCTCGGCTCGGTCAAATCTGGGAGTGCGTCAAAAACCGCCAACTCCACATCGTAGGTTTTAATCAGTTCCTCAATGTCTTCCCATTTTTCAGTTGAACCTACCCTGAATATGCCCTGCTTGTTCCCTAATACCCACCATTTCTTCAGTCCTTGGTCTACCCCCAAACAGCAATGCTCCTTGAAGTTCGGCTCTTTTAAGTCTATGTTTTTAAGAAGTATGTCCTTATTAACAACAACATCAGAACCCACATAAGGTAAACCAAGAACAAAATTATAAAAGTATTGACGGGTTTTGTTTTCATATTCCTCCTCTATTTTTGCGGCTGAAATCCAGGAACACATAAGGTGCGAAATCCAATAGCCCGAAATGTCCTTTGTCCTGTCTTTTTTAACCCACCTGCCATTCATCCTTGTCTTGTCTGAAACCTCTCCCATACATTTCTCGCAGACATACATTCCCTCTTTGATGTTCTTCCAAAAATCAAGATACTGCCAATGGTTGCAGTGCTCGCATTTAATGAACCAGTGCTTTTGGTCTGAGTTATCCCAGACTTTCTGGCTTAATGTTCCAGGAACCGTTGGATTTGAAAAATACCACTTGCCCCCGTAGGTTGAGGCTTCCAGCCTTGACTCATACTGCTCCAGCATAGGTTGTTCCGACCTGTCGCATTCGTCGTGGACATTGAGGTCAGAGGTCAGCATAATCCCCACTCCCGACTGCGATTTCTCCCCTTCCATCCTGCCTGACGATGTCCCCCTGTAATAGATGAACCCCTTTCCGACCTTCTTTTGGAAGGTGGTGTCCTTGTCCCTCGTCATCTCCTGGAAGATGACATTGTTCGTTATTAAAGAATTTACCTTTGAAGGAACAAACTGCCCGACATCGGCGAAAGTCGGTAGGGTATAGATGACATTATATCCCTTGTAAAATGCCCCCCAGAACGATTTGATAATGTTCATTGTTGAGAACCCTATCTGCGATGATTTCCTGACCACCTGAATCGGCGACCAGTCATCAAATATGTCCATCAAGAACCTGTGGTTCCTGAACTCCAAGGGGTTCCCTTTTTCCTCTTTTATGAAATTGTCAACCGCCCAGACGAGGCAGGACTGCTGCCAGCTCCAAAGCTGCCTTCTTTTTTGGTCTGTCAAAACCTCCATATTTTTATATTTTCCCGTCCTGATATTTCATAAAGCACTCCCCGCAGATTTCCTGGTCTATGAACATCGCTTTCCCGCATTTGGGGCATTTGGATAATTCTGATTCATTTGGGATATGCACAAAACCCGAATTTTTCCTCAGCTTCCTATCCCTCTCGGTGCCCCATCCAGGGTTCTTTGTTTTGTGCCCATACAACTTGTCAAAATGGTCGTTGGTATAGCCGTCTTTTGCAAATGGCTGCTGGATGTCAGCCAAGTCCTTTGAGGTCATAACCCCCTGCCTTCTCAAGCTCTTGTGTTTTGTAAATATATCAACCATTGATTTTGTTTATTGTTTCCCTGAATGCAATATCCTCCTCCTCCTCTGGGGGCTTCCACTCCACGATATTGCTCCCCTGCCCCTTGAATTCCTTCTCAAAATCAACGCCTAACATCTCCTTTTCCCCATATTCTTTTGCCTCCATTGAACCCCTTTGACCCCTTTTGACCCCCTCTTTGACCTCATATAATATGAGGCAGAGGACAATAAATATTCCCATTAAAACAAGCAAAATTGCGACTGCCATCGTTAGGACAGTTTCAATCATATCCAATCGGGGCAATAACCCGCACATTTGCCGTATTCGGCTTTTTTCTTCCGTTTTTTATACCCCTTTTTCCTCATAATTTTACACTTTGTGAGGGACGTTTTATAGAAAAAATTTGTGGGGGACTACACCTATATGTCTCATCCCTTCAACCAAAACGCCCATACCCCCCTCCTTCCTTTTTTATCCAGCTCCTTCCCTTGCTTGTATTTGTTCGTTGTCTTCCTTACCTACTTTAATTATATTAGGTGTTTGCTCTGCTTTGTCTATCATCTGAATACCAGCTATGATGTCTATCTGATATTTTGATACTATTCTTTTATACTCCCGCAGGAAGTCTTTAGCTCTTTCTTGTTGTGTTCTCATAAGCTCTTGACCTTGCTTTATAGCCCCAAAACCTCATTTTTAATCTTATTATTTAAAAGCCCGAAAGGTTGGTCTTGATTATTTTGTGCTTGAATTCTGCCCTTTTTCCACTCTAAAAACTCTCGGTATTCTATACTTTCTGCCTCATCAACCTCTAAAATATGACTTTCAAGCAGGTTCGTTTGCTCCACTTTCTGGATTGGAGTTCCTTCTAAATAGCCGAAAATGAGCTTCCTTGCCTCTTTATCTCCTTTAATAGCGTCTTTAATCGTCTTTTTAATTAAAATATGGGCAAATGTTAGTCTTTGCCCTTTTGGTTTTTTGTTTATTTCTTCCTTTAAATGTTTAACTAAATCAATCGCATTTTTAGGTTTTCCTTTTGGATTTCTAACTTCTCCTTCCTTTATTCTCCCATTATTCTCTTTTATTTCTATCTTATTTTGTTTTAATAATACCATTGTTATTTTAGCTTTAATTCTTTTTAAAACCCGCGAAAATGCCTCTTTTTATATCTTTAGCCTTTTTCCTTGTGCTATTATTTACAATATGAGCCGTTTTCTTGGTCTTGACTATATAATATACCTTTTTCTTTTGTGCTTTGGAGAGGATTTTAAGGGGATTGTTATTGACTTCCTCTCCTTTGTCCTTTTACCATTTAAGATAAATTAGGTTTATAAATCCCCGCCAAAACAAAAAAGAAATCAGCAAGTGTGCTAATCTCTTTATTACACTATGACGATAAACTTTCCCTTTTATTACACTTTAATTGCCTTGTGCATAACTATTATATATAGGTATTGACACTTGTCTTGGATTTTGCTATCATTAAGTTAGTAGATAATAATTAATAATAATAATATGGTATTAAAAATAATAATATCCGTTATCTGTGGCTGGTTATTGCTTGATGCTTTCTGCCTCCTTTGGTGGGCTTATTCTGGACAATTACCCACTGATGACTTCTTT
>CAYGYN010000004.1:0-13394 GCA_964354195.1 Candidatus Woesearchaeota archaeon | reverse complement strand
AATTCTCCCGAATAACTCTCGTTAATGCCCTGAAGAACACCATCAACAAACAGCTTCATTGCACTGCCATTGTAAGTCCCAACTATATAATGCCAGTTGCTGTCATTAACAACCACAATACCGCCAGCAGTATAACTTCCGCTTGAATTCCCGATTGATAACCCCGTTATATTATTGATGCTTAATGAATAAGACACATTTGCAAGCCCTCCTGCACCAGAACTAAGGACTTGGACATCATCTATGCTCCATCCGCCATAGTTGGTTGAACCATCTGTCTTTCCAAGCCCGAACCTAACCTTAAAGTTTGCATTCCCGTCAGCATATTGGCTTACATTGAACAATGTGAAGTTCCATATTGAATCAGTTATCGAGCCAATTGGATTTGTCCAGATGCTGACCCAATCTGTTCCGTTGTAAACAGTGATATTTGCCCTGTCAAATGTCCAGCTCTCAACTCCAAGCCATCTCCAGAATGAGAGATTGGTATTTACGCAAGATGTGCAGTCAATTGCAGGAGATTCTATCCAATAAGTGCCGTTTATGCTTGGGCTATAGCATCCGCCTATGTTATTTCCAAGCAAGTAATTGTCCCCGCTTGATGAATGGTCTGTTGCAGGATCCTGATTGCCCCAGCATCCGGAAGAGGCAATTGCATTTCCTCTCTGCCATTGCGCAGGTCCTCCAGTTGCATTGACATATCCAGTCCATCCCTTGTCTGTTGAGAAGTCATCAGAGAATGCAATAGTGCCAGATAAATCTGCTTTCTTAACAATATTGCCTGTTGAGTCGGTATTTATCCATGCAGCGAGAGTCACTTCTCTTAGGTTCAAGCTTGCATCATTTCTGACATCAACATAACCTCCATTGAACATTAGTGCACCATTATATCTTCCAGACAAGTTCCAGATTGCATTCACGATTGTCCCATTATTGCTGTATAAGGAAGAATCAACAGCCTTTGTGTTATTCTCCCCAATCAAGCTATTATTATCAAAATTATACATCAGTCTCAACGAGTTATCGAAGAAGCTGTAATTTGTGCCATTCCAGTTTTTCTTTATTTCCAAGACATCAGATGCATTCCAAATTGAGATGTTCACAATTGCAGAATTATTTGCAGTCATTGCTCCATCGCTCAATGTCGGAGAGGTAAAGTTGATGAAAGGAGGGGTTGTGTCTGCCACAAATGTAGTGACATTGAATGTAACATTGGTTGAATTGACATTTCCAGCAGAATCATTTGCAAATGCAAATAGGATATGTTGCCCTTCGCTAAAGTTCATATAAATCTCTCCAGTATAAACAAAGTTATCACTGCCATTATTGAACCAGATTGTGTCAAGATGCTCGTCAAATGCAGAAATATTCACCAATATTGTTGCATTTGCATAAGTTGTATTTATAGGAGATGTAATTGTCACAATTGGCTTGCTTGTGTCAACAGTTATTGTATAATTCCCAGGAACAAATTGTGTTGTAGCAAAATTGCCCGCAATATCAAATGCCTCCCAGAACCATGAGTAAACACCAGCAACAAGATTCACAATTGAGCTGACAAGAGCATTTGCAGCTCCTCCAAGATTAAAGAACGAGATATTATACAATCCTGTTTGGTTGTAGATATTCAATGTCGCATTCCTGAGCCCGCTTGTCAAATCATTGAAAATTGCAGTGAAGTTTATGGTTGTATTGCTTGTGATTGTAGCATTCGGCGGCGAGATTAGTGTTATATTTGGTGCAGTCAAGTCAACCATAAAACTGACATTGGCTGAATAAATGCTGTTGTTTGAGTCATTTGCATAAGCGTAAATTGTGTGGTTTCCTTCGCTGAAATTGTAAGATAACTCGCCTCCATAGGTAAGATTATCAGTTCCATTGTTCCACCATATTGACTTTGCAATGCTCACGTTAGTTATGTTGACAAAAAGACTGCCATAGTTGTAAATTGTGCTAAGAGGCGAGACAAACCAAATAACTGCACTTATATTCACACTGTCATTCGCACTCGCGCTCGCATATGCAGTATCATTGCATGCAACACTCCAGTTTGCTATTCCAGGAGAGGCAAATGTCCTGTTGTAATGGTAGTTTTGGTCACCATGCGCTATAAGAGCATACTTCAACATTTGATTATTCCAATCGTAATAGCTGATTTGAGACCTGTCATTGGAATCTATAGCAATAGATGTATATGTACGTACTCCTAATGAGTTAAGGTCAGGCACTGAAATCTCCCATGCTGTACCGTTCCATCTTACATATTTGAGCTTGTAATTAATCGCATCATAATAACTTATTCTCGGATAACCTTTGGAATCTAGTGCAAGTGAGCAATATCCACCGACACTTCCGCTGTCAACAGTTGAATTTATCCATGCTGTACTGTTCCATATAGTATATTTTAGTTGTCCATAATTATTACTATATGCAATTCTCGGATTGCCACCTGAATCAAGCTTCAGGGAAACGCCATTTGCACCAGAATAAGCTACAGAGTCAACTATAGTAATATTCCATGCAGTTCCGTTCCATTTCGCATACTTCAGCGGATAAGGATAATTATCATCATGATATGCAATTCTTGGATAGTTATTTGAATCAAGTGCTATGCTTGTAGCCCCATAGTAATAATATGCCCTGTAATCAACCGATGTTAAGTTCCATGCAGTTCCGTTCCATCTTGCATACCTTAGCCCATAAGGATAGCTGGTGTTATAATAACTTATATGCGCTCTGCCAAATGAGTCAAGAGCAAGAGATATAGAATAACCTACATTATATGAGTCAACTATTGAGAAGTTCCACACGCTGCCATTCCATTGTGCATATTTAACTCCATAAGGATAGCTGGCATTATAGTATGCTATTCTTGGATAACCTGTCAAAGAATCAAATGCCAAAGAGTTGTATTGTCCCACACTGCCTGATGCGTCAACAGTTGAATTGAGCCAAACGCTGCCATTCCATTTTGTATACTTAAGTCTTGCATAATTAGAGTCGTAATAGCTTATCCCGGGATTGTTATTGGCATCAATAGCGATGGAAGAGTATGACCCAACACCAGAAGTATTGTCAGCATATGATATATTGGAGTAGCTCGCCTGGAAGCTCATGGTATTATTCACAGAATCGTCAAAGCTTATCAGGCAGGTGTATCCGCCAAGAACATCTGAGGAGTTGTATCTCGCATAGAATCCTACCTGCTGATATGGATATCTTATCTTGCTCCCGCCAAGAGAATCAGTCTCATCCCAGATTGTTACATTCGCTCGCGCGCTCTCATTAGCGCCAAGAGGAGTCACAATAGGACCCCAGTCTGTTACATTCCCTTGCACAAAACCGCCTTTTGCAGGGCTGTAAGGGTAATTCAATCCAGCATCTCCCCATATATCATAGGTTATATCAAAGATATCAAGATTGTTCTTAGGTATATCATCCCAGAAATTGCCTCGCGCGCCGCTTCCTGTTATGTTGAACAGCGCGCTTTGTGAAGCTCTTGAGAAAGCATGTGCAATAGTGCTGTTATAAAAGTAATTGCCCCAGAATATCCCATTTGAAGTTGAAGCATTCTGGTATGCACCATAGTTGTTTCCAATAAATGTATTGTTGAAGATTAATACTCTGGTTGTGCTTCCTGTGCCTATAACCACACCATATGTATTATTTAGGAGATAAGAATTAGTCAAGTTATCCCTATTAGCCAAAGCTTCATATTTTACACCCATAGAATTGTTTTTCGCACTGCTGTTTGTCAAGAGATTATCTGTAGAAGAAGAGCCATAATAATCAAATCCTATTACATTGCTTTCTGCAGTCACATTAAAGAGGTTATTATAAGCAGAATAAATTGTATATATTCCTATGGTTAAGTTTGCAATATAAGAGTTATTTACATTGCTGTAACTCCCGCCATATAAATAGATTCCCATAGTTCCAAAAGGATAGTTTGGAGAGCCGTATATATTTGCATAATTAATGCTATTGTTCGACCCGCTTAAGTATAATGCAGTATGCGAGATGTTATAGAATGAGGAATTAATTACATTTGAGAGTGATGCACTTATGTAAGCTCCGTAGCGTGTATTATTGAATGTTGAATTGACTATTGTTACAGGCCCGTATGAACCAGTATATACTCCATATCCTCCTCCAACAGCATCCCTGTCGCTTGTCAGATAACTTCCACGAATGTAGCACATTCCATAGAATGTTCCACAGTATGACGTAGAAGCCCCGCTATCGCAATAAACGCCATAACTATTATTCATAAGGAATGAGTTAGTTATAGTGGTATTGAAAACAGGCCCACTGCAATACCCTCCGCCATAGGAACCGTCAGCCCTTACTCCATGCAAGCTGTTTGTAATGTATGAATTTGATAGTGTAGTATCTGTTGAATTATCGATTATAAACAGTCCGGAGTAAGTGTTACTCAGATTAACATTGGTTATCTTTGCATTCTTTGTATGCACTATAAGCACACCGTTATTCTGCTTCTCCTTGTGCTGCATTAATATTCCATCAAAAGTCGAGTTCTCTGCATGGCACAAGATAACTTCCGAGACATTAGTAAGATTGGTAAATGCGCTGTTTGTAGAATTTATAAATAATATGGTAGCATTGTCTGTTCCAGTAACATTGTCAAATCTGGAGATGCAATAGCTTGGGATGTACGGGTCTGTGAATACATCAAATCTGCCATTTCTTAGGAAAGTTGAGTTAATCACAAATCCATTTGTGCCACCTAGAGTAGCCATCTGCAAGCCATACCAACCATTATCATTTGCCGTGGAGTTTAATACTTGCAATGCACTAATGCCTGTCCCGCCGCCTGCTATCCCATTATAATCCGCAGAAGAATCTTGGACATAGACGGCAGATATTCCCATATAACCATTTGAATGGGCTTGCGAGCGATAGACATTATCAGCGCTATCTATACCAAATAAGGTATTGTTGTGTGTATTGCTGTCATAAACATTATTTGCCAAAGAAATCCCATTCAGGCTGTTATTGATTGCCTCTCCGTTGTTGATATTGTTCCCTACCAAAGGATCGAAGTAGAAGCCATCACGGTCACTGCTACTAATGCCGCCCCACCATCCATTATGATTAGCAGTAGAGGAATAAAAGTTATTATACCAAGAACTATCCATGAAGAAACCGCTGCCAGCATTGTAATTCGCAACAGTATTGACTATAGTATTGTAAGAACTGCCCCATGTTGGACCGCCCGGGCAGAGGGTTGAGCAAAAAGTAGATATTCCCCACCAATGATTATAGCTAAAATTGGAATTATAAATAGTATTGTAATTCATACTATCTATTTTTACCCCTGCCCATGCATTGTTATTTGAAGTAACATTGTCAAGACTCAATCTGGTAGCATCAGCGTATACTCCCCACCAATTATTATTGAATGTAGAGTCATCTACATTCAAGTAAGTGGACTGCCCAGCATACACTCCAAAATGATCATTATCACTGGACTTGCAGTTTCTAATAGCAGTATAGTCTGAATGGCTAAGGTAGAACCCGTCATGACCGTGGTCAGCGGATGAACCTATTATCTGATTATAATCTGAATAATCCAAATAAAATCCTTGGCTCATATACCCTCCATAACCGTCAATAGTTATATTGACAAGCATATTGCTATTAGAACTTGTAAGATAGACACTACCAGCGCCACTGTCATTGTGCACTGGATAAATATTAGATAGATAATTATTCGAACTAGATTCCAAGCGTACAAAGCAACCACCCAAAACACATTGGATATTATTAACCGTGTTATTTAGAGAACCATAAAGCTGAATACTCCCAGGAGACAATGTCAGGTTGGATAAAGTGCTGTCATTGATGAAATTAAGCGTGATATCATAATTTTGGCTGCTGCGGGCGCTGGCATTGATAACAGTATAGCCCTTCTTTAAGTTGCCCATAGCTCCAGTAACATAAATTCCCCTTCCAAGAACTGCGGTTGAATTGACATTTGTTGCACTGCCATAATTTCCGAGGCGGAAAGCAATTCCGTCGTTGCTTGCATTGTAAATATAAGCATAGTTGACATTATTGTAATCGCCGTATAAGGTAAGCCCGTCAGAACGGCTGTTATTTACCATTATATTTGTCAGAGTGTTTGGTCCTGCTGAAGCATAAATGCCCGAGCTTGTGGTGAAGTTAGCAGTTATGTTAGTCAGCGTGTTGCTTCCGCCATTAAGTATTATTCCTCTGCCAGCTGTTGTCGAGATAAATGCATTCGAGATAACATTAGAACCGCCGATTGTGTAAATCCCGTCAATTCCTGTCTTGCTAACATTTACATTTGTAAGAGAGCTGGATGCCCCGCCCAGATAAATCCCATAGCCGGAGGTGGCTTTCCAGACATTTATAGTGCTTAATGTGTTCCCGCCGCCATTTACATAAATTCCGCTGCTGCCGGCGCTTACATTAATATTGGTAATTGTGTGCCCGCCATTGCCTGTATAAATTCCAGTACCGCCCACATTCTTAATATTCTCATGATGAATATGAGGATCAGCTATGTTGTCAGAATAAATTCCATAACTGCTGCATCCATTAGTTATGTTATTATAACTCACATCTACTGTGCCGCCAGTGTTTGTTATATAGATTCCATTTGTGCCAGTATTTACGAAGGTATTATTGTTTACTCTCAAGCCCGAAACATAATTATCAGTTATCCTCACACCTTCATTAGCGCCAGTTATGATGTTGCCAGTCACATTTGTGCTTGTTACATAGGCCGCTCCATGGTCATAAGCTCCACTTACATAAACGCCCCTCCCAGAGATAGTAGTCATGGTGTTGTTTGCGATTAATACAACATTTACGTTAGCACTTGCCTGCTGTGAGTCGCATTCCTCGTGGAAAATCCAGCACTTTCTGCAATCTTTATCGTAATCAGCATCAGAAAGCACTTTAACAGCATCCCCATTTACATTCCTTATTGTGGTATTTACAAGTTTAACGCCTGAGATATCAACCTCCCAATCATGCCTCTTTGCGCTTCCTCCCCATGTGATAGGTCCAAGATGGCAGCTTGCATGCGCTCTTGCGCTAGCTTTTGATTGAACTACTACACCATTATCAAAGCCTTCAATTATGCAGTTTTTTATGACAACATTGCTTATTGTTCCAGAACCGCTTATGCTTCCAGGCCCAATTACAACTCCTGTGCCTGCACCATAGCCAACAATTCTCTTGCCCTTGCAATCAAGAACAGTATTGCTGGAGGTTATCCTAAGGCAAACACCTCCGCTAGCTCCGCAATTCTTCAAGTCTTGTGTTAAATTGGTCGAATTTATCTCGCTGCCCTTTATCGTTTCCATAAGAGGAAGATAATCTCCCCCGTTCTGTATCTTATTAGTTGAATTGTAAGGGATAAGCGTGTCTCCAATTCCATCATCTGAATTATTATATGGTGGATAAGCCCCGCTTCCATCATCCACCCCTGAGTAATCTGACCAGAAGTTGCCTCCGACAAATGAGCCGCCAACAAAGTTTTGCACAGCCACCAAGTTCGCAATATTCCAATTATTATTTCCATCGTCATAAGCATTGTTTGTATTGTTGAACTCGTTATTGTAAATAAGATTAGAATAAGAATTTGTCAAATTGATGCCAACGCTGTTGTTCACCACAGAACTGCCAGTGATGTTATTGGAATTTGCAGAATTCATGAACACGCCTGTGCCAAAGTTGCTGATTGTGCAATTCTCCAAGATTACGTTATTGACTCCTGTAAGATTAATTCCAATATGTGTAAAATCGCCTGTTATTGAATGCCCATTGCAGTCTATTGTGACTCCGCTTACGCCAACATTGAAACCATTGCTTCCCGGACATGAGAAGTCATCATCAAATGTATAATTCGAAGTTATTGTAGAGCCGCATCCTGGCGGGCCTATCAAAGGCAGATAATCTCCTCCAACAGCAATATTTCCCCCAGAATTATAAGGCAACCCAGTCTCCCCAAACCCATCCCCATTCGTATCATTTCCAGCATAATCATTCCAGTAGTTTCCCCCTATATAACGCCCTCCAACTACATTAGGCCCATTCGAGACATTCGCAGCATTCCATGAGTTATTCGTATTGGCATAAGCATTCAGGGCATTTGCAAAAGAATTGTCAAATATGCTATTGTTGGTTGAGTTGATGATGCTAATTCCAACATTATTGCTGCTAATGAAGTTGAAACTAACAAAGTTATTCGATGAGTTGTAATAATAAATGCCTAGATTGTTCCTATAAATGTTATCATTGACAATTGCGCCTAAAGAAGAATTGACAGCGTATATTCCTGCCGAGAAATCGCTGATTGTGCAGTTGGCAATTGTCACATTGTCAAATCCAGTTATGTTTATACCATATCCTCCACCCTGCCCGGATATCGTATAGCCTCTGCAGTCTATGAACACATTATCAGCAATGATATTTAGCCCCGAGCCATCGCAATAAGTTATGTTTCCTGTAAGCGTATAATCCGAGCTTATTGAAGAATTGCACAGCGGAGACATTACCACATAATTATATCCTATGTTCACGCTGTCAATTG
This sequence comes from Candidatus Woesearchaeota archaeon, assembly GCA_964354195.1. Lineage (GTDB taxonomy): Archaea > Nanobdellota > Nanobdellia > Pacearchaeales > GW2011-AR1 > JAOAJC01. The sequence continues at coordinate 4,807 of CAYGYN010000004.1, read as the reverse complement.
CAGTCAGGGTATCAAATCCTGCTTTCTCGCAGGTTGCATTCCAGCTGTAATTTCCTATGTAAACAAAGCTCCTGTTGTATTCATACAGCATAGTTGTAGAATTGAAAGTCATGTTTGTGCTCATGTCATTAAAGAAGATTGTGCAGTTTGCATCGCCCATTGTATCTGTTGCATTAGTGTAGTTTGCAAAGAACCTTACTTGGTCGCCTGTGCTCTTAACCTGCCCTCCAAAAGGCATTCCTGAATCTGTCTCATCCCAGATTGTAAGATTTGATACTGCACCCACTGCAAAACCAGTGAAATGACTTACTGTGAATGTAACTGAATTATTTGCGCACACAACATTTGTACATGTTATATCAGAAGTCTCATTGCATAGCTGTCCGCTGGTTACTATCTCTGCCTTGGATTGTGGGTATCCTTCAAGATAATAAATTAGTCCTGCAGGACAGAGCAGGTTCTTAATAGTCACATTTGCAGAAGCATTGAAACTTGCATCAAGAGCGCTGCTATTCACGCTGACAAAACCATAGCCTGAGAGAATGTTATGATTGTAATCCTCGCCGCTTGAATCAATACTGTAATTCGGAGGGAAAATTATAATGAAATAATTGTTTGCTAATGTTAAGCCAGTCACATTGACTATATCTGCAACATTCGCAAAGTCCGTAGTTCCAGGATATGAAGAGAAATTGCTGTATACAGGCAGGGAATTATTTATTCCCCTTACAATGAAGTTTCTTGTCTCAGAAGCATTTGAATAATTGGATGCATCAGACACCGAGCCATAATAACTATAAGTCCCATTTGACAGGTTGCCCTGGTTGTAGTAGAACATCCAATTGCTAGAAGCATATTTATTAAGATTAGAATAATATTGCTGTTTGATTTCGGCATCAGAAAGAGAACGATTCCATATCTTAAATTCATCAATTGAACCATTGAAGAAATACAACACGCCACCTGTATATCTTATCGCACCTATTGTTGCCCTGTCAGTAGAGGTTACATTCTTTACAGCGCCGGAGTTTTGCTGATTTCCATCGACATAAATATAACCTGTATTTCCTGATTTTACAGCAGTCAAATAATGCCACTTTCCATCGCATACACTTGCAGTCCCTGAAACAGTCCCATATGCTACTTCATAAGTATTGAAAATAGCATAACAATTTACTGCATTAAGCTCTAATCTAATTTGATGATTGCCATCATAGTCTTGGCTAAATATCTCATCAGTAATAGCCCCTGTTCCCCCGCTTTGTATAATCCATGCACTTATCGAATAGTTTGCACTCTGAATTCCAGATATGGGCTGAGCCAAGGTTACATAATCATTCACTCCATCAAAGCTCAAGGCATTCCCATACTTTCCGCCAACCCAGCTGTCGTACCTGTAGAAATCAGCTATCACGTCTCCCGCCGCATAAGTATCTGCATTATTTACACTATCAACATCAAGTCTTATCTGAGTAATTGCAGTCAAATCTGCACTAGGACTTGATTGGTCAAAAGATGTCTCATCAGTCTTTATGCTAACTAAATTCCATCCAACACTGAAATTGCCGGACAGCCTGAGCCATCCAATATATCGAGTACCACTATTTGAATATAGATATAATTGAACAGACCCTATCTTGCTTAGCGTAGTGCTATCTTTAATATATAGCCATACCCTAATTACCTTGTTATATACATTGGCTGCTGAGATGCTCTTGTATATGAAAGCATCAAAACTTGAAGTGCTTCCTTTTATCAAATTCAATGCGCCGCTGCCTTCCTTATAGACACTAGAGTTAACAGTTATGCCTGTCATACCTCCAGCAAACCCCCACCCACTGGTAGAATCCATGCTGTCAAGAGAGGCAGCCATATTGCTAAGTGTCCCGTTATTCCCCCATCTGCTCAAATCAACAACTCTTGTAGCATTCTCTCCCAAGACAGTCAGATTGTCAAAGTTATACATCAAAAGAAGAGATTCATTATACATTGTGTAATTAGTTCCATTCCAATTCCAAGCGAAAGATTTTAAGTTAGGGGTTGTTAGGGTTGCATTTATTGTCACATTGTTTGTCAGCAATACTTTGCCATTGAAAGGAGTTGGATAGACAAAGCCCATTATAGGTGTTGAAGGAACAAATGAGAAAGCTCTTGAGGCAGAATTCATATTTCCAGCCGTATCATTGCACGAGAAAACCACACTATGATTTCCAGAGCTGATCGAAGAGCTTGATGCAGTAAAGTTTGTAGGATTGAGTATATTCATTGTGGCATTCGCAGCTCCATCTATGCTATAGCCGCACCATGAGCCATTCTTATTCAAAGTTACATTGAAATCTATCGGCAGACTAATGTAAGATATCGCTTGCGGCGATATTATATTAATTCCAGGCAGGTTGAAGTCAACACTAAAAGTCCTGTTCTCACTGAAGTTTATGTTTCCTGCCAAATCCTCGCAAAGTACATTATAATAATAATTTGTACCAGCTAACAATCCAGTTGAAGTATAAGAGGCACTTGCATTGAGTCCTATATTGTTTACACTCATGGAATAGCTCATGGGTGTTAAAGGTGTCTCCTCCACACCCATTGCAAAACCAGGCTCTACAGAAACACTTTTTGCCTGATAAACATTCATTACCAAACCATTCATATTACTGCTTGAGCCGCCTTCATTGCCATTGAAACTATATGCGCCGCTCGTGCTCACATACTCATAATGATATGCATAACCATAATTATTATATCCGCTTCTCCCATTCCCAAAGAGCGCAAGTTGATGATTGGAATAACCGCTACTATCTCCATTTGCAAAATAATTCCAGACACCTGTACCATAATCCTCCCATCCGCTCTCAGAATAATACCAGTTAGGCCCCCCGGAATTATTCCAATAGATAGAAGTATAAAATGGAATCCATTTATATTTGGTATCTTGCCCAGGCACAAAAGCCGAGGTATTCTCTTTTACTCCAAGTATGCAAGTGTTATTAACTATCATAAAGAACTTGCTGGCTCCTGTCATATAGCTGGATAAGCTTGTGAAGCTCACATTAGTGAAAGTGCCAGTTATATTGCTCTTGCTGGTTGCATTTGGATTTCCATAATACATCAAAATATATGAGCTTGAGGTTATATTCAAATCAACTTTCACCCAAATGCTTGCACTATTGCTTGTTGAATTGCAGTACTCAATCCAATAAGGCAATTCAGAACTCTCAGCCATATTGACAAATCTCAAATCCCTGCAGCTATTTGTCCAATTAAAGTTAGTGCCATTATTTGTTGCATTGAGTTTTATATTAACCTGATAATTTTGTGGCGTGGTATAAGGTGCAGAGAAATAAATCTTCTGTTTATAGTTCCAGCTTATATTCAACCAAGGTCCACGCATGCCCAAAGTGCAATAAGAGACTTTTTTGTTTATGTTTGTTTTTATAGTTGCAGAACTTGTGCCTACAGTAGCTCCATTTGATGGCGTAGGGCTTACAAATGAGATATATATAGGGCTTGTATCTGTGCTCAAAGTATATGTGCCTGCTCGCCCGCAGAATAAGTTATTGCAGCTCGTTATGTTGTAATAATAATATGCATTGGGTGCTAATCCTGAGAGAGTAATGTTATGCAATGTGTCAAAGGTAGAATTAACAGCATAACTTCCAAGCGTGCTTGTATTTCCATAATTGACTGTTGAATTGGCAGGCACATTTGTATTCCAAGTTATCTGCGCAGTCGTCGAATTCAAAACCTTCTTCTTGAGATTAGAAATTATAATGTTTTCTCCAACACTAATATTTACCATTGAAGTCTGGTTGCCAATAACCAAAGAATATTGTGTTGAGTTAAATATAGTAAAGAACTTCCAAGTATTATTCACACCCCCGCTAGGAATAACATTCCATGATGGGCTGCATGAATCTCCTTTGTACATTGCTCCGCACGAATAAGGATTATTATCAGTTGTATAGAAAGGACTGCCTGAATCCATTGGAATAATGCCTTTTTCCAATGCCTCTCCGCCTGAGTGTGTTAACCCAGAGACATTGAATCTTCCTCCGGCTATGCTGCATTTTACACTGTCACCAAACACAGTTATTGCTGTTCCATTACAGTTTCTTTCTGATACGAATGTCTCATTAATCCCATTACATGCTAACGCACTTGCCACAACACCATTTGCATTCTTTACACAAACTCCTGAAGAAGCACCTACATCAAGATAAAAGCCCTTTGAGACATTAACACCTTGAAGATATAATCCCTTGCTTGTTTTTGTAATATTAATTGAACTGAAATTTAATTGGTTGGAACTCTCAAAGTCCCAATCAAAATCAACAAGTCTTATATTGCCATCAAAGAATACAACTTGATTAACTCCTGTTATGGTGCTGCTCCAGTCAACCACTCCTCCTATTGTAACATTCAGATTATTTATTCCCGAAGAAGTCACATTTGAGACATTTCCTATAATAGTATTTCCGCCCCCGCAACTGCCAGAACTATAAACATCAAAACAATCTCCATTGTTTTCGTAACCAGATACTTGTATGCAAGGGTAGCTTCCCCAGCAGGTTCCAGATCCTGATGAAGAAGTTATTGAATAGCAGCTACCAGAATACATCCCGCTTGTCATTTTTATAGATTCTCCCACCTGAGGATATGGACTTGTGCAGGTAGCAGCATTATAATCAAACCAAGGAGGATTAGAAGTCGTATCATGAACACTTGCTCCACCGCATCTTGCCCCAAGATCTGGAGACGGGCATGATGGCCCCCCTCCGCCGCATGCAGATTGGCAATCAGATTG
>CAYGYN010000003.1:0-13076 GCA_964354195.1 Candidatus Woesearchaeota archaeon | reverse complement strand
TAAAGTTTTGAAGCTTTATAGTTACAGTCATACTTCCAGACTTAGTAAAACTCCAGAAGAAATTTGCAAAAGGAGCAGGAGTTGTAGTGGAACTAGTTGTAGATGTTGTAGAACTAGTGCTACTAGTAGAACTAGTGCTTGTAGTACTACTGGTAGAACTACTTGTTGTACTTGTAGTCTCAACACAAGCAATTTCTTCTTCTATATAATACTCCTTAGTCACCTCATCATATTTGATGTTTGGATCTAAAGGAATATAATCATGCTTTGTTATTATAACACGATCAAATTTAGAATCATATACACCATGTAACCCTACACCATTGAAATGATTATCTATATCCACTTTAGGAAAATATCTTAAGATTTCAAAAGCCAAATGATCTGTAAAGAATCTATTAACACCAGAACCAAATGCTGAAAGATCTGAAGCCTGATTGCCTGCAACTAAAAATACTTGACCACGTTTAGCATCCACTGTAATCTGTCCTTGAGGAATCTTTAATAACATCTTGTTCTGGCTTCCTACATACCCAAGATCTGTTTCAGCAAAATCTATTGGAGGTGAACTTTTGAACAATGTATCATTACCAAGATAGGCAGCTTGAGGATTGCTTGTTTGAACTGTAAGAAGTGTGTTATATAAAAGACTCTTGTTCTCAAACCTAGCAAGTACAGCTCTGTTTTGAATACCATCCAAAGATGTAAGCTTGCCATAGTTTTGAGGAAAATCAAAATAGGCAATAGGTTTATACGTCAACCAGCTATTCACTCTTATGTCAGAATTCTGATCTTGTGCCTCAGAATAGATTGCTCTGAATGGATAGTTTGTATAGCAAAGTTGAGCTTTCCAATCTGGAGGAAGATGACTAAAGTAGTTCTCTTTATTTTGTTTAGAGAATGTTGAATTATAGTTGTAAGTATTATCAAATGCAATTGATACATAACTTTCCTGCACCCAATCATCAGGAATACTTGTGCTTACATGGGGCCAGAAATCACCTTCTTTAATGTTTGTTGCTTGACGAAGATCAACGTTCACACTACTTTCACAGTAGAAGTTAGGAATACCATAAGCAAACAAATAGAAATACCCATCATAGAAAGTTCTATCTGATCCTTCTATATGATTGGTAGTTGATTCAGGAGTTGTACCTTGACTGTTTGGACAATCAAAATTATGAGCCTTGTAAGAAATTATGTTTGGAAGAAATCTAATTGTTGGTATATCTACACCACTAAGAATAGATCTTGCAGAGTGCCAGTATTTAGGATAGGCAATGTTTCCAACCTCATCGTAAAAAATCTCAGAATCATTAGGAGCACCCACTCTATTGTCAAAGAAGAAAGGGAGCTTTGTCTTAAATGCAAATCTATTAATAAATGTATCTCCACCAAACACTACACCTAATGAATAAGATGGTACATTCAAAAGACTTGCTTGATATCCTGTATCAATAGTGTCATATGAGTATATTTGTCCCCACTGGTTTACAGAGATGTTTTTAATTGATGCATAATAAGAAACTACAGAGATAGCTGATTCTTTTCCAGGAGTTGCACAAAAACCTTTATCTGATACTGTATATCTAGATTCATCAGAGATTCTGCTTCGTGCATCGTTAGGATTTATAAGACTTGGCGTAAGATTAGGATAGCGTAATGGAAGAATGTTTCTTCCATAAGCTTTATCTTTTGTTTTTAAATAAACAGAAGATTCTCTTTGCCAGTTATTTATATTAAGTCCATCTCCTGTAGATTGAACAGCTGGAATAAGATATTGTGCAATGTCAAGCTCTCTTTGTTTTACACCAAGACCATTATCAATCACTCCAGAATAATCATAGTTAGCAATTGAATTATATGAATATGCATAACTTCTTCTTGTAATACCATTTACATAAATAGTAAGATAGGATTGATATGCAGCAAACATTGCTGACGCATTAAAATCAGTGGTCTGTTGACCAAGCTTGATACTCGCTTCTAACGCATCCTTTTGAGCTTCTTCAGAAAGAAGTTTATACAATGCATTCTTCTTCACTTCAACATGGTGTCCTCTTCCTGCACCAAACAATACGTTTTCAAGTTTTAATACATCTCCAAGGAATGGTTGTCCAAAAGATGTATCTGGGGAATTAAACACTTGTCTATACCCAAGTTCTGAATTTGATTCAATGCCTGGTTGTGGCACAGTTATTTTACAGTTTGTAGTGGCGTTTACAGTGTATTGATATTCTATTAATTTACCACAAGAATCACAATTATCACAACACATGTCATATGGATTTGTTGGAACACTTCCAATTTTCATATTTACATAATAATTCCCTGGAGGGCTGGTTGGTGACCATCCTTCTATCCACTCAGACTTGGCAGTTCCATCTGGATCTATCCAACATACACGAAAACCTTGACAAAATTGAATAGCTGACCCTGTCGATGCAAGTCTCCAAACTTCATAACTTGCTTCACTTACTGTTCCTAATGCTGGAGCTAGTATTTGAGGAAAACCTATTGAACAAAATTCAAACGATCCTGTAGTATAATATATGTCAGTTTTTGATTTGTTACTGTTACAATCTACATATTTTAATTTTGCATAAGCTGGTCCTCCATTTGGATCTGCACCAAGAGATGTAATGTTTACAGTGTATGTAGTACAAAGTTCTGTATAAGCGTTATTAACTGCATTAATAAAAGGATCTGGCCTAAGATCGTTGTATGGATAGTTTGGATAGTAGAAAGATTGATCTTCTCTTGTATATTTACCTACGTTTCTAAGAATACCTTTTGCAACAATAGATCTGTTTACATCTCTGTTTCCTCTTACAATCTTAAAAGCAACAATATCATCTTTCTGATCTTGTGTAAGAGATGATCCATCTATGAGAGATCTTAATTGAACTATGTCTACCATTGCACCTATTGGAAATACAGCCTCAGCTGTTTTCATTTCAACAGCATATCTTCCATTAGATGTAATTGTTGGTGTAGCACTTTCAAATATAGGAGAAACTTTTACGTCAGGGAATCTATGATGCCTAATCTTTTGCCCTGCAAGCTCTCCCCAAACATCGTTATTACATGGATAGGTTTCATCTTTTGATTCCCAATATCCAAAATATCCTGATTCATGAGGGGTTGCGTTTCCAATATTAGGAACACCTATTAATGGACCACCTACACCAGCAGTGTTATATATTTTCCAAATAGGACTATATCCAGTGCTACCTATGTAATAATCAGGTTCTCCAATAAAATCATTATTAGTTGTTGGTATGTCTGGATTGTATAATTCAGTACCATTCTTTTCTCTACCAGGAATATGAAAACCATCTGTTTGTTTACCATTCTTTAGGATGAATACAATCTCAAAAGCATAAACCTCATCTCGCATGTACCCACGTAGATTTGTAGCATTCAATTCATCAGCATAATTTTCTCCTGCAGGGAGTTTATATGTTTGCCAATACAACGACATTTTACTTGCAATAGATTGATAGTTGATTCTATCAATAGATGTCAAACCATTCCATACAAGAACGTCCTGAACTGTTGTTAGATCTTGAGCAATTTCATAATAAGGATATTTCTCAAAGATATCGTTGATTGTAAGTCTTATCTGTGTTTGGTTTTGACCTGTGTAAGTTATTCTTGTCTCTGTCTTTTCAATAAAATATGTTCCAATAAGTTCCACAGATGTAATGGAGTTTATGGTTTTTATTACAGCAAGGTTGTAGTATTGAAACTGGCCTGTAGAATCAAGGTTGCTAATATTGACAACAATAGACTTGCCCACTTCATAATCATAATTGATTGTAATTACTTTAGTGTCAGCAATTGGTGTTGGGTTTGTTACAGAGTAATATGATGTATACCCTTCGCCTGAAGCACTTGAGTATTGAATAGCAAACTGATAAGTTCCTGACATTAAAGATCCTCCTGTTACAACATCTACAACATCTAAGTCTGGAACTGTAAAGTTTGGTTGAAGTTTCAATTGGTTACAATCAACTTCAGTAGTGTAAGTAGGAGTACAAAGATCAGACTTTGGATCTAATTTGTATGGAATCTTAGTAAGATCGAGATATCTTCTTGGATTAACTCCATCTGTCCAATATATTTCTGTTGTGCAATTTGTGATCTTATGCACTACTTTATGTATTGGATTTTGTACATTGAAGTTTAAACAAGTAGCATCTATATAAATATGGTATTGACAATCGTTATTGTCCATATATCCAATTTGAGACTCTCCTGTTTCAGGGTTTGCTAAAAAGAATATATGTTTGTTTTGTTCATTGATGAAATGTTCACCAATCAACAAGTACCCTGTAGGAAAACTCAAACAAAATTCATTACCAGGTTCATTCTGGTAACTAATTGAATTAGCATCAAAGTTTTCTACAGCAGCATTCAATGCATACGTGAGCTTGCCCTTCTGAACCTGCATTAAGCTTTGGTCCATGTTCAAACCTGTCTGCGCAGTGTTATACTCTGGTTTTATATTACCACCACCACTTTGATTAATTATTTCTTCTCCAGCCATATCTATTTGTTCTATTTGGTAATTCGTACATTTTATTTCTGTTCAAATCGTTCTTTATTCTTCTCTGCTTAGCATATGCATCTTGTTTCTTAATCTCTATGTCTGCCATGATGAATGCTTCTTCAGATAGTTGCTTATAATACATAAGCTTTGTTTGTAACTGTTGGAATGTTTCATCAGTGATCTGATTCGTTAAAGTTTCAAACACCTTAAACTTAATGAATGCTTCTATGTATTCTCTTATACGATAGTTATCAGGAATCATTTGATTACCAAGATCATCGTATTCTGTAGCATAGAATATCAAATAAACAGTTCCATTTCTGAAATTGGTTACAAACTTATTATCTCTAATGTCAAACGAATCTGCTGAAGAAGATCCTAGATTTGCACAATCTAATGTGCAGTTTCCTCTTACAGAGATATTTCCTGGTTTTAATAGATATTGTTTATGAAACACTTGATTCATTTCATTATTCGTTTTGTAAACTGCCTGAATTAATTCTGGCATACAATCCCCTGCACATCCTGATTGATTACAAACGTTACACAACTGACCACCAACAGTAACAGGAGAAACCTGTATAGTTGTTTGATCTGCTGCTTGAGAATAGAATGAGTTTGCTGATTGATATGGGTATCCAGCAACATCTGTACACAACCACGCTTCTCTTACAGCATAGAAGTTATCAGGAAGTCTTGCTTGGAAATCTTCTATGTGAAGAATTGACTCAGTGATAACATATGTTGTTCTTCCTAGTTTCCTAAGACACTTATCTAAGTATGTAGGAAACATAAGGTCATCTACAGCACCTGTATCAAAATAGCTTTTCAATTCCTCTTTTACAGTGGAATAAACTATTTCAGGAGTTGTAAATTCATATTTATAGTAGTAGGACATGTTATGTTAATTTTTCCATTCGTGATATAAATGTTGATACTTATCATTAGTTTTTATATAATGAGAAAGTAATCTTGATGTTGTTCTTGATGGTTTAAAATACCAAAGCTTTGTGTTCTTAAGTCTTGCTGTTTCTTTAAACCACATCCATCCAAAGAAGAATCCTTCTGTATGGTAGTTAAAATTGTATATTAGCTTTCCTTTCTCTCTTGTCTTTTGCCAATCCACTGGAAGATTTATATACTCGTCATTTATTCCTTTTCTTCTTTTACGCTTCTTTTTATTAATAGAAAACTCTCCAAATCCAAAAGGAAGCTTAGCTCTTTCCCCTGTTTCTAAAATATAGTTTTTGAAAGATTCATTGTAAGAATAGACAATGTTTCTCCACTCATCAAATGTAAGATTTAACGATGAATGTTTTTTACAAAAACTTGTGTAGTTTTCTCTACTTGCACTTCTCCAATCTACTTTTACTCTCATTATTTTCCAGGTGTTGTATTAGGTGCTTGACCATCAATTTGATCATCTGTCATGTCTGTCTTAAGTCTGAAATATGTAGCAACAAGTTTTTGAGATGTTAGTTGTAATACTTGACTTTCTAAATATCCTGGAAGACCAAAAGGTTTGTCTAAAGGATTTTTACACCAATCATCATTGCTTGTCTGTGGACTTCCACAACCACACTCAGGAAACATTATTTCATTTGGTATATCCTGTTCAAAAAATGCTGAAATTCTTATTGATTGCAAAAGAGGATTATTTATATACAAGTAATCGTTCTGTATCCAATAGTATTCTTCATTCTTTATGATGGGAAGTTTTAAAAGATTTATGTATCTATTGATAGTAATTTCTTTTAATCTCTTGCCTTTTCCACCCATCGCATTTATAGAATACACTCCTTGAATAAGGTATTGATAATTGCCTTCAGATATACGTGGTATCTTATATTTACTTCTTGCTATTGTACAATCATCAACGTATTCACAACATTCTGAAATAGGAACTTCCACCATTTCCAAACAAGGAATGGTATTAAACACTGTAGCTGTTGCCCAGAGTTTTCTGAGATTAGTTTCTCTCTTCAATAAAAGAAGAGTGTTCACCTTTATCTCAGATGCAATTACACGATCAGTTATCAAGTTATCACTAGATAACAACTTGTGCATTGATCGTACATCTGATACTAGTTTTCTTAATGTTGACATAGATTTATATTCTTGATTCAAACTCTCCTATCTTTCCATAGATAGGATCGTATATAAGCACAAGACCAGCTCTTATATTATTGACATAATTATTATCAGCGTGCCATCTATCTGTACCAGACAAAGAAGGCATTTGTTGTATTCTTACACCCTTCACTTCTTTGGCCATGTAGTGATGTTTATCACCTGTATGCACCTCTCTATATTTAGCACCACCAAAATCAGATGAATTCTTACCTGTTGCAAACAACAAAGGAAGTTCGTCTAGCTTACAATTACCATGATGATAACCAATGAATGTATTTCCTAAGATGACACATTTAGTTGTAGAGTGTTCTCTTTGAAAACTCACTCTCATATTGCTCTGGAAATAAATCTCTAGAGCATGTGCTAGGTAGAACGACTTAGTACGATCATGATTACCTTGTACCAAGATCACTTCTAAACTTTCACACACTGCAGCTAAATACGATATGGCTTCTACAAGAAGATCAAACCCTTCCTCATACTCATGATTGTATTCTACAAGTACATCTTGAGGAGTGCCTGCTGTAGTTTGATTCTGGTAATTATCTGTATGAAAGAAATCATTAGAGATTGGAAATACAACTTTACCAATTTTAAAGTTTCTCATAACGTTACCCACTAAATTAGAAAGAACAGCAATATACTGTTCTTTTTTAGTTTCAATGTCCTCGCCTTCTAATGTTTTCTTAGCTAAATGAAAATCAGATATTGATATTTCTATATCGACTATTTCTCTATCTCTCTCTTCTATATCAAGATTGTGAGCAACAACAACTTTGTTAGGAACATAGTTTTCTAAAAACTTAGCAAAGTCCTCAGGAGAATAATCTTTTGGTTGTTTGAGAGTTGCAAACACAGAGCTTGTAAATTTACCATTACTCTTTTGTTTTGTCCAGTAGTTAGAGATCTTATATTTATCGAGATTGATTTTGTGTAGCTTGGCTAGCTCAAGATCGTCCTTGGGTTCAAAGGTAGATTCTACTGTAGATTTTATTGTACCTTTTTCGTTGTTCACTTCAACAACCAAATCTTCTAAAGCACTTATGTAGTTACCAACTTCAGCGTCTTGTTGAGATCTTATCTCCTTCATTAGTTCCTCAACTTCTTTTTCTGAAACACCAAGTTTCTTTGCGTAAAAACTTTTACTTTTTTTCCAACGTAGTAATTGTATTAAGTCAGAAACTAAAGATGAATTATTTTGCATAAGCTAATGGATTGACAGTACATTAAGTAAAGTTAATTATTTAATTCTAAATATAGCAAATTAAAGTAACCCATAAAGTTATTAGTAATAACTAAAAAGGTTAGTTTAAAGAAAAACTCCCAGCATAGAAATGCCAGGAGAACATTCCTGTAAAACCAACAAAACAGGAGTTTTTAATCGATTATACAATTACATTCTACAGTACTAAGATCATCATATGTTATTGGACCATTTGGAGTTCCTGAAGTCACTGTTATTGTTGTACCACATTGTATGCAAAGATAAAATTCAACAGGATTAAGTTGTGGTGGAACAAATTGTCCTACAACAGGATCATTATTAATATCTACATAATCAATTAATAAACCTGGATTAGGATCTACTGGTACAGGAATAGTTGCATATCTTCCCTTAGGGAGAGGAGTAGCTGTAGTAGATGTTGATGTAGTAGAAGTTGATGATGTGGATGATGTAGATGAAGTACTTGTCGATGTACTTGTCGATGTTGACGTACTACTTGTACTACTTGTTGATGTTGTAGTAGTACTTTCTCCAATAATAATATCGATATAGTTTGTACACACTCCTTCTGACATCACTCTGATTATTTTTGTACCATCTGGTACTACCAAAGATGTATATCCTGCAAGTAGTGCTGATTTACTTACGTTTGTTGCAAATGCTGATGTATATCCATCTGCATCAGAATAAAGATTGAATGGACCTGCGTCAGATCCTGCTGTGGTAAGTCTTATTAATACTGATATCATAATTTTGGTTTAAGGTTTAACAAGCTATATCATCAAGAGTTATGTAAAACGTATTAGGAATTGTTATAGAATGGTCTAATAAATACGTTCCAGAGAATGTATATGTACCATCTCCTGAAATGTTTACACAACCATATGTTCCATTAGAATCAGTTATCGTAACTCTTTGTATTCCTACAGATCCAAGTACATCAAGACTAACTGTATATGTACCATTTAAATAAAGAGCATTCTGATTTCCAGTTATAATAGGATAGGAGAAAGGAACAGTTGCTGAATTAAACTTAACAGCTGTAATTCTTGTTGCATGAGATGTTCCACTTTGTACATTGATCAATGTTTTTGCAGAACAAACTGTATCTATTTGTCCATACGCCAGAGTTGCTTGAGGAACTATAGAGTTTTGTCTAGCGCATATTTGTATTGTTGTTTGTGGAAGTGACCCTTTAAGTTGTGTTGTGCTAGGCACACCTTGACAATTAACAAAAGCTACTGTTATAGATCCACTTGTTGCAACGTTAGTTATATTGTATGTACGACATGGAATAGATGTACTTGTAGATGTGCTCGTACTAGTCGATGTGCTTGTAGAAGTAGATGTACTTGTACTAGTTGAAGAACTAGTTGATGTAGATGTACTTGTCGATGATGTAGAAGATGTTGTAGATGTAGAAGGTGCACAACCAGTTACAATATTACAGAACATATTCAGCAGAGCTTGATTAGAAGAGATTGCTGAAAATACAGCTTGTGCTATTGCCTCAGGACACAACTTTGAATCTATCTTCTGCAACGATAACGTAAGAGGTTCACATTTATTTACCTCTATGCAAGGAAGTTCTTCTCCTGTATTAAATACAAGATCAGTACTTGTTTTATGAGCATAACATGGATTTATACCACAACTCCTAGGAGTGGCAGGAAGATGGTTATTATTACAGGTTGGACAGGACATTTAACATTTGTTTACAAGATTACAAAATGCTGTACGTACAGCAGGGTTGCTTAAGATGGCTGATAAGAACGACATGGCCAAACTCTCTGGACAGGTTTTACTATCAATTTTTACAAGTATGTCTGTCATACATGTACAAGTATCAACTCCCAAGCATGGAAGATTTGGTCCTGTATATGTAACTAAGTCTGTACTATTGCTATGGATATTACAAATATCAAGACCACAGTCTTTTGGATATACTGTGACTTGATTGCTATAACAAGGCATTCCTGGTAGACACGACATATTTGCTTTTTATTATGGTATATACATTATATAATAACAACCAACAGAAGGTTGGAAGTTTTCATGAGATAGTCCTCCTCCAACTGGTGAAATATTTACATTAGTTGCAACATCGATAGTTACACTAGATGTTACACCATTTGCATTAAGTGGTCCAACTGGATGACTTGATACAGAACCATCTGCCAAACCATTCCCAGCAGTTGCTATGTATGTATGCGAGTGACTTGATGGTGTTACAATTGATGTAGCTGTAGCACCATGCGTGTGGTTAGGCATTTGAGTTGCATTCAGAGTCACATTAAAATTACCCACGTTACTGTTAAGTGAAATTGTTGGGTTTGGAGCAACTGGTGCAACAACAGAACTAAGTGGACCACCACCACCAACACCATCATTCGTACCTACAGTAACACGTCCTCTCATATCAGGAGTAAGACCACCATACCCATTACATATGTATATTTTTTCCCAAGGGCCACTTGAGATACCTACACCATTTGCATCAAATCCAGAGAGTGCTCCAAAATATGGAACAGCTGCATAAGGAATCATTCTTACATAATACTTAGTTGAAATTGCACCTCCAGCTATAAATGCTGCAATCAATGCATCTAAATCATCAATTTTTACATAGTTGTTCTGAACATCTAGCTTTAATTGACACACTGCATTTATAGTAGCTTGTAATACATCATGTGTTCCTGAAGAAGGTGTTACAGAAGGTGTTACACTTGTAAGACAAGTGTTTCTTAAATCATAATTAGATTCAAGCGCAGTTAATTGATTGTCGATTATTAATACATCTGCAGCTACAGTATTTATTTGAACCTGAAGGTCACAAGCACTTTTTACTAATGCTTCAAATAACACTGACGCTGTTAACTCTCCACACGTAGGAAGATTATCTGAAACTATTTGACATAGTGTGTTTGGAGGAAGCGTGATTACAATTCCAGAACCATCTAAGGTTGCTGTCAAAAACTCTATCAATGCTTGTTCAACAAATGATAAAGAGTCTCCATTTTTAATACCAAGAACAGGAACGTCGATTCCTGTATATCTAATACATCTATCTGTGCTTATTTCAGTACAGCCATTATAACAATTTGAACAGCTCATTTATTTAAATTTTAAAAGTTTAACTCTACTAGCAATCATTTGAATCGTGTAATGTTTTGCATAATCTTCATTACAAAGCTTATATGTAAGTATTCTTTTGTAATTCAAAAGATCAGCAATAGCCTCCACAGGGATAGCTTTATTCAAAATAAATACAGTGTTATTGTATAAATTATTTGAAAGTTCTACAAGCTTGCAATCAATATCATCAAGCAATGTAGGAATACTAGAACAATCTACACAATTTGTAAGTCTTGGTGATAACATTGTTAAATAGTTTTGTGCCTTTGACTAATGCGTTACACATTCCACAAAGACCATTAATTAATTGACATGCAGGCATATGTGCGTTACAGTTTCTGCATTTGGTTGATTGGCATCCCATATTATTTAAAATTGGTTATATAATTGGTACCAGAACACTGGCATCCATTTTTTGTAAAATTGTTTAACATTTTATTCGCTTGAGAATACAACTTGTTTGCTGTATCTATAGCACAATTGTTTGCTGCTGCTAAAGATCCTTGTATAAAGAAGTTAATACTCATAAGTTCAACCTTTTGTTGCGTTTTAATTGCAAGGTCACACTGCATCATATCAAGCTTCATAAACGCTTCATCAAACCTCTCTTGCAACTGTTCAACACGCATGATATTATTCTCTACGTAGTTTGCATATGCTGGAGAAATAGAATACTTTAATGTATAAACTCCATCAGGCAAAGGAAGAAGAGGTTCGCCAACAGCTGTTATTCCTAAAGATGTTGAGTTGAATATGTTGAAGTCGTTAGGTGTAAAAGGAAGAGTCACTAATCCAAATTCAGGAAGAGTGATTTCTATAGTAGGAGCAACAGGTGGTGTTGGATATACTGATGCGTCAGCAATCCCTAATGTAAGAGTGTTATATGTAGGGATTACAAGTATTTTTAAATCTGCCATGTTGTTTAAAATAAATATGCCAGAGGATTTTGAGATGATCCTCTCTTTCCCCTGGCATAGGTTATATGATTATTTTACTCTCCTATTAGATTGTAGTCACTGCACCTAATGCATTTACAAGTATTGCTGAAAGAGCTGTAGAAGCTGTTCCTGTAGGACATGCAATGATCACCATTGAATCTTCATGAATGTAATCACCCCATTGGTAATTACTTTTTTCATAATCATTGAACTTGATGTAATACAAATCGTAAGTTGTACCCTCGCTTACCCAAGTTTCAAAGTTCTCATTGTAACCAGCCATTCTGTATAAATGCTTCAAGTAACCTGCTTGGTAGCTGTAGAAGTTCTTTTCCAATTGGATAACTTCATCAGAAGTACCTTTAGGATAAGTAGATATTTGAGATACAGTAGCAGTAGCTACAATGTTACAATTGTCAGCAACGATAAAATCAGCTGTAGTTGCAGGACCACTGTATACGAATGTTCTGAAATACATTCTGTCATATTCCCAAGGATTTGCAGCAACATCACAAGGTACACCATTTCTAGTTAATGGTTTACCAGTAATAATCAATTGAGTTTCAGCAACATTCTTTGTAAAAGTGAAGAATGTGTTAAAGCTAATGTTGTCTGGGTTGTTACCAGGAGCTTCAGCTTCCAACTTAGCAATGAATGAATTGATTAAACCAGGAACATCAACAGTTGTACAAGGATCTCCACCACAATCGCAGCAAGGAGCTTGAACAGTTACTGAACGAGTGAAACCATTGAAGTACAAAGTGTCAATGTAAGAAGAGTGTGCACGAAGAGTTAGAGTGACAACATCTCCACATTTTACATTAAATCCACTCACCTTAGTGATTTGGGTTGTAGCATAAGAGATACCGCTCACTTTATACCATTCAGTTACATTTCTTCCAGTGCCAGAGTTATTCTTTCCAGAAATTTTATCTGATCTTTTAGAACCTTGTAAGTAGGTGTTACCTCTACCTTGTGCAATATAAATGTAAGGAGCTGCAGCAAGTGTAGCAGCTGTAGCACTTGGAACATAGGCATCAGTGTAAATACCAAGTTGACCAGGAGTCAAATCTTGAGTGCTACCTGTAGT
>CAYGYN010000002.1:0-19224 GCA_964354195.1 Candidatus Woesearchaeota archaeon | reverse complement strand
AGTTATCTAATCATTTATCTTTGTTTTCTTCTATCATCTTTTCTATTACTTCTCTTTCAGATTCTAGTGTAATCATCATCTGACTAGTAGCGTCTTCACAAGATACTGTTTCATCTAGGTCTAGGTCTTGCCTTCTTTCTCAAATTGTATGTAATGCTTTGAAGTTAAACTCATATACCTTTTCTAAGAACTGATGTAAGACTATATCTACTGTCTTAGTACCTACGTGTATCTTAAATGAATCTATAAAGTTTTTAAGTAGTTTATCCATTATTTAGCTTTAATAGGTAAAGGTATTGTTTCTAGTTCTGTTCATCAGTTAAATGTATCAAGAAACTTTTTCATTCAAGGGTGGTCTTGTTCCATTTTAGTAAGCATATCATATATATATGGATTATCTTGTTTTACTTCCTCTATATTCTTCCAAAGTTTTCTATATCATTCTGCTAGTAATTCTACTGGCTGTTCAGCATATTTTATAAAGTCTTTAATTTGTTTCTTCATATATGCTGTTTTAGCTGTTTTTAGGTTAGCCTCTGCATTAGATATTTTATCTGTTACATAGTTTTTAAATTCTGTAAGTTTCTCTGCATTTGGTCAAGATGTACTTCATTTTCCAGTTCATTTAAACTCTGGCTTAGCAGCATTATCTAAGTGATGTCCTATCTCGTGTCGTAATGTTTCTACTGCTCTTGGGTCATCAAATCATTTAAAGTTTAGTTTATTTAATTTTATATATGGTTTTCAGTCTATTAGATTATATGCTCAATTAGTATTTGATGGCATTCTTTCCATAATTGTTGTTATTCATTCTTTTGCTATGAAATCATTTGGTTTAATATGTTTTCTAAGATTATCTACAATTCATTTACTTTCTTTAGAAACCGTTGTCCACATAGTATCTCATTTCTTTACATATTCTACTATCTGTCATCTCTTAAATGAATCTCAGTAAGGACTACCAACTATCTGTTGTCAGTTACTAGAAGCTATAGTTGTTTTAGATACTCAAGCTTCAGGTCAAGCTACCTCTGGATTAAAAGTTAATGATGGAACAGACACGACTGGTTTTCAAGGAGTTTGTGGGGTTAAAGCATTTAATCTAGTCTCTGCGGCTGTTCTACTTGTTTGGTATCTTTTAAGCTGAGTTAGTTTGTTTGATAATTCTTTTTCTAGTCTAGCCACTAATTTAACTCAAGGTTTTCTTAATCGGTTTAATGCTACAAATCTTGACATATAGTCTATAACTCATTGTGGTACAGATTCAGAGTTTTTTATTATTTGTTCTATTTCTTTTGCTTTAGCTAGAGCTCTTTTTATTCAAGCATATTTTTCATTTGATTCAAATACTGGTTTTCATTCATTTGGTTGTCAAGAATTAACTTCAATATCTTTCCTTAGAAATGACCTTTCTGCTGTTAATGCTTTTTCCTCTATAGCACTTCACTTAACTGTCTTATCTGCATTATATAGGTTATTTATTTCATCATCAAAGAAATGTTTAAGTTGTTGTTTTTCTGTATTTGTCAATCATCTCTTCTGTGCTTGTTTTACTAAGTAATCTATCTTAGACATATTTGATTGATACTCTGGTGTATTTTCCAATCACTCTCATCATTTCTGCATTTTCTTTTGTACTATTTCTGCTATATTTGTTATTCTTGGGTCTATGGTAGTATTAGGTGTTATTCATTGGTCTTTTAATAGTTTCTCTTTTCATCCAACTAAATTCTCAAGATTAGCTCATTCTTCTTTGAGTGCTCATTCTAGTTGTCAAACAACATCTGTCATTGTTGTTTTTCATACTGCGTTTGGTTTAAGCACATCTGTTACTGCTGGTACAGCCGAAGCATCTTTAATTGCTGGTTGTATAATTTCAGATACTATTTTCTCTTGTTTTGTTTTTAATCACTCTATTCTTTTTATTAGTATCTCAGTTTGTTTTTTAACTGGTAATAAATTAGTTTCTATTATTTCTCATATCTTTGGATAGGCATTAACTAGTCTAGTATACATATTTCATACTATTGGTCATCATCCACCTCATCAACCACCTCATCATCCTCAAGTAATTTTATTTTCTAATCTATCTAATTTTGTTATTGGAGTTGTCTTTCATCTTGCTTTTTGTACTCACTCTATCAAAGCCATAGGTAATAAAGATTCTATTTCCTTTCTTTGTTCTGGAGTGACCATATCTAAATAGTTAGATAATCAGGGTATTTGTCATAATATACTTCCTACAAACTCATTTACCATACTTACAGCCTCCACTACTGGTTTACCATATTTATTCTCTGATGCTATATTCATTCATACAGTAAGTCAGGGAAATTTAGAAGTAAGCCATCATTCAACTCATCATAATGCTATATCTGTTACATTTTGTACTGGTGTTTTATTTAAAGACTCTTGAGTAAATCAAGGAGCTGCTCAAGGTAATACTTTTTCCTCTAATCCAATAGCTCATTGCATAATCTTTTCTCAAGGAGTAAGTAATCATCAAATAGTTTTTAATACTCAAGATACTACTGAATTGTTTATTGTTGAAGCATACTCTTGTAGTTTAGTTCAAGGATGTGTAAGTAAGTCTGTAAGTTTTTCTGTTTTATTATCTAGTACTCATATATTTATTAAATCTTGTCTAGCTTTCTCATCTCAAGTTTTATTTAAGAAATTATTTATAACTTCCATATCATCTCATCAGTCAAATCAAGACTGTCTAAGTGTCTGTGCTAATTTAGGAGCGTATATACTTTTAGCATATTGTTTATCTAAACTTCTAAATAATGTTTTTTCATCCATATTTCATTTCATATATGCTGTTATATCTGCCTCAGCAGTAGGAAACGCATTGATATTTTTCATCTGCTGTTGTACATATGTTTCATCTGGTATAGTATATCTTTCTTTTCAATTTTGAAAAGCTTTGTCTTTTAGATAGTCACCAAGAATTGAAGTTTTTATTTTTAAATCAATATTAGCTTTCTGTACTTTATTTGTAGTAGAATTTTTTTGTTGTTGTAAAATAATTCTTCCTTTGGCCATATCATCTAAATATCTCTTATGTTTCTGTTCTGGTGTTTCATTAAAATTAGGAACATAAGATGGTAATATACTTCAAGAATTTATTGGAGTAATATTTGCGGGAGCTATACTTCAAACTCAAGTATATGCTCACATACCTCAGGTTTGCATAGGTCATCAGATTTGCGTTTGCATTATTATTTATAATAAATTAAAGTTTTTACATTCAGTCATTAGAACCACCAGAACCACCACCAATTCATCAAGAACTTCAAGGAGCTCATTGATTAAGTAATATATCATTTATGTTCTGTATTTTTAATAATCAATCAGCATATGTTGGTGTATTTATTTGTGGCATAAGTGTTTGATAGAATACTCTATCTTGGTCAGATAGTCTTCATTTCTCTACTAATTTAGCTAAGAATTGAGCTACTAATTTACTAGATGCTATAAACTTTCACATAGTACCTGTTGCTTGTACTCAGAAGAATCACGGTATAGCACTCACCGTTCAGGCCTGACCTCAATATTTAGCTCGATTTATAGTTGTATTAAGTTTCTCGTCTGTCATTTTCTTCCAATCAGATTGTACTGTTTTTAATCAATTTATAACAGTCTGTATCTCTGAATTACTGTCAGTTGCTACTGTCCATAATTTAGAGGCATTTTCTGGTTTAGCTAAAGATGGGTCAGCTACTATTTTATTATATATAGCTTGTTGTAAATTAGCTTTATCTCATTCTAATAGTTTTAGTGCTCATACTGCTGTTATAACTTTTATATCAAAATCATCTTTATTTACTCATACTGTTTGAAGTGCATTAGCTATTCTATTATCATAGGCATTCTTTTCTGCTGAAAATTGGTCTAGTGTTCATTTATATCATCATCGTACAGCATCTTTAAAAGTTCATTTTCAATCTAATACATTCTGATAGAATTTCTCAAATCATTTTTGGTATCATAAGTTATTATTAGATATTGTTCCACCTCAACCAAATCATAATTGTTTTAAATAACTCCATCTTCATTCTCAATTTCATCTTACTAATCAAGCTTTATCTATATATGCTATGGTTCAAGCTATTCATTGTTCTTTTGTTGGAAACTTAACATAAGTAAAACCATTACTAGCTTTAGATGGTGTTCATCCATACTGTTTAAGTATATCTTGATAAGCCTTAGTTGAAGGTCGGGTTAATGCTGTTGGGTTATTATTCTTTCATAATGTATTAGGGTTTTGGTTTTCTATTTTTTCCATTTGTGCTATTATTTGTTTCTTTTGGTCTATAGTATATCAATTCCAATCTGTATTTGTAATTCATCATCAAGTAGAAGTAGAAGTAGAAGTGGGTGTAGAAGATGAGCCTCAAGAAGTATATTCTCAAGTCTTTGTATTTAATATTGTTATTCATCAAAATCAATCAGCTATGGCTGTAAATTTACCAGCTTCTAATGTTTGTTTCTGGTAATCTTGTTGTCGAGCTGCTTGATATAATTGAAGCTTTTGAGTAAATTCTTGTGCATCTATTTGTGATTGTTGAACATCCATAGCCATAGATTTATCAAGAGAAGCCACTCAGTTATTGTATGCTGTCATAGCTGTATTATAATTATCTATAGCATTTTGGTATTGTGGTAATTGTTCTTGTTGTTTTTTAGCTGCCATTGCTTTTATAAAGGCATCTGTCACTCAAGTTCAAGCATATTCTTTTTGTACACTCAATAGTGTATTTTCATATGACCTTTTATACTCATCTACTTTAGTTTTAGCATCAATCATAGCTTGTGAAAGTGGAGCTACATCTTTAGTATATTTCTCATCATATTGAGTTTGTAAGTCTTTGTGTTCTGTAGGATTATATGTAATTCACATATCAGCTAGTAATTTATCCACTCAAGTTACAGTAGATGCTGTTTCTGTAGTATCTCAGTTTAGTGCATTGATTCCAGTTAGATTTTGTTTAGCCGATAGATATTCTTTATATTTATCTGTATTCATAATCAACTTGGCATCAGCATCAGATATTTTAGCAAGAGCGTCTCAAGATAATGAATTTATTTGATTTATTCTTGATAGGTTCTTATTTTCTGTTTGTTTAGCATCCCATCGACTTTTTAATAATTGTTGTTGTTCTGGGGCTCTATCAGTATATTGGAAATTCTTTTTAAAAGCATCTTCACTAGAAAACATATCTTGATTAGTTGTATAGTAAGAATTTAGGTTATTTATTATCTCTGTCTGTCTCTGCTCTCAAATATCTTTATTATCTGGTTTTCAAGTTTGTTTTTCTTTAGTAGTTCAAAGAGTTGCTCATTGTGGTAACTGTGGTTCTGTTAAAGTTGTATTTTTAGTAGTACCAATATTAGTCTGAGCTTTAGTATTCCTATCTGTTACACTTTGTGAAACTTCTTTTTGTAGTGGTGTAGGTTCGGCAGCAGCAGGAGTAGTAGCTTGTTGTTGTATAGTTCAAGCTGACTTCGTTGTCTTCTGTCAAGCTGCAGTATAAGTATTAGTTTTAGCTCAAGCTCAAGCCTGTACTCAGACACTAGCTCATTTATTAGCTGCTAACCAAGCTTGTGCTCAACCTGCTTTAACTACATCTGCTGATGTTACTTGCTGTCAATTTAATGTTATTGTTGGACTAGTTACCATTGATATTATTTATTGGTTAAATCTTCTTTGGGTTGGTTTTGTAGGTCTACCTGTTTTCATATATTTTGTAATAGTTGTGCTACCATCTTATATGGTCATTCCTGTAGTACTCTACTTAGAATCTGTAATTCTTCTGATGTTAATATTATGTTATATTGCATCTACTAAGCTCTATATAAAAGTCTTACCGCTGTTCAATTTATGTTTACTTCTATGTATCAAGCTGCCGCTGCCGCTCCTCAACTATTGCCATTAGTAACTAATACATTATTTCATCTCCACCTTAGGTATCAACTACCATTATCATCTAATACATATCAATTTAAATATAAATTATTAGATAAATATAAATCTTGTCGTTCGGCAGATGATATTCATAGTGTCTTATTAGATGCTGTAGGTAATGTATTTCAAAGTATTGCTCATCAAGCATATATAGATGTGGAGAAATACATAAAGTCTCAATATGTTGTGTTTTGTCCTTGTAAATATCAACAATCCGCTCATCCACTTTCATAGAATTGGATTCTATTTGTTGCTTGGTCTATTACCACCCTCTGTCAAGATGTTGCCGTCTGTAATGTTCTACCTGTTATAGTTCAAGATGTTATATTATCTGCATTTATTGTTCAAGCATATATATAACTAGAACTTATTTGTGTTGATGTAATTGTATTACTAGCTATCTGATTTGCTGTTATTGTATTTGCTGCTATATTATCTGCTGTTATAAATACTCAATTTCACAATGTTCAGAACGCTTGGAATTGTGCTAGTGATGGACTTGTAGAATTTTTTGCCACACATACCATTATCTTTCCTGCTCATACTGCTGTTTGTGGAGTTGTTGTTGTTTGTAAAGATGTAGTTCAATTATAGTATATATATGTTACTGCTGTCATATTTCAGGTAGTTCCTGTAGAAGATATTGTATAAGTTGTTCAATCTGCTAGTGATATTGTTCAAACACTTCGTGATACAGTATTATAATCATCTGCCGTAAAGACTAAATTAGTGCTCCATCAAATCAAATCAGGGGTGGGTATTGGTGCGGCTGGTAAATTAAATACAGAAGAAGTAGCATTTACACTTGGAGATGTTACTCAAGGTACATTTCAGACACCAGCAACATTTCAGTCTGTTGTAGCAGCTGTTGTATTCATTGAAGCATCTTCAATATTATTATATTCTATAATATTTAAATCTACCATTATATACCTCTTTGTTCAAATCTTAAAAGTGATTCATTTACTTCTGGAGTAGAAGTTCAGGGTCATATTAACTCTATTTTTGTTTCTATTACATTCCATCATCATCTAACTGGAACTTTAATGAATGGCGTTGTATGTGTTGCTGGAGTAGCAGTAAATTGTAATGTCCAGTTACTAGCATAATCATATTTTGTATATAGTTTTATTGATTCGTTTACGGCTAATACTTTATTTGATAAGTATCGCTCTATTGAGTCTTTTTGTGCAAACATAGTATCTGAATAATATGCCCTTGATACTAATGTTCAAAGTGTAGAAAATGTACTTGTACTTAGTTTATCTATCCAAAATCAAGTTCATCAAGTATTCTTACAAGCTACATATAATGTTCAATTAGAATTATGTACACAAGTTACAATATCTGTGTCTGCTCAACTTGTTCAATAATCAAAAGTTAATACTTCTGGATAGTTTTTATTTAAAGCTCATCGTAAATAACATCATCAGGTAGTTCATATAACTACATAATCTTTAAATGTTTCAAATATATATGGGTTTACTCATACTGTTGGTATTCTTTTTAATAATGTTTTTTGATATGGATAATAATATAACATAGGGTCTTGTCAAGCTACCATATAATCTATAGAACTTCTTTTAGCACATCATAAAAACACAGCATCAAATGATTGTACTTCCTGTGGATTATCTGATGTGGGGGTAAAGAAATAACATCTACCAAAGTCCTGTATTCATATTTTTTTTGTATATATTCTTACCATACTACCTCAATCACTTATTTTCATAACTAATTCATTTGTGGCAGATATATCAAATGCTTTTGCAGTTACAGCTCAAGCTGCATCTATATAAGTTACTGAATTACCATTACCTATATATAAACCATCACTCATAACTAACATAGGATGTATAGTAACATTATTTAATGTTATAGTTGGTGAATCCGAAGATTTATCTACTACATTTCAAGTTCGATTATCATTAGCTGCATTTGTTTCTGTTATTCTTCGTAACTTAGCCTCTGTACAAAACCATAAATAAGAAACTCATCATAATGAATACATAGCGGCTCATACCACCTTATTACCTATATCATATGTATTTTTAACCCAAGTAGCTGTATGCTTTCTATATATATTTCAAGTTACTCAAAAAGCTATAACATCTCAACTAGTAGGTAATGTTATCATACAGTAGACTTCTTCATCTATAACCGACACACTATCTTTTACCATAGCATATTGTAATTTAATACCTTTGGGATTTTTTCTTACTTCCAAATTCTTAATAGTTTGGAAACTATTAGCTATTCATACAAACATATCATCAGATATGCCACCATATGCTCATTGTGTTAATATTGGTATTAGCCCCATATGTTATGATAGATTATTTAAAGGTGGTAGATTTCATTGTAATGCACTTATATTTCTATTGGTTAATTCCTTTATAGCTTCATCTTTCTTCTGTATAAAGCTTATATCAGCTGCATTTTTTTCATTTAACATAGCTCTTCTTTGATATATTCTTGGCAACATTCAATGTGCTATTATATTTTGGTATTGTCGTGGTATATTTATTGCACTCTCTACATCTGTTATAAGTAAATCTACTTGGTCTCTAATAGTATATATCTTTACTCAGTTAGTTACATTCTCTGTTCCTATAGGATATATAAATATAGACTTATCTGCTATTTTATACATAGGTGTATATTGTGGTGTGTTGTTTCTATAAAATTCTTCATCCATAGCAAATGCAGATGTACTTATATTTTTAGCTTTTTGATAAGTTACTCAAGTTTTAAATCTCAATAAGTTTCATTGAATTAAACTTACTCAAGTAGTTAGTACAAATTGTAATCAAGGAACAATTACAGCAAATACAGTATCAGTTCAAATTAAATAACCCTCTTTATTTACAAATGTTACAGTCTGGCCTGCTGTTAAATCAGAGTAGTTAGTAAGTAAAGTTACAGTTTTAGTTCAAGCTACATAACTATCTACCTTATGTGAATCATTTACAAATTTAAGAGATATATCTTTCATCTTTTTAAATCCACTTATACTAGAAGTAGATTGTGGCATAATATATTCTACTTGGTTAGCTACTATATCTGTATATTGTATATCATAGTAATAATCTTCATCTACAAATCTTACTATATCATTTTCAATATCGTGATATACATTATTAAAATCTTCTATAGCATCTGCATCTATATACTGACTAGTTGTAACATATCATAATCATCTAGCTAAATCTACTATTTTTTGTACTGTTGGCATATTGTATATTTTTATGATTAAATTACTTAAGTTATACTCTCTTGAGCAAGTCGCCCTGCTCAAGAGATATATCTCAAATTCACCCCCTATTATAAACCTAAAGATGAAAATACATCATTGTAGATAACCAATATTGTTGCATCATCTAGTTCTGTAGTTCATCCTGTGAAAGTTCAAGCTAATCAAAGGATATAGATTGTTCATATAAGTGCGTGTGTTGATTCTAAAGACATATCAGCATCTTTAGTCTCATATGGTGTAAGTACAGAATCAGCATATCAAACAGATATATTACCTGCTGTTATTGATACTGTTTTATCAGTAGATAACCATACAGATACCATTACGTGTTCACCTTCCAAAAGGTCTACTCCTGTAAGGTCTATATCTGATGTAGTTTCCATATACATTTTTCCGTTAATTGTGTAATTAACAGAGTTAGCAAATTTAGCTGCTGCATTTTTACTAGCTTTGATAGCTAAAC
Organism: Candidatus Woesearchaeota archaeon; assembly: GCA_964354195.1. Classification (GTDB taxonomy): domain Archaea; phylum Nanobdellota; class Nanobdellia; order Pacearchaeales; family GW2011-AR1; genus JAOAJC01. The sequence goes on along the minus strand of CAYGYN010000002.1, from coordinate 9,534 downwards.
CAGCTCAGTTTTTTGCTATATTAAGTGTGTGTTCAAAGAATATACTCATTGTAATTTTTTTAACTTAAATAAAGACTAGATAGTGTTGAAAGATGAATTAGTATTCAAGAAAGAAGTTGATTCAACAATTATCAATGAATCTGGTTGTAAGATTGTTGTACCGAAAGCTACTTTAGCACCAATCTTGATTCTCTGTGCCAATGGATTGCTATCTGTAGGTGTGTTTGGAGTTATGTATGTTTGTGGTGCTTGTAATACTCATACTCAGTAAGCTCACATTCATACGAAGAAGTTAGGATATATTGTAGCAGGATGTGCATTCAATACTCTCTTTATGTAAGGAGATGATATGATTCTGATACCGTTTAATGCTCCAACTTCACCTTTTATGATGTTTTCAGGTAATTTGTATTTCATAACATCTATGAAAGCTCCTGTAGCTGCTTCTGTTCTCAAATCATTAACTACTGCTGGATGTGCAAATAACATATAGTATCCATCATATCTAGGTGCTGCTTTTGTTTCAAGGATAGCTTCTACTTGTGCTAACATTTTAGCTGTTAATAAATCAGTTGTATTAACTATAGCTGCTCTGTTACCTGCGAAAGTAAGAACTGCTCAGTTTACATAACCGATATTAGCTGCTGGACAAGTTGTCCATAATTGGTTTTGGATAGCTGCATCTATAATCCTTGATAGGTTATGAGATACTTCTAATGCGTTTCTTCCAACTATATCAAAAGGAGCTACTGCCAATAATTTGTCTGATATACTAACATATAGACCATATTGTACTGCTGTAACTGATATTGTATTGTTGTTTGTGTCTGTTTCTACTGGAGTTTGTCCTTCTATAAGAACAGCTGCAGTGTAGTCTACCAAAAGTCTATTTACTCTTGTTCGAGCTAAAGTGTTATATCCATCTGTCCATACTGGTTTTTCACCGTAAGAATAGAAGTATAAATCTGGTTCAAAGTTTTCCAATACTTTCTTTTGAAGTATGATTTGTAGTACTTGACCAACGTTATTTACATTTAATGTTGTTTCTAATGCCATTGTAAAATAAATTTAAAATTTAAAATCTTTTGTCTAACTTGCCAGCTTTAAGTAAATCCTTACCTAGCTTTTCAAGTTCTGATGAGGTCATATTTTCAGGTTTTTTCTCTTCCTTATATTCTGATACTCAACTAGTATCCATTCTTTGTATTTTCTTTCTGTTTTCCTCAGTAGGGTCATACATTTTTTCTGGTGCTACCTTTGAGAGATATACTATCCTTGCTGTATCTAGGTCTAGTGAGTGTTCTTTCGCTAGTTCCTTTATATCTTCAAGATAATCTAACTCTGTTGGGTGTTGTTTGATAAATTTCTTTTCTTCGCTTTGGAATGATTGTTCTCATTGAAATTCAGCTAATCTTTGTTTAACTATTTTGTCTATTACCTGTTCAGTACTAGATAAATCATTATCTACCTCTCCTGAATTGATTTTAGCTAATAGTTCTTCTTTCTCGGCTTTCTCTTTCGCTGCCTGTTCTTTCCAATACTTAGTTTGAGCCCAGTTTATCTTCTGTTTCTGCTCGTATTTGTCCTTTGGTTGTATTGGTTCACTAGCTGTTGGTTTCTTTTCCTCTACAGGAACCTCTACTTCTTGGTCAGCTACAGGGTTTGTCTTCCCTGAAAGTTCATCTAAAGCTACTTTATTCATATCTTGTCAAGCGAACTCAGCAAGTTTAGCATCTAGTTGTTCTTTAGACATATTGGATATTTCTTCATCCATTGGGGTGTTTGTTATAGATAAAATTGTGTAGTATCTATTCTACAATGACATTTATTATCCAGTGATGTCGGTCTGGAAACTTTGTTAATGAACACTTCTATTCTTACAGCTCATTGCTGCGGTCTTCGTGATAACTAGAAGACATAGTTGTTAGATAACTAGGCAAATTCTTTAACTTTGTCAAGTACTTCAACTGCTCTTTTATTAGCTGGTCTTCGTTGTACTTGTAGTCGTTTACATTTGCTCTAACATCTAATAGGTTGGCATTCTTCATCTCATACCATTTATCAATTTCAGCACAAATCATCTTCCAACCAGTTGTCTGGACAAGCTCATTCATTGCTCATAATGATATTGGGTCTAAGTTTTCCTTAATCATAGAATGCCATATATTAGATATTAAATAAGTTTCTTTAGTTCTTTGATGAACCATTGTTTATCATTTCTTACCTTAGGTCAGATACCTCTATTGGTAGTTTTTTTCCGTATCTCCCATATCTCTTCTATAGGTTTTGAGTCCAGAGTATCAAAATCTATCAAATTAACTTTCTTTTTAAGCTCGTCTTCTTTTACATTATCTACTCAAGCATCAGGTTTTATCTCTAAGTATGTCTTTTCTTCTACTACTATTGGTTTAACTTCTTCTTCTTTAACTCATACCTCTTCTAGTAATTCCATATTATACATCGCTACTCATCTATCTTTACTCCATTTAAGTATGAAATCTAAGTAATCTTTATGTCTAGGGTCAAATAATCAGTATCTTTTTAGTTTTTTAGCATCATTTAAATCTCCATATCTTAGTCAGAACATATCCATTACCGCCTCTATACCTTGTTTCTTAGCATATAGCTTCATAACAGCAGGTGAGAATACAGTAGAACCTAACTGTGATAGTCAAACTGCCACTTTATTATCCATCTGACCTGCTTGTGCTCTAGCTGTCTGAGTATCTGTATCTTCGTCACTCATAAAGCTATTTAATTCCATCTATATGAGATTTAATGTCTAAAATCAAATTCTCATAGTAATCTTTGTTAAATGCGTCTGTTTGTGCTCCTATACTCAATTCATATAAATGATTGTTATAGGTTTGGATTTGTTCTTCTTTTTGGTGTACCAATCCTTGTACTGCTGTACTGTCTGGTGCTTTTTCTAGGTCTTCTTTTAATTGTACTAATCTTGATTCAGCTTCTACTATAGCTTCGGTAGTTCTTTGAGTAAGAATATCGCTAAATGCGATGTTCTTTACTGTTTGGAAATAAGCTGGCTCTAGTTTCTTTAATTCTTCTGCGTAAGTTTCTTTAGAGATTAAGCCCTCTAAGGCTACGATTTTGTTAAATTCCATTGGGGTGATATTTAATAAATTAAAAACTATTTACATCTTGTGCACTAACTACTTGATTTGCATTCTGTTTTTGAAGTGCATTGTTTGCTACCATACTAGACATTGAATTACCTATCTGATTTTGTGCTATATTCTGTTCCATTCAGGGTTGTCAAGGTTGTCACATTCAAGGCATTATAGGTTGTTGTTTATTTTTCATCATTATAGCTTGTTTTCTTTTACTTATTGCTTCCCATTTAGCATTTGTATCTTCACATCATTGATAGATTATTATATATGTCAAATGGTCTTCATTCATATCTTGTATCTTTGGTGGTGTCTCATCTTGGTCTATAAGTGTAGCCCATTGTTTAGCTTCTAATTCTTCTACACTAGGTGGGCACATTATCATTATCTCATCTCTATCCACATTACCTAAAGATAGAATCTTTCTTTTTATAAATGATTTAGTTATCTTTGGAGTATCTGGGTCTTGCATATACATTGGAGCTATAGCCATTAAGTTTGCATAATCTACTTGGTCTTGAGCTTTCTTTTCCATCCTAGAGACTATTGTTATCTCTGGGTCTTTACTTGTTATAAAATCTTTCTTTTTTAATGTTGCTCACTTAATTCCTCGTCAGTTATTTAATCTAATAAACTTCACATCTGCTCAAGAGAAGAATAATTTATAACACTGGTATCGTATCAACCAAAATTGTTTTTCTGCCCACATATTAACCTTACTCTTTAGTAAGAATTTCATATTAGCATTTAGCTGGATACTTTGGTTCTCTCATTTAGTCATAGTCTTACCTCAACCAACCAATCATTGTTGTTGGCTATCAATAGCAGTAGACATATATTCTTCTTGAAGTAATGTATTGGGAAACAACATTGAATCTTGTTTAATATTATTAGTATTATTTGTATCATATATAATGTTATCTATTCTACCTCAAGAAAACTCTGGGTTTACTGGGATATACTTCGCTCCCACAGTAGGTTGCTCTAAATCAGCTGCATTTCTTACTGCATATGGGTTATATAGTTTGATTCATCCTAAAGCTTCATATTTAGCTTTGATTAGATTAAGGTTAGCTATTACTGACCTTGCTCTTTGTTTATCTTCTATTAAATCTGGTATAGATACTCCAAATGGGTCATTTCTTATTGGGTCATAGTAGTTCAATACGATAGGAAACTGTACCAAGCTAGGATTTTCTTTTTCTTCTATCCCCATAGGCATTACTTCCTCTAGTCTGATTATTCATTGTCTTTGGTTTCACATAGTTACTAGATATTTCTTACCTTTTAGTATTGTATAATGATGATAAACTGAACAATATCAGTTTTCTGTAGTATCTGGTGACTCATTAAGTGCTCTAGGTTGTGATTCAGCTACTAAAGTAGTCTGTGTCTCAGCATCTAATGTCTGTTGTAAATTATCTACATCAAAGTAACCTTTCTCTGGTGTCATTTGTTCTTTAGTCATCTGACTTTCAAATCAAATGAACCTAAATTTAGTTATATCTGTGTGTCCTCTAGGGTCAGGTATCATAGTTAAAGGGTCTTTTACATCCCAAGTTGGCACTTTTCTTAATTTATCTCGTCACATCAACTGTCTAATTCAAACTCAGTAGAATAATCTATCTCGTTGTACTTGATAATTCAAAGTATCTAATCACATTTCATCAAAATCAAATTTAGCAAGATTCTGTAGATTCTCTGCCGTCTCATCATACCAAATACTTCTGGGTACAAAATTTACAGTAAGTTCGTCTGTATAGTAGAGTGCTAATGCTGTCTGCATAACAGAATATATATCATTCATACTGATTTTCTCATAATCTTTCAGCTGTTCGTTATATAATCTTCGTCTTTCTCTAAATTTTATCCTTCTAGTTACTACATAATTATATCATAATGTATATTCACCTCTACAATGTGATACTATATCCATTTCAGACATTCAGATTTCTTTCATTAACGCAAAAAAATCCACTTTATTCTGTCTATATTTAGCTTTATCTGATGATTTTGCCATATATTTCTTTGTTTATAAAGAGTAATTGTAAATATTATACCCCCTTTTCTGTAAATTCAAGTTCAATATCAACTTGATTCTCACATCAGAACTTTGTATGCCTTAAAGTTCTTACTAACTTCATAGACCTTACCTTGAGTTCTGGGTTATTTGTCTCTTTAGATAAAAGATATAACTCGCATATAAGATTGTCAATAGTACTTTGTACTTCTTCTATCAATAATAGGTCATTAAAATCTTTTATCATTTTATTTTTGTTATAAATCGGATAAAAAGTTGTTTTCTATTACTCAAGCTCCTCGTGGGTCTAGTTTAAAGTCTGGTGTATATACTCATCACTCATTTCAGTAAACAGCAAATGTCATCATTATAGCATCAGCTACATTAGGTGACCTTATACCTTCTTTTCTCATAGTCATTTTATCCATTATTTGTATCTGGCTGGTTATTTCTTTTCTTCTATAATATATATTTAATATCTCATCTCGATTTTCGTGTCTTATCAACTCTCAACCTTTTCTCAACCATTCTCTGAGTCTCCAGTATAGCTCAGCTCTCTTATTTAGGAACTGTTTAGGGTCGCTAGCTATCTTTCCTAAGAAAAGTCAATAAACTCTATATCACATCATAGCTAATTCCTGTATAGAGTCAGCTCATACTCAGAAATTATCTACTACCACTCTCTCTGGTGGGATATTATACTCTGTCATCAGAGTGGCTGTTATCTGTGCTATACCTTTTGGAGTAGATATAGGCTCTAATCTCATAATCTTAGCTGTAATTCAATCTCTTAATACCCAAGCTGTCTGGTCTTTTCATTCTCAAGCAGGGTCTACCCCTAGAACCAAGTCTTTTCAGAAGTTTGAAGTAGATGAATATCTTAAATCTGTCTGTCTAAACATTCTCATATACCCATCATCTCTAACTATATCTTCGTCAGGGAACTCACCCAATACTCTTACTCTATATTCATCTGAATCTTCTCAGTATTGTTTAATAATTCAGTTAATTAACTGTGAACTACTCGCAACTATAGGACTATCTAATGAAGAAAACGTGAAGAGTTGGTACTCATCTTTTAATATAGTATGTGATTTATAGAAATATCCACTTAATCTTGTAGGATTACTTATCATTACAAACAAAACATTCTCATTTGTAAGAGCTCACTGTGCTACAGTAAACACCTCATCTGGTACTCAACTAGCTTCATCTACAAATATAGCTACGTGGTCTGAATGGATACCAGCTATTGCCTCTGGACTCTCTTTCCTAGCGGTTCTAGCTCTAGCAAACCAAGTCTTTGGTCTTTCTGACATCCTTACATAATCTCAAGAGAGTTCATATAATCATTGTACCCACTCTGGCATCCTATTTACCCAAACAGCTATCTCTTTCCAAAGTACATCATACATCTGACTCTGGGTAGGTGCGGTACAAGGCACCTGTGCATCCTTAAAACAAAAAAGGTACCGCAAGATGAGCATAGCTACTATGCTACTCTTCCCGATACCGTGTCCTGATTTTATACTTATGAATCTTTTACCTTCTTCATTTACTGCTCTCCTTACAGCTTCTACTATTTGGCTCTGCTGTCGAGTCAAGTGTAAGCCTTTTACAAACTTATCTTCTCTGTTAGTTGCATCTAATCCCCACATAGCTTTGATAAACTTGAATGGGTTTTGCTGCCAAGATATGAATCAGTTAATCATAACTTCTTCCTCAGTAGTAAGTTCTGTTTCACGATATATAGCCATTTTTATTTTTATAGATATAAATTTCATTCTCTAGCTCTTCCTTTGCTCCGTATCTCAAACTCTTTAGAATATTCTGTATCCTGTGGATGATAAGGACATTGCATATATAAGTTAGAACACTCTCCAAACTTTTTACAGACTAATGGTCTATCTGAATAGATACTACACTTACCATTCTCATCTAAATATCAACACCACTCTTTTCCCTTTCACCATAACTTCTTCTTATCCTTAAGTTTTTCTTTTTCAACCCTATTACAAGGAACGTGGTCGGAGCAACAGGAAAAACAGGCTCAACAGTCTATGCTCATATGGGTTGGTTTAAATTATAAAACTCCCAAATATATCATCAGCATTTATTTCTTTTAGAATTACAACAATCAGATATATGATTTAATTTTAACTCTCTAATAATATCATTCATACAGTCTCGAATCTTAACTACTTCTCATTGTAAAGTCTTTTGAACCACTTTCCTAGAATTTTTATTATCTTTTCAAAATTTTCATAAATTGGGACGAGATGGTATTATACCGAGATACCTATAAGCGTGTATTTGGTTTTCACTATGTGTGACCCACTCTAAATTATCTAAATTATTATTTTGTTTGTTTCAATCTTTATGATTCACTATTGGTTTGTTTTCTGGATTTGGTATAAATGTTAATCACATAAGTCTATTTACTCTATATTGTTTACTTACTCAATTCTTATATAATCACAAAACCTTATATCAATCTATATTATTGGCCTGTATTATGTTTTTTCATAATTTAGTTGTGGTGGTGGGTATAGATATATTTCATTTTCTATATATGTATTTAGTTTTTCTTGTTTTACTTTTTACATTACCAAAATTACTTATCTCATATAATCACTCATATCATACAATATCTGTCCATTTTTCTAATTCATAACATTTACCACAATTTATACTCATTTTTAGGGCTATCTAATATAGGTAAAAATATTTATGAGGCTTATTTTCTTTTTATAGAAGTCTCTTGATTAAACACTAGTCCAGATTTAGCTTTTCTTTGTCGAACTCTCACTCTATCTCTAAATCTCACTGCTGGGTCTTATTCTTTAGTTTCCGTTTAAGATTTTCTGATTTATCAAACAGTTTACTAAGTGAGATACTCTGGTCTTGCTTCCCTTCTCCCTCTGGTTTACTTGAATAGATATCCCTGAAGTTATTATTTAAGTAGTAAATAACCCCTGCTACATTCTTTCAATCAAACAGTTTCTCCTCAGCATACCTAAGTAGTAGATTCTTCAATAACTTTTTAGGTATTTTATAGTTCTGTTTCTCCAAAAGATTACTTAGGTTCTCTCTAGCTATACTTAACTCAGTACAGATAACAGCTAAGGTAAACGGTTTCTTACTCGCTTCACATTTGTCAAACACTTCCTGTATCTTGCTAGTTAATGGCATAGGTTTTAATACCGTAGTATCATCTATATCTACATATCCTTGCAGTTCCCTTCTCTCTATCACAGCTACATTATTATCAAAATTCTCTAGGAAGTTCCTACTTATATCCTTCTGTCTAATAATATCCTTCCCCTCTCTCACATCCTTCAACTTCTCTTCAGCTACTAACCTTTGTGCTTCAGTTAATCACTCCTTACTCACCGTTCAATCACTCTTTATCTTTACCCTACCTCTTATATCTGGCCATTTACTCTGCTCTACCATTTCTGTTAAAATTATATTTTTAAAATTTTTTATAATCATTTATTTATGGGGGTAGCCCAATCATCTACCCACCCCGCACTACTCTAACATATATTTAATTGTATCATCTATACTAGATGGACTTAATCATTTTCTTTTCATCTCTACAATTATAGCTCATCTACTTTTCTTCTTCCATAATTCAAGTAGGTCTAAATATATTATCGCTCTCTTTTTGTCACTTAATTCTATTCTACCTCATCTTCTATGTGGTAATCCTGCAGTTATCTTTGTAAACATTCTTATATCTTGTTTGTTATTAAAACCCCTAATATTTAATTACACCATAGTGTTATTTGATAATAAATCAAGTCCTTTTTATTCTTATTTCTATGATACTAGATTACACCACCGCTAGATTTTATATTTTTCTGTCTGAGAGAGCCTCCTTATTTCTAAAATATGGGGTGATTTGGACAGCACCCACTACGGCCTGTCCCTGTCTTTTACTTTGCACAATATTATGTTTTATGTGTCAAGTTAGCAGTCAAGAACTAGCTTTTACCTTGTTCACTAAAGTAGTGAACTTTTAAATAATAAGGCTGTTTATGTTTTATTGCTTAGCTTAGTAGTTATATAGTAAACACCTTATACTTTAGTATATAGTTATGTTATGCTTAGGCTTATTATATACATCTATTCTTTTAGTTTTAATAGCTTACATATATATGTGAATCTATTTAGTTAGTTTTTTGCTTAGCTTTTATGTATCTTATATATGTTATATTTATATATGTTTTTTATGTTAAGTCTATTATTTATAATCTTATATTTTTTTATATAGCTTTTTTTTTACTATTAAATTATAGGGTCTTATGGGAAAATAATCAGGCAAAGTTTTATATTAAGATACTTGGTTCTAATAATGAGGTAGAGGTAGGAAGAATTAAT
>CAYGYN010000001.1:0-13818 GCA_964354195.1 Candidatus Woesearchaeota archaeon | reverse complement strand
ATGCGAGAGGTGGAGCAAGAAAAACAGTTCTTTTGAAAGCCAATATTGCAAATGTTCTTGTAGGCGATAAGGTAAAGCAGGCAGAAATAAAGAACGTCGAAGAAACTCCTCAAAACAAGTTTTTCGCAAGACAAAACAGATTAGTCAAAAGTGCTATAATTGAAACATCTCTTGGCAAGGCAAGAATCACAAACCGCCCGAGCCAGGAAGGGCACGTTAATGCAGTTCTTCTCGAGAACAAGAAATAATTTTATTTCTTTCTATAACCAAATATCTTATTGTACTTCTCATGGTCGCCTATCTCAAAAATAATGCTGATTATCTTAACCTCGTCGCCAATCACATAATAAAGCATTCTCCAAAATTGCGAAAGTTCCATCCTGAACAGGTTCGGCAAACTATCAAATTCTTTGGGCCATAAATTTCTTTGTACATTGTCGCCGGCAAACGGATTGGTCTTAAGAATATCAATTGAGCGATGGATGCTGTTCAAAAGCTGCACATCTGATTTTGGCGGGCTCTTTCCTTCTGACTCGAATGCACCTATGCTATTCTCAAGTTTTAGAATTGCCAAATCAGCAGCCCCGATTGTTTTAACAATCTTCTCCTTGTCTTTCAGCTCCATGTTCTGCCTTTCTTCAGAACAGTATCTATGTCTTCTTTCGCTGCAAAAATCCAGACAACCCCATAGGGAGTAAACTCAATCTTCCCGCTTTTTTGCAGATAAGCCAAAAGTACTTTGAGAGCATTATGATTGACTTTTTTTGGAAGCCTCCTCTTGAGTTCAGCCATTGTAAGAACTTCTTTGGCATCATGAATAGTTTCCTCTACCATTTGCAAAGTAGCCAGAGTCGGATTGTATGATTGTTCTAAAGTTTGCGCCATATTAATTACATTAAAGTATCAAATAGATACATATATATAAACTTTACGCTTTTTGATAGCATCCAACAAATTGCTTAGAGGTCCGCTCTTTATCCGTAAGAAATAATCGACGACAAAAATATCTAACCCAAAGGTTTAAATACCCAAATCTGCACTAACATTTATAAATCTTTCCAAAAATCTTTAAAATGACATATGTCAAACGATGTCCAGAATGTAAAAGTGTTGATTTAACCTATGATGAACAGCGCGGCGAGATAATCTGCAATGAGTGCGGGCTTATTGTTGAAGAAAAGATGGTTGACACCGGGCAGGATGTCGGAGGACAATTCGACAAGAGCGATAAAAAAGGCAGGGGCGGAGCTCCAATTTCTCTCCAGAAATTTGACAAGGGATTAACAACAAATGTCGGGGAAATTTCAGATATTTACAAGTTGGAAGGCGGACAAACAAGAAAGTTCCTGAGACTAAAGAAATGGCAGGAGCGTGTTTCAACATCAATAGAGCGCAATCTCAGGCTTGCAATGGCCGAGCTTCGAAGAGTAGCAAGTTTTCTTAACCTCCCAAGTGTTGTAAGAGATGAAGCCTCAAGAGTTTACAATTTCGTTCTTCAAAGAGGATTAGTAAGAGGCAGAAGTATGGAATCAGTAATAGCAGCTTGTATCTATGCAGCCTGCCGCTCATACAACATTCCAAGAACTCTTGACGAAATAGCAGCAGCATCAGATGTAGAAAGAAAAGAAATAGGAAGAACCTATCGTTTCATCGTAAGAAAATTAAAAATCAAAGTCACCCCAAGCAGTCCGAAGGATTACATCTCAAGATTTTCATCCATCCTTCACCTGAGCCCAAAAACACAAAATGAAGCATTAAAGATTCTAAAGAGAGCAGACATCAGCGAGCTCACATCCGGCAGAGGCCCAGCAGGAATCGCAGCCGCAGCTCTCTACGTAGCAGCCCTCATGAACGACGAAAAGAAAACCCAAAGGGAAGTTGCCGATGTCGCAGGAATTACAGAAGTCACAATAAGAAATCGTTACAAAGAGCTTATAGACCGTCTCGGACTTGAAGACAAGCTGAAAGCCAAAGTAGCAAGTGCAGAAAAAGAAAAAGAAAAAGCAAAGGCTGCAAAGAAGAAATAGTTCTAGTTAGTTTGCCCCTTAGTTCATTTCCAATATTGTCCTCTTTTTGTTTATGATGCTCTTTCTGGGTTCTTTGTTTGTCGCAGGGAGGATGCCCACAGCTCTCAAGCGAGGAGCACCGCAGCAAGAGCAAATCAAAGATAGACTATGCAGTGCAGATAATTCTTCAACCATCAGCAGATGCAATAAAAGGAGGAATGACATATCAAGGGAACCATGGGTGCCCTTATATAATCAAACAATCCTCTTCAGCGGACTCTTTGAGATTTTTATTGCAACTTTATCCCCTGAGTTAAGAAAATATTCTCTTATTGAATCAATCGCAAGAACCGATTTCACAAGAGGAATTATTTCAATCTGCTCGTTATCCTTTATCTCAAGATTTTTCATTATTGTCTTGCAATCATTCTTCCCGCAATAGGATTCTCTCACAATCATTCGTATGAACTTTGATTGTGGAGAAAAAGGAATTCCTCCAGCCGACTTGAACCAGGCAGTTGAGCCAGTGCCTGTGGAAAATATCAATCCTGAGGAACGCTGAGTTTCTTCTTTGTTATTGAACAGGATTTTATATTTTGAGATATGATAAGCCTTCTCGCTAGCAATAAAAACATCATTCAAAGCAAGATGCTCAACAGGTTTTCCATTTATTGCAACTTCAATTCTCTCAAGATTCTCTGTTTTGAACTTCTTCTTGCTTATTTGCTCCAATTTGTCTTTCAATTCCCCGAGTGTCAATGTTGTCAGCGCGCCCACAGAGGTTTCAGGCGATGAATTCACAGCAAGAAGAGGTTTATTCTCGATAAAATGAGACGCTGAAAGTGCTGTCCCATCCCCGCCAATAGAAATCACCAAATCCATATCAGCAAGTTCTTTTCTTGTCAGGGTATTTTTCCAGGCATAAGATACCTCTAAGCCTGAATTCTCAAGAATTTTGTGTACATCAGGATGTTCCTTCTCGTGCGGATGTTTGCATACAACTAAAGCTTTCATTTTAAATTTCCTCTCCTTATATGATTATAAGGAGGTTGTCAGCAAGGAACCATTGGTGCCTTACGAATGCAGGTGCTAGGATTCGAACCTAGGAAAGCACTAAGCTACGACGGCCTAAACGTCGCCCATTTGACCACTCTGGCACACCTGCAGGCATACATATCCGATATAGAAACGCTATAAAAAGTTATTGAATTGTTATTTGGCTTGTTGTGCTTTTGCACAAAGATCTGCCCTGTAATTATAAACCTCTTCAGGGGAGATGAATGTATTGCCGTCTTTATCGAGATCTTGCAAGACTTTCAATAGTTTATCCGCAGGAAGCTGAGACACTGCGCCAGTCATAATGCAGCTTTTTATTCCACCTTGAGAACTAACTACCAGTTTTACATCTTGAGTAAGAATCCCAACATATGCATATATTTCGCTAACAAGATAGGTTAAAGTCATGTATTTTGTGACATCTGCGTTGCCCTGGAAGCTTTTGAAAACATCATTTTCATATACTAATCCATACATCACCATTATTTCTGGCTTGGTTGGCACTGGAGAAAGCTTTGCTGAAGCAGCTTTATTACTAATAACAAAGGCATTTAGATATTCTTGAATCGCACTTATAGAACTGTCAACTTCTGTTGTTGAACCTCCAAGTTTCACCAGCAAAGCCCTTGCTTGTTGGTAATCATCAAGGACTTTATAGGCAATCAGCACCTTTTCTTTATTGCTAGTTGCTGCAAGAAAATCCTTTGCATGTGAGCTTATTACACCTGTTACAGTTTTAAGGTTCTCTAAATCCTTTGCTGTCCCGGAAGGCGTTGTAGGCCCGCTACTGGTGAGTGTGTTGTCGTAATTAACTAATGCGGTGTTTGCCGTATTATACGAAAAAGATATTGTCTCCACTTGCCCAGCTGTAATTGTCACACTTGGAGAAGCAGCAGTCGTTCCGCCAGTTCCAGTCGAAGAGGAACTAACAATCAAAGTATTAGAATTGATATTCTGTCCCGAAATTATTGCTCCATCAAGCAAGTCATAAATCTTGTCGGCAACATCTCCCTCACTAACGCCAAGTGCAGAAGCTAATCCGGGCAAATCAACCCTCAAAGGCCCGACATCTTCCTGCACATTTTTTATTTTAGGCAGAGTGGATGCTTTGTCAAAGTTAAAAATTATTTGATTATTTGAAACCTTTGCAATTGGAGTTCCCCCGCTAAACTCTGTGCTCGAATCTGTCCATACAAGATGAGTCGCGCCAGCCTGAGTCCCAGTAGCATCAGCAGGCGCTAATTTCTCTATGTTTAAGCCAGTAAATTGGCTTCCAACCATTATTCTTACCTTATCATTGGTTGTTGGATTGTTGTCTAAAGTCAGCACCTGCAAAGTTTTAACATAACTAGAAAATGCCTTAAACAATGCCTCTTGCATAGCTTGCTTCAAAGCAGATGCAGGAGAAGAGAAACTACTAACATCAAAATCTATATTCGTTGTTGAATATGGGCTGTCACCGCCATACTTATAGAATCCAGATATAATTTTCGTAGAATCAATTGCCTTCGGATCCGCTTCCACCACATAACTCTCGTCTAACGTTCCGTCCTTATAAACAAGATAATAGTACTTGCCATTCTGTGTAGGCAATTTCGGATTACTAACCAACTTATAGTTTTGATTATTAAAAACAAAAGCTATCTCTTGTGGATAGCCTTGTGTATTCATGGTAACAACCGGAGCATTCGATGCAGCAGACGTCCCACCTGGAACTGAGCAGCAATATACTGGGAAATTAGGAGCATAATTTGGCGAATCAGTGCATGCACCAAGTTGTTTTGGATGGTCTCCACCACATGAGCTCAGGAAGCACTTGCCGCCTGCTTTAGTGCAATCTGCTGTGGTTTTAACGTCTCCTGCAGGAGGAACAGGCGCTGCAGCAGCAGTTACAGGATTTATCAATGCATTAACTTCATCTGGAGTCATTATCTTCTGCTCCTTCTCAACTAGAACTTTCCCATTGAGTGCATTGTAAATCTCAAGAGGAATATCTGATTTGCTCGCATCCCTGAATTTTATTATCGCTTTGTATCTCTGAGTTTTATCAATCCTGCTTACAATTAAATCACCGACCGTACGATCAAACCATCCAGAAACACTTAGTTCTATAGTTGACCTGGTTACATAAAAGGATGTCCTCGCATTATCTTTCATTACAAAAATTTCATCACTCGTTGGTCCTTTCCACGAGCTCTCTAAACTATAACCTGCAGCACTTGCAGTTATTGTTCCGCCCCCTCCAGCAGCAAGTGCTGCCTGCGCATCCGCCTGGCTTGTAAAGCAATTTCCTGATAATGGAATCTGTGCATTGGTTGCATAATACACTAACTTCCCAGTGCCTATGCACCAGGCCCCGCCGCCTGCAGGTGCAGTTCTCGCCTTCCAAATAATATCTATCCCAGGGCCTTTGCTCTTGTTCACAACTATTGCCCTTGTCAGGAAAAGAGAAGCTTTCTGGTTGTTAAGCACAAACATTGAAACCAGGGAATCTATCCTGCCCAAAACAACATCTGCGCTGGGAGTGTCTCCAGCTTTTATGTTATCTACAAGTTGTCTCAATGCTCTTAGCTGTGTAACGCCCGCTTCACCTATAAAGACATCTTTGCTGCTCGCAAGATCTTTGTTCAAATTATTATTCAATTCTGTCAATGTCGCATTCTTCAAGCCAAGATTATTTGCAGTTATTGCATTATCAACGCTATTTGAATCAAGCCAGCACTTCATAGACTGCGTGTCACAATAGCCAACTTCTTTCCACCTTCCAGGCTCAGTTGTCTCAGCAGGATTCTTTGTTGAGCACACTCTTACAATTCCTCTGTTTGATATCTGGGGCAACGCAGCTTCTTCAAGTGCTGCCTGAGGATTTGTGTTTGCCAGCAGCGCACCAACGCTAACGCTTCCGCTGATGCATTCGCTCTGCGACTTTATATCTGTCTGCTTCAATTGGTCCGAGGTATACATGTCCCTCAGCGTGTTTACAGCATAACTTGATGAAACCTGCTGGAATCCGCACTTCTCTTCATTGTTTATTCTCACGCAGAGCTCCTTGTAGCCCTCTGGAGCAGTAAAGTCCTTTGTCTCAGATGCATAATCTCCCTTTTTCGCGAACCCAGAAGCAACCTGCACAGTTGACATCTGCGCATAATAAGGTGAATCCGGAGGATTCTTCAAATAAACAGAGTAGTAAGTTCCAGCAGCCTTTCCTGCAAATATATGGTAGAATACTTTGTATTGGGAAGTTGCAGGCACAGTTGCATCGCTGTACTTTGTGGTGCTGAACCATGCATGGAATTGAGGAGGACTCTCAGGCTCCACGAGGCTTTGCAACGCACTTGGTCCTTTTGCAGATACATACATCTTGCATACTTCTGCCCCAACTTCAGAAATTGACTTTGCCTGGAATGCCTTGAATGAATTTGTAGCATAAGTTTGTGTTATGTAATTCATTGACTTCTGCGTGTTGTCCCATGCGCTCTGCACAGTCAAATACTCGCCGCCGCCTCTTGCTCCCTGTCCTCCTTTGTATGCGCTTTCTATAAGTTTAGGAATTAGTATATTTGCCATAGGCCCTACCTGTCTCCAGAAGAAGTCGCATAGGTATATTGAATACATCTGGTCGCATATTCCTGACATTGTTCCCTTGTCCAGGTTCTCCTGCAGACAATCTCGATGATTCTTTAATATAGAAACCCAGGCATCAATCCCGGATTGAATTCCGGTAAGACAAACAGGAATGAAAATAGGCTCTTTGTAGTTTGGCAGGCAAAGCAATGCGCTCCCGACAATTCCCGACTGTATTACATCAGAAACAGGATAAAGCCCTCCGAAGTTGCACCTTGTTGCCGGGCAAATAACCGGGTCACAAACATTAAACAATACCTTGCAATCATCAATGCTCATGAATTCCTGGCACTCTGTTCCTGCAAAAGCAGATGTTGGCGCCCCTTTCTGCAGAGTTTTGCCCAATATATTTGCGCTTGAACCGCCTGCAGCGTTATTGGCTTGTCTTATGGCTGTTCTTGAATCATCAAGCAGCTTCTTTGACCTCTCAGGACTCAAGTCAAGGAACCTGTCAATAGAAACCCCTGTGTAAAAGAAGCAAACATCATCCTGTTCAATTATCTTATTTGGTCCAACATTGCATATATTCCATGCCTTCGGCAAACCAGAAGCATCATATGCAGCAATATTATTTCCAATCTTCAGGCTCGAGTCCACTCTGACATACCATCCCATCTCCAAATCAAATGGAACCTGGCTTGCAAGTCCTTTGTCAGGTCCTGTTTCAAAGTACCTGACTTTCCTGTCCTCAGCCCTTATAGGATAGCCCTCAACAGGCGATGATTTGTCCTTGAGTGTTGAGAAACTATAATCTGAATTCAATTCGCTTATATCTTTTGTGTCTGATGTTGCGCCAGCGATTTGGTTTTTATTGCCCCCCGCAACATATTGCAAATCTTTAACTACAATATTTCCACTTGCGTCAGTCTCGTAAGTATAAGCCGCGCTGGGATTAAGTTCTCCTCCACTTCTTGTTCCGACAATAAGAAGTTTTTTGTTCTCTGGTTTTGCCGTGGGATCATTCGGATTCGAAGCGCTGGCTGAAACTAGTGCAACAGCTGAATCTTCAGGCAGCCCTGCTGCAGGGGGTATAATTTTCTTTCCACCAGCAGTCCAACTATCACCCTCTTTCTTCAAATCTCTTACATCAACTGTCGAAGTTTTTCGCTCTGTCAAAAGCCCTATCGAACCAACTTCCATGTTTGTTGTCTTTGAATCTTGCAATGCAGAATCCAGATTCTTTTTCTGAGCGTCTATATTCTTTTCAAGGTCAGTCATAGCTGTTGTTGCAGGTATAGCCAAACTTGGAGTTTTCTGCAATTCAAGATTATAATCCATCTGTCTTAAATCAGTGTAAGTGAAAGGAGCTGTCCCATCGGGATTAACCTGCAACTGCTGTATGTAGGCTTCATTTGGATATTTGCTCTTTAATATATCAAGATACTTGTCTCTTGCAATTTTCTCGTCAACTTTAGCTCCTGTTACAAGATTTCCTGACTTTACGCCAGCTTGTTGCTCCACCTGCTGTACATCTTTGTTCACAGTATCTATCACGTTCTTTCTTGCATCAATCTCTGAATTGATATTATTCTCCTCCCTATTGAAGCATTCTGTTACAGTTGTGTATTTGGTGGGAAGTCTCTCTCCTCCATCTTCCTGCCCATTGCCGTTTCTGTCAATCCATCCATCGTTTATTGCGTTTTGGCACCTTACTTTCCACCCGTTTGCTCCTGACATCGCCTGCTGCCTTGCCAAAGTTGTTCCTCCAATTCCTGTAGCAAAACTCTTCACAGTCAGTACAAGTGACGTGGCAAGGCAGGCTGATTTCAATCCCTTAACAACTTTCCCGAGTCTTTCAGAAATGCTCTCCCACTTTGCTATGCTCTCATTTATGTTCTTTATCCTGTCTCTTGTTCTCTCAGGACTTAGTTGTATTGCTCTCTTCTCAATTCCTATTCTCACAGTCAGGTTGGTTATACTGCCTGCGTTTTTTGCACTTGGCAAAAGAGTCACTCTCGCAGCTTTTTGCAGAGTTAGCTCGCTGAGTTTCAGTGTGTACTTTGCATTGCAAATGCTCTGTCCACTATCGCTTAATTTTACAACAAGATTTGATGCACCTACATCCTTCCCCTTATCTTTGCATGCAATATTGACTGTTGCTGAGTCTATGCCTACTTTAACCACCTGAAGTTTGAAGCCATCAGGAGAAGTATAAGGATTCCCGTTCTCAGGAACAGGCCCTATTTGAGCGCCATTTAGTATAAATGTTGCTCTTGGTTTGTTTTCCTCTAAAGGCTCTCTAACCCGAACTAATCTTATTGTGTTGGCTCTTCCATTTGCATCAATACTCGCGCTTGCAGAGCTTAAATCCAATGTATACAAATCTGCCAGTTCAGCTTGATAAGAATCAATTTGCTTTGAACTAGGATAAGCAGCTATCAATTTTGTCAATAAGCTCTCCTTTGTTGCAAACTGCTCATAACGGCCAGAAAAATCTTTTGCTCTTGAAAGCGCTTCTTCAGAATATGTCGCATAACCGACCAAAGTATCAACACCCTCCACATTCGTTTTCTCCTGAGGATAATCATTGTAAACCAGCTCATATGCAGATATGACTTGCTCGAACGCGGTTCTCGCAGCCTTATTCTGATTAGCATCTATTGAGAAATCATTGTCAGAAAGAACTTCTGGCCTGTATTCTCCAGAAGCAAATACTCTTTCATTTCCTTTGTCGTCCTTTATAACCTCCCCTATCTTATCTCCTTCCCTTAATTTTATTGTAACCCCGCCCTTGACAAGCTTGTCGATTACTCCTTTTTGATCCTTGAGCTTGTCCTTGGTTATAATAATAACCTGCAAACCAGGTGTTGCAATAGGCGTCTGAGTCAGCATAAAGCTCTTTCCGCTGCATGTTATTGTAACATTGCCGAGCTCACTTTCTTTTGAATATCCTATCTTGCCCACTTTGCATTTATCATTCAGGAACGAGCTTCCCTCATAAACATCCATTGTATCTGTGCCCTTGTCATTTGTAATCTGGAGTGTTGCCTTTGTCTTTGCAGCATCAAGCCCGTTATATTGTGCTTGCAATGCAACCATGCAATAGCTTCCAGGCAGGTAAATTTCTTTTGAAGTCTCGCCCTTCTTGATTCTGATTGTGCTGATTTTCGCATCGCCATCATACAACGAAACAGTTGCAAAATCAACATCAGCTTCCTCAAGATTTAGCGAATATCTTCCTCCCCAGAAACTGTTCTTTATTTTATTTACTTCTGCTGTAGCAGTGTTCTGGCTCGGGGGCTCCAGGATAAATTCTGTCCTCCCAATCCCAATTGCATTCCCCGCGTCATATTCAAGCTGTGCAGTCAAGTTCACTACCACAAAATCAGGCAGTTTAGTTACAGTCACATTTTTCCTGATTGTGCCATTTACAGTTACGTTCGTTACAGTTGTAGTCTTCTCCGCAGGAGTCCTCTTCAATATTACGACAACATAGCCAATATTGTTCACAAGGGGGCTTCCAAGCAATGTATCTGTGGTTCTCACAGCAGCCCTAGCAGGATGGAAACCAGTGCCTGCAACTTCCGCAGGATATGTCCCTGTAAATCTGATATTCTTGATTTGTTTTATGTCAATCAATGGATTTATCTGCAATGCATCAATCTGGCAGAATACAGGTACATTCTGGTCAGCAAGCAAGTCGCTTCTCACAACACCTGGTTGGCAGCCCCCTGGCGCAACATTCAGTATAATATCCTGTCTTGCCTTGCAGTCCTCTTTATTTGAAAGCACTGGCCAATAAGTGTTTATGTCTGAGGAAGAATAATATGTCTGGAAATCTGCCTGTTTCTGATAAGTCGTCGAACTTGAACTGAACATTTGCGAGCTCACAAATCCAAGAGTTATGAAAATGAATACAACTAATAAAATCAGTATTTTTCTTTTCATGCTAAAGCCAGTTCAACCCCCATTTCATCAAATGCATCAAAATTCTTCTGCAAATCCTCCATGGAATTAGGAGTTGGCATTGAGTCAACTCTAAGATACAATGTTCCTTCCTCCAAATCAGAAGGAAGTATGTAAACTTCTGATTTGCCTCCGCCTGCAAGGCTCGATTCTAGCTTTGTCTCAGGAATAGAAATATCAAAGCACTTTTGTTCGGTTCCAGCAAAGAAGCCCAGCACTCCTCCTTTTGAAACTTCTGTGCATTGTGTCTTTGTGCTTTCAGGAATAGTGACACTAGTATTTGCATAAACATAGATGGTTATATTATACAATCCTTCTGAAAGTTTAATGCTGCTCGCATCAGGCAGTGCAGTTGAACTCGTTGTTATGCCCTGGAAAGAAACTATGGCTGTTCCCGCGAGTGTCTCACCGCCAACCCTCAAATCAAGCTTGACATCATATTCTCTATCAAGTATTAAATCAGCTGAACTTTCTTCGTTTGTCGAAAACAATTGCTTCTTCTCGCTGTATCCTCCTGCTCTGGCACGAATAAATCCGTTATAGCATGCAGGGGCCTTGCCTATAAACTTTCCATCCTCAGTGCTTCCCAAATTGCACTGCTGGTTGAAGCAGATGTAAGTCAGGTTGGCCTCGATTGCATTCAGTTGTGTATCATACACATTTATCTGCACATCCTGTGTGTCGAACTGGCAGATATCAATTTCGGGAGTTTCTTCCTCTTCAGGCAAATTCGCAGGCATTGCCTGTCTCGGCATGTTCTTGTCCACAATAACCACAACAGGGAACTGGAACATCTCCAACCCGTCAGATACTTGCACTAATATGGGATAGCTTATATCATAAACAAAATGATAAGGTGCATAGCAGAAGCCCATTACTCCCATTCCTTCCTGCGTTCCAACAGGCTCAGCAATCATCAATTGGTCATCAGCTCCTGTAATTTCTATCTTTGTGGGCCAGTCTTTTGAGTAAATCATATTGATAGGCTCGTCAACAGGCATGTCAATCACAAAATAATTATTGTCCTTGTTACTTATAGTGTAATAATCTCCCTTGAACTTCAATGCTGCAACATTTGCAACAAGAGCATCTTTTATTTCACTGATAACCTCTTGAGTCTTCCATATCTTGCCAGAGCAGCTTATCTCAACGCCATCAACAGGAGCATAAGCTCTTAGTATATCTGCAGTGTAATTGTCAAATACAGCATCGGCTTTTTGCTTGTTGTATATTGCCAAGGCAGTGCTGAATAGCTTGCCAAGCTTGCTGTTTATGCTCAAGGAGTAACTATTCTTTGTTGCTGAGTTGTCGTCCTTTGAAACAGTTATGTCCGAAGTCACAGCAAGGCTAACCTTTGTGTCTGCTATTGTTGTTTTGACTTTTGGCTCTCCAACAGTCACCACAAAGCCTTTGTCATTGAAATCCCCAAAATAACAATTCGCATTAAGCCTTTCTTCAATGTATCTTGAAATCTCATCCTCAATGCTGCTTTGAGTTGGCACATTCTCCTTAACCAGTCCATTCCCAGATATATAGAACCAATAAGGCACAGGGAATCCTAAGAAATTTAATTGTGATGAGAAAGGTGCATACTCGCTTCCGGGAATATATACCTCATTATAAATATGCCCGCCCTGCGAGCCCGCCAAATCAATTGCTTGTTTTGCCTGCTCTTCAATGCAAGACTGATAATAATCCAACGCAGGTTTTAGTTCAGGATTTACTGTAGGTCCAAAAATACTCTCCCTAAAAGCAAAGAATACAACTATCCCTCCGACAAGCACAAGCGCGATTATAATATATATTGCAACCTGTGCTTTTGTGTTGAGTTTTTTCATTTCTTTCCCTCCTTGCTTTCAACTCTCTTCTTAATCAGCTCAATTATCTCAGAATTAATGTCTCCCTTGTTTGTTTCTTTGAATTTCTCCCAAAGTCGCTCGTCCTCGACCAAAAGTAAGTACTTTTTCACCTTTTTATCCTCTTTTCTATGATAGTTTCTCTGATTTGCAGGAAAACTCTCTTTTCTAAAGAGAGTAAGCCTATATTTAAGCTTATCTTATTAACTAACTTACTTAGTTACTAACTTACTAAGTATTATCCTTTAACATATCAAATCCAAGATAGAAATAAAATAAAGCCTCCAGAGGGAGTTGAACCCTCGACCCTCAGTTTTTTTGTTTCTCTGTATTACAAAACTGATGCTCTAGCCAGCTGAGCTATGGAGGCACAAAACTCTGAAATACTAATCCTTTAAAAATACTATGATTTAACTCTATACATTAGAAAGGCCCTATGATCTAATGGTAGAATGTCTCTTTCACGTGGAGAATGCCGCGGTTCGATTCCGCGTAGGGCCATAGATAATATTATATATTGATAATTATGATTTTAGTTAAGGCCTTATCGTCTATCGGCTAGGACACATCTTTGACGTGGATGGGGGCGCGGTTCGATTCCGCGTAGGGCCATCTAATATTCTATCGGTTATTTCTAAGAACAATCAAATCTTAATCATTTCGCCGAATTGCCCAATCAAAGGAACATTCTTCATCTCGCCGCTAATTGAATAGACAATTCCAATTATCCAAAGTAGAAGCCAGGCTATCCATGCAATCCACCCAAGAAAATGCCCTACAAAAGGCATCATTCCAAAAACTGAAACAATAACCCACGCAAGGAACAGAATCAATCCCTGTTTGCCATAATGCATCGCATACTTGTCCTCTTTCCTTGTAGCTAATACAATTATAAAACCAATGACAGTAAGAAAAACCCCAAGAAAAGCATAAAGCTTCTTCTCATCCTCTTTTTTCATCTGCTTTTTTGCCATATTGTAATTAATAATTGTTACTTTAAAAATCCTCTCATATGCCTAACAGCTTCGCTTCCCAACATATTGCACTTCCTGAATTTGCTTCTTTATTCCCCGAATATAATCTCTTTCCCGATCACTAGAAGAGTTGTTATAAAATCTATTGCACGTGCCCAAAGCAAGTTTTCTCTTAACCCTGTATCTGTCCATTGAACCGACTACGGCAAGAAACCGAACATCCTGTAGCTGCCATTCTAACCTTCGTAAGTCTGCCATTATATTTATTATCCCTCGTCTACAAAATTGGCTTTCCCGCTGGAAACAAGGATTTCAGCAACGCTGTTCTCAAGATTCACCAACTCTCCTGAAGCGAACGGTCCAGCCAGATTCCCAGACAGGTCAACAAACTGCTCC